>CAUVPC010000020.1:0-11751 GCA_963553655.1 uncultured Candidatus Saccharibacteria bacterium
CGTGAAAGATACTCGGACTAAACATGAAGACCGGGATACGCAGGGCGTGCTAGATGGTAAGATTGATGATTTTATGACGGCGTTTCTTAGCCAAAATGCGTCAAAAGACGAGTAATATTTAGCCACCAAATATCCTTGACTTTTTAGCAATCAAGTGCTATCATTTGATTATGAAGGTGTTGGATTTTCAAAAAGTTCAGGAAATTGATTCTCACATTCAAGATTTGCTGAGTGAGCTGAGCACGCTCTACCGCGAGCGCAATGAGATTTTTGCTGGTGCAGACAAGGAAACCAAAGCAAACAAAAATCGTCGTATTGCAAAGCAACCAACGACTACTTTGGAGAACCTGGATTTTTCGACATTTGACTTGAGCCTCAAAGATTAGCTCTAGAGCAGAAGCATTATGTTCGCGCTTTTTGACAAAAAGTGTTACACTAGTACTGTATGATTCTGTTGGATAGGGTTACAAAGAGTTACACCAAAACAGGCAAGCCTGCCATCAACCGCGTTAGCGTGCATGTGAAGGCCGGGGAATTTGTCATTTTGGTTGGTACGAGCGGTGCTGGTAAATCAACATTATTGAAATTATTAACGCGTGAAGAAAAGCCTTCAAGTGGCAAAATTGTTGTTGGCGGCATTGATTACGACACGCTCAAAGACAAGCACATTCCGCTGCTGCGCCGAAAAATTGGCGTCGTCTTTCAGGACTTTAAGCTTTTGCCAAACAGAACGGTGTTTGAAAATGTGGCTTTTGCGCTCGAAATTGCTGGGATGACCAACCGTGAAATCAAATCGACCGTGCCAAAAGTCATTGAACTAGTTGGACTTAAAGGCAAGGAAAAGAACTTCCCACATCAGTTATCTGGTGGTGAGCGTCAGCGAGTGGCGATCGCCAGGGCGGTGGTGCGCCAGCCGAAGATTTTGATCGCTGACGAGCCGACCGGTAACCTGGACCCTAAGCACAGCTGGGATATTGTGCGCTTGCTGGAGAAGATTAATAAATATGGCACCACAGTGCTGCTGACGACGCACAATGTTGATATTGTGAATAAGTTGAAACGACGGGTGATTACCATCGATCACGGTAAAATTACGTCTGACCAGGCGAGAGGAACATATAAGCAATAATGGCCAAGAAAAAGACAAACGCAAACGTAAAAGCGATGCAGCGCAACAAAATGAAGCAGCGGCGGACATTAGCTTTTGTTCGTATGCTGCGCTATGGTGTTAATAATTTTAGCCGTAATGCTTGGTTGACAGTCGCAGCGACGGCGGTTATGAGCGTGACTTTGCTGATTATCTTTGTGACTGTGGCGGCACAGCGTATCTTGGTAAATACAACGGAGACCATCACTCAAAAGGCAAATATTTCAATTTATCTCAAAGGATCCGTGCCTGAAAAAACCGTCAACGAATTGACAGATAAGATCAAAAAATTGGATAACGTAACAGGAGTGACGTACATTTCTGCGGAGCAGGCACGCCACGAACAGGCTCAGCGTTATAAAGACAATGTAGAAGCGCTGGAAGCTATTCGTGAAGCAAGCAACGAGCTACCGGCGACACTGCAGGTTTCAGTGAAAGACCTGAATAATTATTCTTCGCTGAAGCATTTTGTGGGGACTGATGAAACGTATCTTGCCAACAAAGATCAGCGTCGACAACCGTCATTCACTGGTGATCGCCGCCAGGCCATTGAAACAATCGGTGGTTGGGTGCGTGTGGCAAGCATTGGTGGATCGATTGCCACTGTGGTGTTTGTGCTAATTTCTTCACTGGTGGTGTTTAACACTATTCGTATGGCCATCTTCAACCGTAAGAGCGAGATCCAGATGATGAAGCTCATCGGTGCTGAGCGCAGTTTTATTCGCGGACCGTTTGTGGTTGAGGCGATTATGTATGGATTTATCGCTGCGGTGATCGCTACGGCGGGGGGCTATGGACTGTTGGTGTTTGCCAAGGAGCCGATGCGTAAATGGTTGCCAATTGATACGTTACTTCAGGATCTGACACCGTATGTTGGGCTGGTGCTACTGGCTATGATCGTCATTGGTGGGCTGATTGGTACGATTTCGTCATGGGTTGCGACCCATAAATACCTCAAGATTTAAGTCACATAAAACTTGGTTGACATGTGGATAGTGCTTATGCTATTATGATATATAGTATGAAGCAACGGTCCACCACACCAGTTTCGCACAAACAAGCCACCAAAGTAGCCTTGGTGGTGATGGCTGCCGTCGTTGCCGGAGCAGGGATTTTTCAGACCGCTGGCACGGTTTTTGCGCGAGATTATGAGGCAGAAATTAGAGCTAAACAACAAGAAGCCAATAACTACAATTCGCAGGCGGCTCGCTTGGGTGAGATGGCGGCGACTCTGGAAGAGGAATTGAACCGTTTGACCGCGCAGGTGAACGCGTTGCAATCTCAAATCATTGAAAGCCAAAATAAGATCGATTCACTAAAGGAAGAGATCAAAAATAACGAAGCGGCTATCAACAGGAATCGTAAGACAATGGGTCAGATCTTGTCTGATATGTATGTTGACGATCAGATTTCTCCACTGGAAATGCTGGCTAGCTCAGAGAACATCGGTGATTTTATCGACAAGCAAGAACAGCGCAGTAGTTTGCAGGGCTCACTGAATGACAAAATCAAGGAAATCAAGCGTCTGCAAAAGAAGTTGCAGGACAATAAGGCGGCCGTTGAGCGTACACTGAAGGACCAGGAAACTCAAAAGGCTCAAATGGCGGCTAAGCAGGCTGAACAGGCGAAATTAGTGAATGATACAAAGAATGACCAGGCAGCTTACTCATCTTTGGCGTCACAGCGTAATGGTGAAATTGCGAAATTACGTGAACAGCAGGCTGCAGAAAACTTGCGTAGTTTGCCACGAGGTAGCGTGCCATCTGGTACGCCTGGTGGTGGTGGCTACCCAGGTGCTTGGGCAAATGCGCCGTTGGATGCCTATGTCGACCCATGGGGGTTGTATACCCGTCAGTGTGTGAGTTACGTTGCTTGGAAGGTTCACAGTACTGGTCGCTACGTGCCGCATTTCGGCGGGGCCGGTAACGCTAACCAGTGGCCATCAACCACAGCTCGTCATGGTATTTCGAACGGCAGCACCCCACGAGCAGGGGCAGCAGCGGTGATAATGGGTGGTGCATATGGTCACGTGATGTATGTTGAGTCGGTAAACGGCGACGGCACCATTACGGTTAGTGACTATAACTTGGGCTGGGATGGTCTGTACCGCAATTATAAGCGCTCATCGTCTGGACTTGTCTACATCTACTTCTAAGATTTGATGCCGCTCATGCTATAATAGTCCTATGAGCAAGGAGAAAACACGAAACGCTCAGCTGTTTGCGTGGGCGGTAGTTATAGCAGTGGTTAGTTTTATCGCGGGTGCACGGTCGGATCAGATATTTGCGGCGATTGCACCAAAGCTTGGTGTGCGATATAGCGCCGAGCGGCTTGATACGGAGCGGATTCAAGAGACGTATCGACAACTGAAAGCACAGTACGATGGAAATCTGGATACTGATAAATTGATCAATGGCGCGAGTCGCGGTCTGGTGGCGGCTACTGGCGATCCGTACACGACATTCATGGACGCTGAGGAGGCCAAAGAATTTGAGAAAAGCCTGAATGGTAATATTGGTGGCGGCATCGGCGCGGAGATTGGTTTGAGAAATAATCGGCCGACAGTCGTCAGGGTGCTACGAAATAGTCCAGCGGAGGAAGCTCAAGTGAAGGCTGGTGATATCATTACAGCGGTGAATGGTAACTCGGTGGCAGATGCTACAACTGAGCAGGTAGTGGAAAAGATACGTGGGGAAATAAACACCACGGTGAAACTGCAAGTACTTCGTAATTATCAGCGGCTGGAAATATCGATGACTCGTAAGCAAATCACTGCACCAGCCGTGGAGCATGATATTGTTGATGGCGTTGGTATTTTGAAAGTGTACCGATTTGGTGAAGAAACGGGTACGTTGGCGCGTGCAGCGGCCGAAGCTTTCAAGCAAAATAATGTCCAGAAGGTTATCGTAGATCTTCGCAGTAACCCTGGCGGAACGGTGACGGCGGCTCAGGCGCTGGCTGGGCTGTGGCTGGACAACCAAGACATCATGACGGAGCGGCGTGGCGACAAGGTTGTCAAAACAGTCAAATCAACAGGCAAGCCACTACTGCAAGATATTAAAACAGTCGTGCTGATTGATGGATCAAGTGCTAGCGCTAGTGAAATAGTAGCGGGCGCACTACAAGAGTATGGCAAGGCGAAACTGCTGGGAGAAAAGAGTTACGGCAAGGGTAGTGTGCAGCAGCTCATAAAATTGCGCGATGGTGCGCAACTCAAAGTTACCGAAGCGCGCTGGTATACACCGAAGGGTCGTACCATTGATAAGACAGGTATTGAGCCGGACGAGAAGGTGGGTTTGACCGCTAATGATATGAATTTTGGCAAAGATCCACAGATGGACGCTGCCAAAAAGCTATCCTGGTAAACGCTTGTGTTTTTCTGATGTGGGCGTTAGAATAAAGATAGTATGAACGCAAAGAGGAAAATATTATTAGTAGAGGACGACATGGCGCTGGCTGCTGTATATCGCGCCAGGCTAGAGCTAGAAGGCTTTGATATTAAGGAAGTGCATAATGGCGAAGATGCACTGTCCGCAACCGTTGAATATAAGCCAGATTTGATTTTGCTGGACGCTATGATGCCAAAAATCAGTGGTTTTGACGTATTGGACATTTTGCGCAATACGCCAGAAACTGCTAATGTACGTATCATCATGTTGACGGCGCTGAGTCAACCAAAGGACAAAGAACGAGCTGAAGGCTTGGGAGTTGACGAATACTTGGTGAAGTCGCAAGTTGTCATTGGTGATGTAGTTGCGCGGGTGAAGCACCACTTGGGGATGACAGAATAACCATAGTTAGCATATAAAAATAGTCGCCATGGAAGCGACTATTTTTATGATGGTAGCCTGTAGTAGGCTGAGGTTTTTTAGGCTTAGTCTACGCGAACTTGTGTGCGGCGTTCGGTTTTACCAGTAAATTTCTGCTTTTTGACTTTCTTAAAGCTAACCACGCCGTCTTTAGCTGCGTGAATAGTGTAGTTACGGCTCATGTATGTGCCGTAACCAGCGATCTTGGTAGCACCAGTTTGACGCACCAATACTGCACCAGCATTGACTTTTTGGCCGCCAAAGCGTTTCACACCCAAACGCTGACCAGCATTGTTGTGGATGTTCTTGCTTGCACTACCAGCTTTAACCTTTGACATTTGCTAAACTCCTTATAGTTTCTATAAACAATCCTTACTAGTATAGACCACTACTAGTGTAATGTCAAGAAGTTAGGCGGTTTTTAGTAGCAATATTTCACGCACTACGACTTGGTCGGATCGGGAGTAGATGAGAGGTGGTTGCTGTAGGGTATAGCCGAGTGCTTCTAGGTTTTGGACGAGCGGTAGATGGGTTAGTTTGCGGTTGGCATCACGCCAAGCAGGTACAGCGATGCACAGTGTGGTGCCGGGCCTAAGTTGACTGTGAATATTGCGTAAAAAGTTGGTGATGATGTGATTGCAATTACCAGTGACCTCATGGAGCTTTTTGGAACTTGGTGGCGCAGAGAAGGGCTGTCCAAGGTAGGTTTCGCAGACCACGGCATCAAGCTGTTGACCCTCTGTCCACTGATGAGTCATGGCGTCAGCTTGTTCGAGGCTACGTACCGTGCCGGTGATATGGTATTTGCTTTGTAGCCAAGCTAGGTTCTCTGTCGTATAATCAATCATTTTTTGACTGAGGTCGCTACCGCAGACGTCATACCCTTTGAGCAAAGCTTCCTGGAGAACGGTGCCTGTGCCGCAAAAAGGGTCAAGAATGGTTGCTTTTGTGGCGTTGCCGACGGCTAAATTCACCATGATTTGTGCTAATTTTGGCGGCAACATGCCGACGAATGCGTCACGGCGTGGCCGGTTGCGGTCACGGCGGGCATAAGCGGTGATGTTTTGCGCGCCATTACTTTCAGCAATTATGATGGCGCCGTCATCGGTCTTGATGATGAATAATTCGCGTTTTTTAGGGCTGAGCCCAAGCTTATTGTTATGTGAGGTGGCGGTCGATAGTTCCGTGGTGGTGTTTGGGATGAGCCGCAGACTGACATTGTGCTTTTTCATGGAAGTTTTGAGCAACAGACCAATTTTCTGCAGCTGGTGAGGCGAGGTTGATAGTCCATAGGAACTGATGCCGAGGGTGATTTTTCCACCGACTGCCAGTAGTTGATTGACATAAGTATGCGTAATCCAATGAGAAGCTTGCTCCAGGGTCGGGCGGTTGTCGGCTGGGAGAGTGTGGATGACTTTGCCACATTTGAGTGATCCGCCAAGGGAATCGATTGACAGTTCATCAGTGTCAACAATAGCGGCGCCGTAGCTGACAGCACGAACATGTGATTTTCCAAAAATAGCTTCTAATTCTGCGATTGATAACTTCGGCAAGCGCCCTAATATTGCTACGAACATATCTATAGTATATCAGGCTCATGATATAATGGAGAGGTATGTTTTCTGGGAAAATTTCGAAGGTGTTGAAAACGCTGAAATCGCCGCGCATGATCGTCAGTCTAATTACACTGTTAGTTTTGGCGGCAATCATCTACTTGTCGCGCCATGAGCTACTACGGGCGTGGGAGTTGCTGGGAACGGCTAATGTTGGATTGTTGGCGCTATTACTGCCGGCGCAGATCATTGTGTATTATGCTGGTGGCGAAATGATCTTTTCTTATCTACGCGACAGAAAGCTCATCAAGCACGTGTCGCGACTAGAGCAGGTGCGAATTGCGCTGGAACTGAATTTGGTGAATCACATCTTTCCGTCGGGCGGGGTGAGCGGTATTTCCTACACAACATGGAGGATGAACAGGCTGGGTGTGAGCTCGGCCCGTTCGACGTTTGCACAGCTGCTGAGGTATGTAACAGGGTTCTTGTCAATGCTGGCCATGATGATCGTGGCGGTTGTATTTTTGGCAGTAGATGGCCGCATCAACCGGTATATTGTGGCATCAAGTTTCCTGGTCGTGGTGGTTGTGCTGAGCCTGACCTTTGCCATCATTTACATGTTTTCTTCTCGTCACAGAATGCACAAGGCGGCGCGCCGAATTGCGCGAGGACTTAATGCTATCACTAAATGTGTGACGTTTGGTATGCAACGCCAGTTGGTTCAGGTAGAGCAGATGGATGCTTTTTTCTCTGATATGCACGACGATTTTTCGGAATTGATGCAAGATAAACGATTGATCGTCAAACCGTTTTTGTGGGGAATTGTGTACGCATCGTTTGATATTTTGATGTTTATGCTGGCTTTTTGGTCATTGGGGGCTTCGGTCAATCCAGCGGTTCTGTTGATTGGTTATATTGCGGCAGGCTTTGCCGGAATTATCATTTTTACGCCAGGCGGTGCAGGTGTGTACGAAACGATTATGATTCTGTTTTTGAGTATGACTGGTACGCCACCAAACATTGCCATTGCAGGTATCATACTAACGCGTGTCATCTTGCTCATGGGAACAATTGTCCTCGGGTATATTTTCTATCAGCACGCGCTAATCAAATATGGTAAGCCTCGCCGTGACTCCTAAATTTAGCGTCAGTGAATTTTTGGCGGTCGTCAACCAATCGCTGGAGATGGCCTTTGGCTCAGTACAAATTGAAGGTGAGGTCAGCTCTTTTAAGGTCAATCACCAAAAATACGTTTTCTTTGATCTGAAAGATGATGAGGGTACGGTCAATTGTTTTATGACGGTTTGGCAACTGAGAATGCCAATTCATGATGGGATGCGGGTGGTGGTACGGGCAGTGCCAAAGGTGACCGACTGGGGCAAGTTTAGTTTGACGGTGCAATCAGTCCAACCAGTGGGTGAAGGAAACCTACGCAAAAGCTTTGAACTGCTGCGCAAAAAATTGTCAGATGAGGGGCTGTTTGACGATTCTCGCAAACGACCGTTACCGTCCCGGCCGCAGCATGTGGCGGTTATCTCCAGTACTAATTCGGCGGGGTATGCTGATTTTATGAAAATTGCTAATGAGCGCTGGGGCGGAGTTCAATTTAGCGTGGTGAACGTGATGGTGCAGGGCGAAACTGCGGCAGATCAGATCATCAGGGCGTTTGAAAAAATCGAGAGTTTGGCGGAGCTGCCAGAGGTGATAGTGCTGATTCGTGGCGGCGGTAGTGCTGATGATTTGAGCGTGTTCAACGACGAGCTGCTGGTGCGGAAACTTGCGTCTAGTCGAGTGCCGGTTTTGACAGGAATTGGTCATGAAATTGATACGACACTGTGTGACCTTGTGGCTGATGTGCGAGCGTCAACGCCAAGCAATGCAGCGCAGCTGTTGCTGCCGGATAAGCAAGATATGATTCGGTCAATCAAGCACCGGCTTCGCGGTGCAGCGCTGCAAACAGTACGGGCGATTAACACGGAGCTGGAACTGGTGCAAACAGCGCGTAGTAGCGCCTTGGACGGCTGGCGTCAGCGGGTTGACGAGCTGCTGGGGGATGTGCAGTCACGCATCAGGTTGATTAGTGAATACGATCCAGAATTAGCACTAGCCCGGGGGTATGCTATGATCAGGGGTAATTGTGCAGTCGGGGAAGTGATTGAAATACAAACTAACAAAGCTTTGATGAAAGCGAGGGTTGAAGCATATGCAGAACGAACCAACAATTAACGAACTATTAGAGCAGCTGGATAAAGAAATGGCGTGGTTTTACAGTGATGAGTTTCGGCTAGAAGAGGCGCGTGAGCGGTTTCTGGCTGTCAAAAAACTGGCAGAGCAGGCAGAAGAGCGGCTGCTGAATATGAAAAATGAAATTGAAGTGTTGGGTGAGTAGTCCATCATGGAAGTAGTGATTGTTTGTGCGCTGATACTATTTTTGATATTTGGACTGACGGCGTTCATCGGTGCACCGTATGTGCCGACGCGCCATACTGATATCCAGAAACTGTTGAGGGATGAATTGAGGCTGACCAACGATGACGTCGTGCTAGATGTGGGGTCAGGTGATGGCGCTGTACTGCAAGAGGTGGCGAGGACTGGTGCTCAAGCTATCGGCTATGAGATCAACCCATTTTTAGTGCTGGCGTCTCGTTGGCGGCTAAGAAAACATGCCAAGAACGTGCGCATCAAATGGACGAATGCGTGGACAACGCAGCCTGCCAAACACATCACGGTGATATACGCGTTTGGTGCAGGGCTGCATTTGAAGAAAATTTATCAATTGGCTCGGCAACAGGCGACCCACCAGGGCAGACCGTTACGATTGGTCAGTTATGGCTATCGGCTAGATACCACGAAGAACGACCGACTACTGAAAGAAGCTGGTCCGTATTTTCTGTATGAAATACGCCCTGACTTTACAGGAGACAAAGCATAAGCTATAATGCAAGATATGAAAAGAAGACAATTTGAACAGGGGTCAATCAACGGCTGGATGGTCGGTACGATTGGTTTTTTGGTGTTAACGTTAATCGCTGGAGCTGTGGCGGCTTGGATGTTCGTGGAGTACACACGAGAGAAGACTGGCGTTGACGCAAAGGTTGCCAGTGCGGTTGCCAAAGGCAAAAATGAGCAGGCAGAGCTTGACCAGAAACGATTTTCTGAAGAAGCTAAGAATCCACGTGTTGAGTTTGTTGGGCCAAATGAATTTGGTCGAGTTTCATTTATGTATCCAAAGACCTGGAGTGCATATGTCGATCAAGACGGTACTGACCGCGGTGACTACAAAGCGTACCTACATCCGGGCACTGTACCGCCAGCACGTTCAAACACCAGCCGTTTTGCTGTTCGCTTGGAAGTGCTAAACAGCGACTTTGATAAGGTGTTGAGTCAGTATGCTAACCAGTTGAAGAAGGGTGAATTGACCTCAAGCAGCGTTGAATTTAATGGTAACGCAGCTACTCGCTTGGACGGCGCTTTCTCTAAAGAATTGCGCGGTTCAGTGGTCTTGATGCGAGTGCGAGACAAAACGATTCGTTTTTCTACTGACGCTGACGTCTTCAAGCCAGATTTTCAAGCAATTCTCGACACGGTTAAGTTTGTTCAGTAACACGCCAATTGCTATACTGTAAGCAGGTATGGCGGAGGTAAGATGGAATAATGCTGAATTTGGGCAGCTGCCAAGTGTAGCAGTGGCTGCCCATGAGTTGAAATCTCCGCTGGCACTCATCAGGCAACTGAGTCTACTACTGGAAGAAGAATCATTAGATGAAGCTGAAACGCGTCGGATTGTTCGGCAATTGTCGAATATCAGTGATCAGTCATTGGCGTTGGTACAAGATCTGGCACAAACGGCTCACTTGTCGCCGACGTTATTTCCTCTGGAGCCTATCAATCCATTAGCCTTGTGTCAACAAATGGCCATGGAGTTACACCCGATGCTGCGCTTGTACGGTCAATCCATCGACTGGCCGAAAAAACAGTCAGCAAAGCATTTGGTGGTGGCAAACAGGGCGTTATTATCAAGGATTTTGGCTAATTTTTTGAATAATTCGCTGAAGTATAGCGAAAAAGATATGCCCATACGGGTGACAATTCGCCAAATTGGCTCGACATTGAGGATTCTGATTCGTGACTACGGCCCGATGATGAGCCGTGCGGATTATGCGCGACTTGTTAGTGAGATGGAACAGCGAAAATCGGTTCGAACGCGTCCCGACAGCAGTGGCTTGGGTGTGTATGTGGCGTCGCAATTTGCAAAAGCCATGGGCGGAACCATTGGCCTGATCAGACACCGTGATGGACTGACGTTTTATGTAGAATTACCCATAAGTCAACAGATGAGTTTGCTATGAAACGAGTGCTGATTGTTGAGGACGATCCAGTGTGGGCGAAGCTGCTTCAACACTATGTTTCGGGGATAAATGCTGATTCGCGGGTTGTTATTTCTCCGGGACAGGCGCTGGAAATGATTGATCAGTGGAAGCCAGATGCACTGATACTGGACATGCTCTTGGCGAGTGAAACGGGCATGGCGCTGCTGAATGAATTGAAAAGCCATGAGGATTTGGCTGGTCTGCCCATCATTGTTTGTAGCAACGTTGGGATCACCAGTGATGATATGGAGTCATTTGGCGTGCGGGCGGTGCTTGATAAATCAACCATGACGCCGGTGCAGGTGCGACAGGCTTTGACGGAGGTGCTATCGTGAGCCAAAGCGAACGCTTGCAGGCCATCGTCCTGAGGAGAACTGACTACGGCGAGGCGGATCGGATTTTACATCTGCTGACCTCGGCGGGGCGGCGCAACGTGATCGCCAAAGGTGTGCGACGTGAAAAAAGTAAGCTGGCGGGCGGCATTGAACTGTTTGCGCTGTGCGATGTGGTGGTGCGACGCGGGCGCGGCGAGCTGGGGATTTTGACCAGTGCGCAGCTGCAACAATTTTATCGGCACATTTTGGACAGTTATGAGCGGATGCAATTTGGTTATGAAATGCTGAAATTGGTCAATCGAGCGAGCGAGCAGGTCGACGAGCCAGCCTGGTTTTCGGTGGCCCAGCAGGTTTTGGCGCAATTGAATAATGTGAAGGTTGAGCAAAAACTGATTGAAACCTGGTTTTACTTGCACTACGCTAGTCTGCTAGGCGATGAGCTGAATCTGCGTACCGATGTGGCGGCTCAGGCGTTGTCGCCAGATAAAAAATATATGTACGATAGCGCGGAAAAGGGTCTGCGGCTGGCGGAGCAGG
>CAUVPC010000021.1:0-10521 GCA_963553655.1 uncultured Candidatus Saccharibacteria bacterium
GTTGGTTTCCAAACCCTAACGGTCGAATGTGCGGCGAGGTGTGGCATATAGCAAGTGAGCGCCATAGACAAAAAATAAATGGCAAAATTCAAAAGATGTCACATCTAACACCAAAGCCAAAGGAAATGATTGAAAGAATAATTTTAGCAAGCTCAAATAAGGGCGATTTAGTATTGGACTGCTTTGTTGGCAGTGGCACTACTGCTGTATGTGCGAAAGCACTAGGAAGGAATTATATCTGCTCTGACAATAATCCTGACTATGTAGAGCTGGCTATTAAAAATATTGAGGGAGTATCTAATAATGGATGATTTATTAATGATCAGCCCAGGCAATAAGGCAATAGAGTTCATTGTCCGTCGCATTGCCGACGATAAGTATAGAGGAAACGTATCGATTCAACATACGGTTTACGATATGAATAAAATCATTATCTTACTCAAGACTCTAGATAAGTTTGCACGAAACAAACAGTTGATGAAAGTCAGAACCGAAGATTTAAGTAGACGCCCGGCAAACACACCGGATGAGGCGGTATATGCAAACTTTGTTAGTGATTTCTCAAGACAGGTAGATAATGACACGCAGGATACGATTAGAAAAAATATATTTCCTGACCTACATCGCATGGGTCTAATTGATCGTTATGATAAGAGCAAAATTAAAACAGATCCATACAAGCAAACCCCCATTGCTTACGTCTCAATAACTGATCAAGGTTTAAAATTGATAAAGGCAAGTCTACTAGATCAAAGGTTTATCTGGTCAAAGGCTTTAGATCTTATTCTTGGTGGGCTTGTTGATATTACACTCGAGATATTACGTGACGACGACTACAGATATGAAAACATTACGAAGTGGGAATATATGTTTTTTGTATCAGCAGTAAACCTAAGTGATGACTTTTCTTTCAGTATTACAAAAGATGAATGCATAAAATTAATTAAGGAGTTTCGGCACTTATCAGTCTTTCAGAGACAGCAAGTCATTGATGTTTTGAGAGAAACCATGAAGCCGGAAAGATACACTGGCAACAAGACGAGTCAACGCGATTTTCATAATTGGAGGAACAAGAACGATCGAATCTTTGAACGATTCTCCCAAACCGTATATTTTCAAGTTAGTGGTAAAGACAAAGATCGCGAAGTCTGCTCTCTGTCTACAAGGAAAATTGTCGCTAAAAGCGGCAAAATCGTCGAAATACGCAAGCGGTCACTGTCTGAAAAGATTAACTATTATAAAAATCATGAGATACCAAAAAAGATACCGGGATTTGAACTACATCATATTGTTGCCCTATCCCTCTCTGAAAGCCCCGAACAATATGATATGTTCGATAAATGGCAAAACATGGTGTATATAGACGCATTCAAACATGCTCAAATTACACAAAATCGAAACCGCAATGTCATAATGCGCACAAAATTTGACGATATCTTGCTAATAGATTATAGGAATAACATAGTCTATCTTAAAAATAAGAAAAATATAGCTTATAAGCCAGAGCTTCAATCTATTATGGTTGAATATAATAGATCCCTGCGAGCAACGTTGAGTCGCTAAACCTCATATAAGATGTCCTTCTAATCAAACAACGGGCGACCAAAGGCGGAATATCTACGAAAAACCGCCTAATAGGCGGCAATTTTCTAAAAATCAAAATGGAGCCACGATCGGGGCTTGAACCCGAGACCTCATCCTTACCATGGATGCGCTCTACCAACTGAGCTATCGCGGCGTCATACTCACAGCTGATTATACCAAATTATCCTGTCGGTGAAAAGCGTTTGCTATAATAATTATCAGGAGGAATTATGGCTCAATTTAGTTTTGATATAGAAAGCACATTTAATAAACCAGAGATGAATAACGTTCATCAATTGGTGGTGCGGGAAATCGCCAACCGCTTTGATTTTAAGGGGACGCCAGCTGATGTTGAATGGCTGCCAGACAAAAAGGGCCTCAAGGTCATCGGCGCCGATGAATTTCAGGTACAATCAATCATTGATATGATCGGCCGGCAGCTTGCCAAACGCAACATGACCAGCAAAGTGCTCGACCTTGGTGGGGCGCACAATGCCGCCAATATGCGCGCCTGGCAAGACGTGCCGTTCAAAGACGGTCTCAGCCAAGAAAACGCCAAAAAGATCACCAAGCTCCTGAAAGAAGCCCACCCCAAAGTAAAAACCCAGATTCAAGGCGACAGCGTGCGCTGCACCTCAAACAGTAAGGATGAGTTGCAATCCGTCATGGCGACGCTCAATCAAGCAGATTTTGATTTCCCGTTGAGCTTTGGCAACTATCGGTAACTGTTCGCCCGCCAACAATAAATCCGCGCCGGTTCTGTGGCGCGGATTTTATCGTAGTTATTTGTTATTTGTTATTTGCGGATTAGCGCAAGCTGCGTCGGCTCATCACATAAGCGCACGTCACGCTCACCAGTCCACCAAGTCCCAAGATGCCGCTAGCGGTGTTCAGAGTACCAGTGAGAGGCAATTCCTTAGTGGTTGGCGCGGTAGGAGTTGGCTGCGGCTGCGGCGTGGCAGCAGGAGGCGTGGTTTGATTGGTAGTTGGTGGTGTAGTCGGCTCAGTCGGTGTCGGCTTATTCGGCTCATTCGGTACTGATGGCGTAGGTGTCGGCTGAGTTGGCTTATTTGGTTCATTTGGTGTTGGTTGAGTTGGTGGATTTGCTGGAGGTGTCGTTACTGTGTAGGTTTCGGTTGTCGCGTCATCACAAGCGTCTGGAGAACCAGTGATGGTTGGTGTGTCAACACAAGCAGTGTTTTTGTGCTTACCCTCAATGAACTTCGCGTACTTAGCGGTCAATGAGAATGTTTGTGATTGACCAGCAGGCAAGTTAGCGATGGTGTGTGTCCACTTAGCACCATCAACCTTACCAGCACTACTGGTTGACAGAGTAACTTCTTTTGGTGCAGTGTCACTGACGACAACATCTTTCAGATCTGTTTTGCCAGTGTTTTTGACGGTAATTTCATAGGTGAAATCACTGTTGACTGCCACTCTGACATGCTCTTGTTTGTTAACTGTTTTGGTGATACTGACTGACGGCTTTGGTTCTTCTGGCTTGGTTTCCTCAGTAATGGTAAAGCTACCCGTACAATTAGGGCTGGTTACTTCGCCAATACTGGTAACTGCTGTTGCTTGAACTTTGTAGGTACCTGGCGTCTTGAGTTCAACACCCATACCAGTTTGGTCACCGGTCACACCACCAGCGTCAACAAGTTTGCCTGATGGGTCATACACCCGGATGTAGATTGATTGGATGGTGGCACCATTTTTGGCTGACGCCTTGGCACTCATGTGATAGCGGTTGCGTGACAGTTGAGTGATGGTCAAGCTGTCACAAGTAGCAACTGGCTGTGGCTTAGGCTCTGGTTTTGGCTGCGGCTGCGGTGTTGGCGTCACCGGAACAGCCTGTGGCACGCTATAGGTCAACAAGTTACCGCAAGAAGACATGATGCGGAATTTACCTCGAGTAGCCGAACTGCCTTCCCAGCCCATGTACCAACTACTGTCCCACAACTTCTGCGGACGAGAGTAAATGGTGCGTCCGGCAACCGTGTGGGCTTTTTGACCCTGAGCCTCAGAAAACCGTGAAGTCCAACCCCATGACTGAGCAGAGGAGTCAACCTCATAACGCACCTTGGTGCTAGAAATATTCGCCAATTCTGCTCTGGTGATGCCATTGTAGGTTAGTACGTCGCGGAAATTGTTGGTATTTTTGTCATAATGCGCCAAAATTGCTTCTTTGCTGCCGACACCGCCTTGGATCATGTCGTCTGATGCAGCTTGTGCGTAATCTTGAAAGAAGACGACTGATTGCAATACCATCGCCATGACCATCATGCCAATGCCCAGGTGTTTTACGGTTACTTGTTTTGATGCCGTTGCTGCTTGCTTCAAGCGAGCTACATATGTTTTCCACGACTGTCTAGCCATACCCTCACTCCTTAATGCATCATCTCCACCTGATGCGTTATATCTTACTATTACTACTGTATCATATATTTTACACAAGCGCAACGAATGAACATTTGATAATTGCTTGAACTAATTTGCATAATCTGTTATATTGTATAATCGAAGTTTAAGTACAAATTGTTAAAGGGAAACTATGGCAAAGAAGAATACGAAACGCAAGTTGATCGCTTTGGTGAGCAACAAAAGCAAGCACCGAACTTACTACACGACAATCAATACACAGAACCGCACTACCAAAGGTCAAGGTAGGTTGACGCTGCGTAAATACGACCCAATTGCTCGCGAGCATGCAACCTATACCGAAACCAAGAAAAATCTTGGTCGCAACGAAGTTAAAGCTCGTAAAAGCTAGTTTCTTATCGCGCATATCATTAAAAACCCACGTATATAACCGTGGGTTTTATGTTATTGGGCGAGCATGCCTCGAGCGCCAATAGATATCCCGCAAGGCATTCATCACATACAGCGAAGCTTCATATGGTGAGCTATACGGGCTGAAATAGGCGTGAACATCGCCATCAGACGACCACTTGGTGCACATATAGTAGTAGTGATCAGAGGTTTGCAAATTACGCCAGTCGCTAATCAATTGAGAATCGCCAGACGCCAGTACTCGCGGCGCCAGCTGATACAGATAGCGCAGAGCTTCTTGTTGCAAAGCATTGCCATTCCACGCCGTCAAATCTCTCTCGCTGTCGGCCCAAGTGATAGTTTCCGGCATACTCACGTCTCCGACTGGTGCGTTCGATAGAGCTTGCGACACCGTATTAAACTGACCGCCAGCTGTTATCCATTTCCCAACAAACCGCTCAAAGAAGGTGAATATACCGTGTTCTTTCCACTGGTGTTCGCCAAACGTTTCATAATCCATGAATAAATTTACTAATGGGCCGCCTGACGCCGTAAGCCATGAGCTGTAGGTCTCAGCGGTCAGCGGCCAGCCACTCCATTTTTTGTTGCTAAAACGAAAGGCAATGTCGTCACTCAAGCGATAGTTCTTTAGTAGTAATCTTGTACGCGTGGCACCCTTTGGTTGATAGACATAATTTGGACTGCGCCAACCCAGCACTTTGTCCCAGCCTTCAGCCAGCACACCATTATACCCGTGTGCTTCCGCCCAAGCTCCAAGATCGTCATTGTACGCCAACTCAGTGTTCGCCAACACTTTGGGCGAAACGCCAAATAGCTGCTTGATTTTTTCAGCGTGCAGAGCGACCTGCTTCTCAAATTCAGACTGATCGTAGAAAAAGGCCAGGCTGTGATGGTAGGGGCTAGCCAATAGCTCCACGCGTCCTGTTTTCACTAGTCGCTGAAAACTCTCAATCACATCTGGTGCGAACTGCTCAGCTTGCTCCAAAAATACTCCAGACAAACTCAGTGACAGGCAAAAATCTGGATGTTCGTGTAGCAGCTTTTCTAGCAGCGCATTCATCGGTCGGTACGATTTATTTGCCACTTTGAGAAAAATCTCTTTATTATCTTGGTCGCCGTCACCGCTGAAATAATCATGACGGTTGGCAGTGTCAAGTGCACCATAGCTGCGGACGCGCCATGGCTGGTGAGCGTGCAGGTACAGGGTAATCGCTGGACGGCTCATACACCACCGCCTTTTGTTCGAGCCTGCTCGTACAATTTCAAACAATGCTGAGCCGCGTCATGCCAGGACAGCTGAGCGTACTCTGTTTTCACATCTTCCTTGAGAATCTCCAAAAGAGCAGGTGAGCGCGCCAACATGACGATTTGTCGCGCCAATTTGTTGGTATCCCAATAGTCAAATCGTAAAATGTTATGCAGCACTTCGCCGACACCAGACTGGCGACTGATGAGTAGGGCTGTGTCATGATGCGCCGCTTCTAACGCTGTCAGTCCAAATGGCTCTGATACCGAACTCATGACAAATACGTCGATCAGATGGTAAGCATCGCGCCACTGCCGACCACGGACAAAGCCCGTGAACACCACTTTGTCACTAATGCCCAGGTGCGCCGCCAAAGCAACCAGTTCGTCGCGCTGCTCACCACTACCGCTCAGCAGCAATGCAATTTTTTGGTGCTGGTTGATGGCCTCAGCCACCGCCCGAATGAGATAGGTCAAGCCTTTTTGCACTGTCAACCTGGTCAATGCGCCAACGATGATATAGCCCTCTTTTTTCAGGTCTTCCAAGTATTGATAGGTGCCTTGGTCGTATTCGTGTGGTGGCAGTTCATCCAGGTCAATGGCATTGTAGACAACCTCGATTTTCTCTGGTGGAATGTGATAATTCTTGATAATGATATCTTTGGTGATGTGACTCACGGCGATGATTCGGTCAGCCATCAACAACCCTTGCTGCTCGATTTCATGTACCAATGGATTGCCTTCATTCTCACCAGAACGGTCAAATTCAGTCGCGTGCACATGCACGATCAGCGGTGCATTACACTGTTGCTTAGCGATGATGCCCGCTTCCATGGTTAACCAGTCGTGAGCGTGAATAGCGTCTGGAGGATGCTGTTTGACAAATTCTTTCACAAAGCAGTTATATCGTCGCTGCACCGCCCGCATACCGCCCAGCCCGCAATCATACGCTTGCTTGTCCGAAGTGCCCAAATCATCATAGGCGCCAAAACCATCTTTTGATGCCTCCAAATGCGTCGCTGCGTGCACATTCATGAAATCAATATTTGGATGCTCGGCAGAGTAGGGCACAACAAAATCAATATCCACACCACAGTCAGCTAGTGCCCGTGACATCTGATAACATGCGACGCCTAACCCTCCGCTATTATGCGGAGGTAATTCCCACCCAAGCATCAATATTTTCATACCTACTATTTATCATAAAACGATGCTTATGTTTTTTCAATAGTTTTTCACGGTTTTTCAGGAGTATTTCACGCAGCGACCTGTCAGATAGCCTCCTCAAATCACCCAAAATGAGTTGCCGAGGACGGAAAAATCATGTAAAATAACGCCAAGACACAGGGGAGTAGCTCAGTTGGTAGAGCACCGGTCTCCAAAACCGGGTGTCGCAGGTTCGAGTCCTGTCTCCCCTGCCATAGAGCCGTAGAGCCATAAAATAGCAGAGGTTTTCCCTCTGTTTTTTTCTCACCAGGCGTGTGGTATACTGATTTCATGAAACCATTGCAGTTATCTTCGCCGCACTTGATTATCATGGTCGGCGCACCGGGGGCGGGAAAAACACAGTTTGCGACTGAATTTGCCAAAATGTTCAATGCGCCAATGTTAAGCAGTGACACACTGCGTGAATTGTCGAGCGATGACGCACTGATTCACAAAGCTGCAATCGATTTGCTTCGAGAGTTACTCAAGCCAAAACAGACGATCATCTTTGACGGTAACACCGAAAAACGCGCTTGGCGTTCCGACATCGCCAAAGTCGCTCGTGAGGCTGGCTTTAAACCATTGTTCGTGTGGGTACAGACCGATCCTGCTATGTCTAGAGCCAGATGGCTCCGTTCACACAACGGCGATGAAGCGCTGTTCGAACAGAAATTACGAACCTTCTCGCCACCACACGCCAGCGAGCCATACATGGTCATCAGCGGCCGCCACACTTACAACACGCAGGCAAAAACACTTTTGAAAAAACTCAGCGATGCCACCCGTCCAGCTGCTTCTATACGTACTCAGCCCCGATTCATCGGCGGACGCGGTCGAGTTGGATAAACGAGGGCTCAATGCCAACCATCACTGACTCTGAATTTGGCGAGATCACTGTCACCAGGCGCGCACTAGCCAGTCGCGTCAGTTTGCGCATCGCCCCAAATGGTCGCATCCGCATCACCATGCCGCTTCACGCACCGCTGACTTCCGCCAAACTGCTCATCAAACGGTCACGTCGCAGCATTCATAAACTCATCACCGAGCAGCAAGGCGATTTTCCATACAGCACGTCTCAGCAAATCGGCAAAAGTCACAATTTGTTGGTGGAACAGGGAGAACCCGCTATCAAAACTGTCGGCACCAGCATCATCATCAACGCAAGAGACGACCAAGATTTCGCTGACCCCATCTTTCAACAATCGATTCGTGACCATGTCGTCAAAGCCCTACGCAAAGAAGCCAAAAGCTATTTGCCACGCCGCCTCAAATTCTTAGCAGAGCAACACGACTTTCATTATGACAAAACCCGACTCACACACTCGTCCAGTCGCTGGGGTAGCTGCTCATCAAACGGCACCATCAGCCTAAACATCGCCCTCATGAATCTACCGTTTGAACTATTGGACTACGTTCTCATCCACGAACTGTGCCACACACGCCAGATGAATCACTCGCAAGCATTTTGGCGCGAAGTCGCTGCCATCGACCCGCACTATAAACGACACCGCGACGCCCTGAAAAAATACACGCCACACGTATAAAGCTTATGGTATACTGGTACATATGCAGGGAGGGAATCTTATCTATGCCATCATCATCTTGCTTGTCATATCATGGCTGATGTTTCTAGCAGTCGTCGTCATCGCCTATCGTGGACGACACCAGTCACGCCAAGAGCTACGACGTAGTCGCTCCCGTGAACGGCTGGAACGCGACCGCGTATTGACACTGGTGAACAACCTCACCGACGCCATCATCAGTATGGATGCCCACGGCATCATCGGCCTCTACAACGCCGCCGCTTTGAGTCTACTTGACACCAACGCCAGCATCCAAGGCGTACACATTGATGAGTTATTAAATTTTGAAACCAACGACAAACAGCCAGTTCCTGTATTCAAAGAGTTGCGAAAATCGCCAGCCATTCGTACCCGTGACGACATCATCATGCCTCTTGAGGGCGGCGACCGTGTGCGGTTGTCGGCTACATTCGCACCAGTACAGGGCGGTAGCGACACGCTCACTTCTGATGGCTATGTGCTCATTTTGCGTGACATCACTCGAGTCAAAAGCCTGGAAGAAGAGCGCGATGAATTCATCAGCGTGATCAGCCACGAATTACGCACCCCCATCACCATCGCCGAAGCTTCACTCTCCAATGTTCAGCTCATGATGCACCGCGGCATGACCGACAAATTGGACGATTCACTTGCCGAAGCCCACAAACAAATCATGTTCTTAGCCCGCATCGTCAATGATCTCAGCACGCTGTCTCGCGCAGAGCGTGGTATTGCTGATGAATCAGAGCTCATCAACGTCACTCAACTGGCCGAAAAACTCCGCCACGAATACGAGCCGCAGGCAACAGAGAAAAAATTGGCATTCAACCTGGACGTCAGAGCAGGCGTTGGCAATGTCAATGTCTCTCGGCTATACCTTGAAGAGTTATTACAAAACTTCATCACCAACGCCATCAAATATACCCAAAAAGGCTCAATCACCCTCATCATGAAACGCAGCGGCGGCAAAGTCTATTTTGGTGTCAAAGACACCGGCATCGGCATCGGGCGCAGTGATCAGAAAAAAATCTTTGACCGTTTCTTCCGCGCCGAAGATTACCGCACACGTGAAACCAGCGGCACTGGACTGGGGCTCTACGTGGCGGCCAAACTAGCCCGCAAACTCGGCTGTGCCATCAAACTCGAAAGTCGCCTCAATCACGGATCAACTTTTAGCTTCAGTCTACCACCGGCAAAACCAGCAAAAAAGCAATAATACCGCTCAAACTTGCAATGCATACATTTTTTGTGCTAAGCTATACTTGACAGTCTGTGAAAAACAGACTTTTTAATTTGGGAGAAACACATGGCAGAAAAGGGTAAGCAGACAGGGAAAACTACCGTACGCCGCATCAAGGCAACGGATGATTCCCCTAAAAAAACCATCAAAAAGAAACCAACCACCAAACCAGCACGCGCTATTCAAAAGACTGAAGCAGATTCAGGCATGCGCGACTCATTTGTTGGTTATTTCAAGGGAGCGTGGGCCGAGCTGAAGCTAGTTCGTTGGCCAACCCGCGCCAATACCTGGATCATGACCGGCACCGTGATTGGCTTTACTTTACTGCTTACCACATTGATTTTATTACTTGACGCTGGATTTAACTGGATCTTTGAGCAAATTTTGAAATAAAGGTAAAAGGAGTTTTTTATGGCAAACAATCGTTACGACTCAACCCGTCAGTGGTACGCTATTCACACCTATTCTGGTTACGAAGAGAAAGTAGCAGAATCCATCCGTCAGCGCATCAACGGTGTTGACATGGCAGACAAAATTTTCGACGTCATGGTTCCTAAAGAAAAACAAATCCAAATCAAAAATGGTAAACGCAAAGTCGTTGAAGCCAAAATCTTCCAAGGCTATGTTTTGGTGGAGATGAATTTGACTGATGAGACGTGGTACATCATCCGCAACACGCCTGGCGTGACTGGATTTGTCGGTGCAGACACCACGCCAACACCAGTTTCTGACAAAGAAATTGCCAAAATCAAAAAGCGCATGGGCGTCGAAGAGCCAAAGCACCAGATTGATTTCTCAGAGGGTGAAGTTGTTTCCATCACCGATGGTCCGTTCAAAGGCTTTGACGGTGCAATCGCCGAAATCGACCCAATCAAAGGCAAAATCCGTGTCATG
>CAUVPC010000022.1:0-10276 GCA_963553655.1 uncultured Candidatus Saccharibacteria bacterium
AGCACCAAACCATCGCTGAGTCCTTAACATATAACCTGAATATGGTATTAAACAACAATGAAGTACCCTTTGAAAACCCCACAAAAAAGTGGTATTCATGGTGCTGGCGACCAGAAAACCACAAACTTGGTTCTGCACCAGTCACCACTTGGGAAACAGCTGGTTATAATGACACCTACACCGGAAGTATACTGCATGTCTATATGCTTTCACATAGCTACTCAGATAACCTAACTGGTAACCGCTCACCTGTCGGGTAGTTTGTCCTACCCGCGGCGGAAACTGCGCTTGAACTTTGCCAGCACACCACGACTACGGCCAACGTGCGCCAACGTGTCGTCCTTGTAGCGACGCAACTGGCCGTTCAGCTTGGTCTCGACGATGTCCACAGCCGCCAGCACGTTCATTGTTGAGTCTTTTGCAGTGATGACCTTGTCTGGGACATTGATGATAACTTCAACCTCATATTTGTTGCCGCCAGGGTTATCAATTTGCTTAATCTTCACATCTGCCGTAACGCTTTTACGAGCGTGACGTGGCAAAAACCGATCCAATGGGCCAATTTTTTTCTCAATATACCGTTTGGTCGTGTCATTCAGTTCGTACTTTACACCAGTGATTGTCAGATTGGTAATCATATCCCTCCTTCGTTATACCTACATTATACCATGTATGTTGCTAAATTCGCTCACGCCCGCCCATATATGGTCGCAGCACTTCTGGCACTGTCAAACTGCCATCTTCGTTCTGGAAATTCTCCAAAATCACCACCAATGACCGCGCCAATGAGACTGCCGTACCGTTCAAGGTGTGAACTGTCTCAATGTTGCCATCCGCTCGCCGCACCCGAATATTCAAACCGCGCGCTTGATAATCCGTACAATTTGAGCAACTCGTCAGCTCGCGGTAAGTCTCATCGACTGGCGACCAGTACTCGATGTCGTATTTTTTGGCAGCTGGCGCACCCAAATCACCCGCCGCGATATTTACCACGTGGTACGAAATACCAATTTGCTGCCACAGTGCTTCCTCGATGCTGAGGATTTTTTCATGAATTTCCTTGGACTGTTCCGGCAGACAGAACGCATACATTTCCAATTTGTTAAATTGGTGCACTCGGAACAAACCGCGTGTGTGCTTGCCATATGTGCCCGCCTCTTTACGGTAGCACGGGCTATATCCCGTATACAGCAGCGGTAAATCTTTCTCGTCCAAAATCTCATCAGCGTGATAGCCCGTCAGCGGCATTTCCGCCGTCCCGATCAGCGTTAAATCCTCACCCTCGACCACATATTCATTACTACCCTCGCCCTTTGGCGCAAAGCCCGCACCCTCAGCTGTGCGCATATTCACCATGTGCGGCACCGTCATGAACGTAAAGCCCTGCTTTGTTACATAATCCAGCGCAAACTGCGTCACAGCATTTTCCAACAGCGCCAGGTAGCCCTTGAGATAGTAAAACTTCGCGCCAGCTACTTTTGCACCACGCTCAAAATCAACCCAGCCGCGACTGACAGCATAGTCCAAATGATCCTTGGCGCCCGTTTTATGCTCACCGTACGCCTTTATCTCAACCGAGTCTTCCTCACCACCAAGCGGCACATCATCAAAGGTGATGTTTGGCACGTTTTTCAGAACTGCGGCTACTTTCTCCTCGGTTGATTTTAAGTAGTTTTCACGTTCTGCCAACTCAATTTTTAGCTGTTTCCCCTGGTCAATCAGCTCCTGATCTGGGCGACCACCTTTCATTTTGGCTGAAATTGCATTTCGCTGTTCACGCAGTGCTTCAACTTGCTTTTGCAGGTTGCGGCGCTCGTCATCCAATTGCAACAATGTCGCAATATCAACAGTATATCCCTTATCATGTGCTGATTTTTGCACCAAATCAGCATTTTCTCGAATAAATTTGATGTCTAACATGCCCTCATTATATACCAATTTTGGCTTAAACGTGAGAGATTATCCCAGCGCCCAGTAGTACCATCAACAGCAATCCTAACACAAATCGGTAGACGATGAATGAGCGAAAATTATTGTTTTGGACGAATTTAAGTAGCCATGCCACTGCCACGTATCCCACGCCAAACGAGACCACCGTCGCAATGATGGTTGACGTCCAACCCACGCCGCCAGAAATGTGCTTATATTTGGTGACGACCTCCAATAGCCCTGCTGCCACCAACGCCGGAATCCCCAGGAAAAAGCTCAATTTCGTCACCGTCACTCGGTCAAAACCGCGCAGCAATCCCACTGATATCGTGGCACCAGATCGACTCACGCCGGGAATTAACGACAGACATTGACCTAAACCAATAACGAGCGTGTCTTTCCATGTCGTATCCTTTTCAACGCGTTTGGCAGTGGCATAGTTATCAGCCAGCCACATCACGCCACTCCAGACGATCAACGCACCAGCTACGAACCATAAACTACGCAGTACCGTCTCAATTTCATCTTTGAACACCAGCCCCACTACCGCGATTGGCACTGAACCAATGATGATCGCCCACCCGTATTTGTAGTCAAATTTCCGTCGCGCTCGTTTCCACCACAAACCACGCCACCACGCGATCAACACTCGCTGAATATCCTGCCAAAAATAAATAATCGCCGCCGCTATAGCCCCAATCTGAATAATCGCCGTAAAAGCAATCAGCCCCTCATCGTCCAGGGGCATACCCATCAATTTCTCAGCAATGGTCAGATGGCCTGTGCTAGAAATAGGTAAGAATTCGGTAATTCCCTCAATAATTCCTAGCACAATTGCCTGCCACCAACTCATATTCATAGAGTTTATTATATCAAACCGTTGATTCTCTACAAAAATGCGCCATTGGTCCGTGATGAACCCGGATATGGAACACTGTCGCCAGAACCTTGATCTCCTGGCTTCAACTGCAAAGATCCGTGTACCGTGACCCTTGTAATGCCACCACAGTGGACACCCCAGAAGAATGATTCATTCAAACAAGATAACTGCGAATCATGTTCAATATTGATTTTAAGCGTGTCACCTTCTACAACAGCTTGTACTTTTGGTGCCTTACCATCTTTACGTGAGAAATATTTTACTTCAACTTTGGTTTCTTGAGATGATATGGCTTGCCTGTCAACCAGGCCATTACTGGTTACATCAGCATATTTAACGCCTTCAAGATTCTTTGGTAGCTCCACGGTCATTGTTTTTGTCAAACGCTCTTCATCCCGTGCCAGCTCTCGCAATGTTTGCGTGCCAAAGATCGCCGAGCTTGAGATACAAAACGCTCCGATGACCGTGCTAATCACCACCGCAATCAATGCCGTTCGCGTAAATTTCCACTTGATTGCGCTAGCCGTCAACACGCCAAACAGCGTCACCGCAGCAGCACCGCCAATAAGTGCAGAAATTAATAGACCTAAAGCCCACGGCTGTGCGGAAAAACCATCCATCCAACTAATGACACTTACACCAGCAAAGAGACCCACTGGTACAGCAACTAATAATCCAAAGGTGATCATGATTAACATAAGTGAAACAAATACCTGCGAGACTCTGATGAACGTATTTTTCACCTGGGTCTTTTTATTATCGGTGAAAGAAAAATTTTTCAGACTATCCAGCGTCACCTCTTCTCCCCGCATCTGTAACTTTTCAGCCGCCGTCTGCGCTTCTGGCATACTAATCCACAGTACGATATAAATCAGCAGTGAGGTACCAAAAGTGATAAACGGTGAAAAAATGAACAACAAGCGTACCCACAAAGGATTAATCCCCCAGTAGGCAGCGATCCCAGCACACACGCCACCCAAAATTGCGTTATCTGGATCGCGCATCAATCGCTTGGTCGGCTTATTCGCATTGGTTTCAGCTGTATCGACCGTCTCTGGCGCTTCACCGTCAGCAAAGTCCTGCGGCTCACCCATTTGTTTTTGCACCGCTAAAACATCATCGTGGCTAATGACACCGTCCTTCGACACGCCGCGCTCCGCCAAAAGCTCCACCATTCGCGCCTCAATTTCACGCATAGCCTCTGGCTCCGCGTGCATATTTTTCTGAATTGAATCAAGGTATTGTTCCAACGATTTTTTGGCATCAACCTCCACGCTAAACGGCGTTTTTGCCAAATGGATTCTGGTTATTTCTTTCATCGCTTTGCTCCTTTCTCAAGATTTTTTAGCGAAGTGTTCAACATTTTGATGCGATCTTTCAATTCATCCACTAGCTGCGCGCCAGTGTCAGTAAGTGAATAATATTTGCGCGGCGGTCCTTGTTCGCTTTCCTGCCATTCGTGCTTAAGGTAGCCATATTTTTGTAAACGACTCAGTAGTGGATAAATCGTGCCTTCCACTACCATCAAGTCCGAATCACTCAATTGCTTGACTATATCGCCAGTGTACTGTGGTTGCTTAGCACACACTAGCAGTACGCAGTACACCAGAAAACCTTTGCGGAGCTGAATCGCCAGGCTTTCCGCGTAAGCACTAACGTCCATGCTTTTTCTCCTCTGGCACGGTCGACTTTTCAACCCGACCGTCTTTGATGATAATTTGATGATCACATTTTTTCGCCAAATCAGCGTCATGCGTCACTATGATCAATGTTACACCCCTTTGCTTATTATAATCAAACAGCAATTCCTCCACTTTCGCACCTGTTTCACTGTCCAAGTTACCAGTCGGTTCGTCAGCAAAGATAATTTGCGGATCACCGACAATCGCCCGAGCAATGGCCAAACGCTGTTTTTGTCCGCCCGACAAATCCTTAGCACGGTTCTTGCGCTTGTCATACAGGTCCACCGCCTTGAGCGCCGCGTTAATTTTATGTGCTCGTTTCTTCCGCGGCACCCGCGCAATTTCCAGCGGCAAACTGACATTGTCAATCACGCTCTCATTTCCCTGGACAAAGAAACTCTGGAAGATAAAGCCGATTTTCTTGGCGCGAAACTCATCGACTCGCTTTGGCTTCAGCTGCAAAATATCTTGTCCATCGATAATCACCTGGCCGTGTTGTGGCCGGTCCAGCCCGGAAATCGCGTGCATCAGCGTCGATTTTCCTGAACCAGATTTACCTAAGATAGCTACACTAGCTCCCGTTGGGATGGTCAGGCTGACATTTTTCAGCGCCGTAAATTGGTTCTTCTTTTTGCCATAAACTTTTGTCACATTTTTTAGTTCAATCATGACCTCTCTCCTATTCTGTCCTTAATGCCTCAATTGGGTCTAATTTTGTTGCCTTGCGGCTCGGCAGCCAGCCAGAAATTACTGCCATCACTACTAGTCCAAACACCAACAGCCCAATTTGCAGCGAATTGATGACCAGTAAGTTTGTCCCTGCACTTAAACCCAAGGTGCTAGTAATCACTGGGTTTAGTAACGTCACCAAACTCGCCAGCCCAACGCCAATCAAGCCGCCAAGCAAACCAACCCATGCTGCCTCATACCGGAACAACTTACCAATATCACGACCACGCATCCCCAGCGCTTTCATCAAACCAATTTGACTGGTCCGCTCCAGCACCGAAATGTACATAGTATTCACAATTCCAAACACACTAGCCAGCAGTGCCAAGCCACCAAATCCTGCCAGCGCCACCTGTGCTACATTAACCATCGTTAGTAGCGCCTTCCGAATATCCTGAATTGAGTACGCGTTATAGTCTTTGCCAATCACATCTTTAGCAGCATCAACGTTACTCTCGTCATCCACCATAGCAATCGCCGTTGAGTACTGATGTGGTTGGCTCTTGTCGTGGCTAAATTCATAGATAGCCTTAGCATCAGCTGTTGAAATTCTCAGCATTGGCTCATAAAACAAAACAGTGTCTGACTTTTTGTCCACCGCCGCGATCTTGAACGACACCTCTTTGGCAACGTCTCCACCCTGCGCTGCACTGCGCACACCCAAGGTTATCGTCTGACCAATTGCCGACTGCGCATCCTTAAAGCCCAACTGCTTCACATAATCATCCGGGATGATAATCTCACCCGGCTTTGGCATGAAATCTTCCAGTGACCCCGCCGCCAATTCTGCCCGAGTCCTGTCCATTTTAACAGCCACAGTCAGCGCAAATTTCTTACCATTCGCTGAGCTCTTAGCATAGGCGACACCATCAGTTGAATACGCCGGTGTTACCGTTTTTACATGCGGCGTTTGGCGGATTTTTTCTAAGTCCTTGTCATTGAGCACATATTTGCTTCGTATGGCTGATTCCTTATTTTTTCCAGCATCTTGTTCTGAATTGCCGTATTCTGGCAATTGATCTTTCTTTTCAGCTTCAATTTTTTTAGCAACCATGATCACTTTTTTATCGCCAGCCGCGTCAACTATACTATTTGTGTACAGGCGACCACCCTCGCCAGCCATCAGCGCCAGACCAATCGTAAACGCCCCGACAGAAATCGCCAATGACGTCAAAATCGTCCGACCTTTTGACTGGCGAAGATTCCGTCCCGCCCGCTTGATGATATCGATTCTTCTCATACCTTGCTCCTTGTAGTTTCTTTGTACATAGTACTATGTTATACAAGGTACTATAAAATGTCAAGTACTTTTGAGTAAATAAATTGTTTAGAAATATATATTATTATCATTTAATAGATGCTGTATGCTACACTAACATCATGAACAGTACTCAAAACCATCAAATACACCAGGCAATCATTGCTCGTGAGATTATTGATATCTACAAATTCGCACCAAACAAAGCAGATGTCGCAGAATCGTTAGATGTAATTTGCTTCGCCATGGCTCGCCTCACCGAAAAACACTCCGTAATTGATTGGGATTTTTTAGCGACACTATTTGATCAGCTTGCACACACTAATAACCGCACATCCTTTAGCGATATAGAAAAAATATATCAAAGAATAACATCTATAATTAAAGACACAAACTCGTAAACCTAAGGTTCAGTGGGGAGGGTGTGTTTTATTTAACACACCCTCCCCGTTAGCGACTACCTTGCATCGTTGGGTGGGTTGTGACGCGAAGGTGAACCCTTTGCTACTCTCTGGTTAGTCCAGTGAGTGTTCGTGTCACCGCCCTGTCCAGTGTCTCGTGAGAGACGGTATCCGTCAGAGTAGTACTGGGTACTGTGCTCACGACCGCCGTCACGACGAGCGAAGATTCCGCTAGCCCCAGCGGGTTCAGAGCCAGTCCTAGCTCCACGATCGTACAGCGTACCGCCGTACTCGCTTCCGGAAGAATTGGACATAGTAACCACTCTCCTTGAGTAGTCGATCTTATGCGGATGTATTCTCAATCCACATACTACCGCGGTTTCGGTAGTCAAAAATCATTGTAATTCCACCCCCCCCCTCGTTTGTCAAGCATAGGCAGCAAAAACAATTAAAATCAGCTTACCGTACTTCATCGTATTCGTCCTCAATTTCCTGGTCCAAAATCTCTTCAATCACGTCCTCCAGCGTGATGATTCCTAACTCAGTTTCATCATCCATCACCACAAACAAGTGATTGCGGGTTTGGATAAATCGGCTCAGCACCGTGTCCAGCCGCGACCGCGCGTCGATGTCATGAATCTTGTCACGGTACAATTGACTAATCGGCAGCGGCAGCTCACGCCCCACTACATCTTTGACATACAAAACCCCTACCAGCCGCTCATCATCACACACCGGTATCCGCGAATGCCCAGCGTGCTTGATCTGTGCCAGTAGTGTCGCGTCCAGCTCATCATCCAAATTCACCGTAAATACCTCACTCATCGGCGTTACCAAATCACCAGCCGTCTTTTTACTAAACTGCAGCGCACCCGCCGCGATCCGGCTTTCGTCATAATCAACCGGACTATCCGACCGCTCAGCATGCTCGTGAATGATCTGTTCTAGCTCTTGGTGTGAGTACAGCTGTGGTGCTTCCTTGCCTACCCAGCGATTGAGCAGCTTGGACATCGGCCGGGCCAGTGGCCAAAATAGCACATAAATCACATCTAGCAGCCAGAAGAAATAACGCGTAATCTGATAGCCGCGCTGCGTAAAAATCGCTTGCGGCAAAATCTCGCCAAACATCGTGATCAGTAATGTGGCAATTAGCCCACCAACCACGCCATTCGTCATATTGCCCAGCAAAATCGACATCGCCGTATTCACGCCGACATTGCCCAGCAAAATACAGAAAATCAGATAGTAGCCATCTTTGCGGTAGCGATACACCCGTGCAGCGATCACATCGCCGTGTCTGGCTTTGCGCTTCAAATCATCCGGCCGCGCCATCATCAGCCCAATGTTCAAGCCGGAGAACGAGCCCGACAGTACCAGCAAAACCGCCGCCAATGCTAACAATAAAACGTCAGGCATAGTGATTACCAGCCGCCACCTCCGCCGCCACCTCCGCCGCCACCAGCGAAGCCTCCACCAGTTGAGCCACCAGAGGTCGATGAGTAATCACTGGCGCTACTGGCCACGCTCGACAGGCTATTCATCCCAGCCGCAAATGCCGCCGCATTGAACGCGCCCTGACCACTGTACCAATCTGGCTGCTCACCAACCTGCTCATAGTACTGACCCAGCTGCTCACTCCACTCTTTTTCCTGTCCAAACAACACCGCATACGGCAATACCCGCTCATACAATTTCACCAATTGCTTCTCATCAGTCGCGTCAACCTTCACTTTTTCTGCACCCTCAGGGCTCTGAAGCATCTGTAAACGCTCGGCCTCAGCTACGCCAATATACATTTTCAATCCCGCCAAATACCGCCTGAGCGCCAAGCCCTCGTCAGTCAGCGACCAGCCAAATGACAAGGCAAATACTATCCCCGCCACAATCAACAACATCGGCGACAGTAATAGCACACCAATAATGCCGACCCACAAAGCCCACTTCTGCACAATTCGTTTATTCGCCAGTTTTTGCTCACACAAGGCATATTTACCACGAGCCAAATTCTTCAAATTTGTATCATCATCGCGCGTTCTGGACGCATATGACAAATTATTTTGCAGCTTTTTTAGATTTAGCCGCTCACCTGGCTTCGGCATCGATGAACCAAACATATCCCGAACAACTTCGGATTCCTCAGCTCTCAATTCTTTCAAATCTTTAACGATTTCAATTTCATACTGCGCCGACCGCAAAAACGACGCCTTTTTCACTTCGTACAGCTTGATATAGTGCCGCACCGCCAAATCCAACAACTGCGCTACCTTAGCCGAACCTTTAACTATAAAGAAATCATACCTTTTCAAAATATATGTTGACATCATCACACTCGCCTGTTTTGGCGGCAAATACTCTGGCGGAATTGGCTTAAGCTCATTATGTCTGCCAAATAAACGCTTATAACGCCAACCCAATAACAGCATCAATATAACCGCCAAACTACTTACTATCGTCTGCACCATTGCCCAAATTTTTATCAACTTTTCACTCAACGTCTCTTGATGCCCAGTAAACGTACCGCTATTAAAGCCGACTGCCATCGTTATGCCTTCACGGCGATTCAGGCGGCTCACATTTGTCACAATTTCACCCTTATCACCGCTGATATTACACCGCTTAGTTGAACCATGCGCACCAACATAACAAAACGCCTCACCCGCCCGCACTGCTTGAAGCGACTCATCAAGTTTCACGGACACGCGTACATTTTCCATCGGCACGCGCCACTCATTGCCGATGACGTCCCAGTAGAACTCATCACGCCCCGTATTGTCATAATGCTTAGTCACATCACGCTGGGTGAACTTGATGACGTAGGTTTTTTCACCCTGAACGTAAACGTCTTTCTTGCCAATCCTTAGTTCATCACCATTCCAGTTATACTCCAGCGTTTTTTCCTGTTCATCAGTTACCGATTGTAACGAAAAATTCGTCGGATGATTATCATACTTCTTCACAAATATTGGCGCAATGCCGCGGTTTTGATTTGGTAGAAACTGAGCAGTAATACGCCACGTCGCCGCCAACGTTGAACGGTTTTCGCTGTCGCGACCTAGCGAATACTCTGCGTCAAATTTAGTGATGGTAAAATTGTCCGCCTGTGCCGCAAATGCCGCTTGGCCAGATCCAACCAACAAAGATCCAGCGATTAGTATCCCCAGTATAAATCGCTTCATACTCTAATTATAACAAACTAACAGCACACTCCAATTACAACTTCACCTGCGGATAGATCGCCCGCGTCGTCTCGTCGATTTCACTTCTTAGCTGTGGGAACGGCACGCCCTCACGCGCCGTTACGCCTTCAAAAATCCAAAATACCCGCTCAGAATATCCCCAACCACAAGCTGGCGGCATACCGTATTCCAACATTTCCACGAAGTCAATATCCAGCATC
>CAUVPC010000023.1:0-10166 GCA_963553655.1 uncultured Candidatus Saccharibacteria bacterium
CAAAGGTAGCCAATACGGTGCGTTTGATAATGTGTTCATCGGTTCGCACGGCAACGGGTTGTATGGTGCGCACGACATGGGGCTGATTCAGCTGAAGCATCAAGATTATCCGAACTTGGACCTATCGATTACTGTTAATGGCGAAGAGCAGGCGGCGTATTTCCGCGGGGTGATCGCGGCTAGTGAACTAGCAATCCCAGAATTGAAGGGTAAATTGTTTAATTATGCGACTGGCCTCGTCAAGCTAACAACTGGCAAGATGAGTTCGCGCACTGGTGAAGTGATCACTATCGATTGGCTGTTTAACGAGTTTAAAAAGGCCATCACCCAAGCTGGCGGCGAGCCGACCGACGCGGTAGTGGCGGGTGCGCTGCGCTATCAATTCTTGAAGGTGAAAATCGGTAGCGACGTGGTATTTGATATCAATGATGCGGTGAGCCTCACCGGTAACACCGGTAGCTATTTGCAATACGCACACGCTCGGGCGCGCGGGATTTTGGCAAAGTCTGAACAAGCAGCCACGTTCCCGACGGAATTGTTCGACGAAGATCGGCTACTCGTCAGGAAAATGAGCGAATACGCTGAGGCGGTTAACCGAGCTGCTGAAAGCCTGGAACCGCATCATATCTGTGCCTATTTGTTTGAGCTGGCACAAGAGTTCAATCGTTACTACGAGAAGAATCAAGTTGTCGGCAGCGACAAAGAAGCGCACCGTGTTGGTCTGGTGGCAGTGTATGCTGATATTTTGAAGGCAGGATTGACCGTTTTGGGTATTGTAGCACCAGAGAGATTGTAACCATTCTGTACTAGTATGGTACAATCAAGGTGTTACTTAACGTAAAGGAGTTTTTATGGCAGAGAAAAAAGTAGCCAAGAAAGCGGCAGCTAAAAAAACGACTGCTAAGAAATCACTTGTTAAAAAGCCAAGCGTAGCAGCCCTGAAAGAAAAAGCAGGTGCAGTTAAAAGCCACGGCGGTGGTTTCATGACGTTTATCCGTGAACAAGGCGTCGTTGGTCTGGCTGTTGGTTTGGCAATCGGTACCGCGGCTGGTGATACAGTCAAGAAATTGGTCACAGCGTTCATCGACCCACTTGTGCAGTTAATCGTTGGATCACAACAGGGTCTTCAAGCAGCATCATTTACTGTTGAATTTGCTGGACGTCGGGGTGAATTTTTGTACGGAGCATTTATCAGCTCATTGATCACCTTGTTGGCAGTTGCTTTTGTGGTTTATGCAATTGTTCACTTTTTGAAACTTGATAAATTAGACAAGAAAAAAGACTAAAACGCTTACGTTTGCTATTTTACATGCTCCTATCTACAATGTGAGTATAAAGGAGAGTGTAGCGTGAAAGATGGAGTCCGGAGGGCGGGTTATTTACCTAGGCCAAAAGAGCGTAGTAGCCATTTGTTGAGTCGAAATATTGAAGGTCCTCGGCGGTCGCCGTATTGTTATGGTGAATCACCCGAACAGAGGCGACAGCGCCTTGAAGAATTACGGAAACGGTACAGTAAGCTACCAGAAACTTCTTTCGCTGACTATGATCTTGGCGACAAAGAATTGCCTGCGTATAAGCACAAAGCAGAGATATTAGATACGCTCTCAGAGAATAAAATATCTTGGTTGTGTGGGCCGACAGGTAGTGGTAAAACGACACAAACCGCTCAGTATGCACTCGAGCGGTTTGATCGTGTTGTGGTGTTGATGCCGCGGCGGGTGATTGTCGATAATGTTACTGAATATGTCGAGCAAAGTTTACGTGGACAGTTGGGTAAGCAATATCCTGATCACCTGGTGGGAAAGATTCATGGACGTGCCACTGAGGCAACGCCGGACACCAGGCTTTGTTTCATGACAGCGGCAACCTTTACAAAGAAGCTGGAGCAACTTTCTGGTGGCTGGCATGGTGAGAAAACGCTGGTGTTGGTTGATGAAATACATGAAGCTAACTTGGAGATGGAATTTGCCACCGCACTGGCTGCGAAATCGATTGAGAAGACTGACAAATGGCACATGGCTTTTTCCAGCGCCACGCCTGATACCGAAGTTTCCCAAACTATGTACGAAGATATCAATGGATCAGAATTGCCAGTCGTAACCATCGAGGGTCGGCCGCATGATATCGATATTACAGAAGATAAGGTGAATACTGTGTCCGAAGCCTACCTTGAATATGGTAAGGACTCGAAAAAATCATTGGTCTTTGTTGAGGGGGTGAGGAGTATTGAGGAGACCATTGCGTCGATTAAGCGTCACACTCGCCATCAATCTGGGAGGATACGATTTTTCAAATTACATTCTGGTATATCAGAAGCTGCGCGCCGAGAGATTTTTACTGCCAAACCAGTAGAAGATGAGTCGTTTGTCATCGTTTCGACCTCGGCTGGACAGTCTGGTATCACCATCCCCGAGGTTGATTTGGTGCTGTCAAATGGACTGACGAAGAGTAAAGAAATTGGTGAAGAGGGTGCAGAGGGATTACCGCCTCGGTTGTGTACTCAAGCAGAGCTGATGCAGCAGGCGGGGCGGGGCGGTCGTGATATTGATGGCGCTAAGTTTGTATTGGCTCGTCCGATATCTTACGATAAGATTTATTTGCCAGATGAGCTGAAAGGATTTTATGATATTGCGTCCCGTGAACAGCATATTCCACCGGAGATATATCACACCAATATCGTGCGTAACGTCTTGTCGGCTATCAATTTGAACGGTGATTTTGAAGACTTGAACCGGTACTTGATGCATCCTGTTGCTAGTAAAAAAGTTATTCAAGAGTCGTACGATTTGTTGGAAACATTGGAGGCGATTGATGAAGAAGGGCAGATTACAAAAATTGGTGAATTTATGGATAATCTACCATTGTCACCAGAGTTGTCTCGGGCATTAGCAGAAATGATTAAGAATGGGGGAAGCTTACGTGAAGTGTTGGCATTATCGGCCATGGCAGCCTCCGTCTCGGGTGGTGGCTTTGCCGCCTGGCATCAACCAAAGGAATTGTTCCAGGAATTTGTCAGCCCCGATACAACAGATGACTTTTTTGCCGAATACGATGCTTTTTTGAAAACCAGAGAGATTTATGACGGCTGTCGTACTGACAATGACGTCTACTTGACTAATGGTATTGATCCCAATAAGGCGGACAATATTCACTATCAATTTAACAAAATATGTCGGCGCCTGGAGGTTAACCCGAACGACATTGATATGGGTGAGCTAAATAGTGAAGAGAAGTATAACATATCAGTAGCTTTAGTACGGGGTTTTCAAGAATTATTGTACGTCAAAGCGGGCAGTCGGCGTATTGGACGAACAACTGTGAATCAATACAGAAATATTCATACTGGCGAACGTGGTATTTCTGAGTACGAAATTAGTTCGTATAGTTTAGCACGGCGTATGGGGATGGAGGCGCTGAAGTTGGTAGTAGCCTTTCCGTGGTGGTATGACGCGCATGATGGTCGTCGACATACGCTCAATACAATTTTGCCGGTGACGAAGGATCAAATCACGCAAGCCCTGAGCGACAGTGCCGTGCCTGAGTTCCTTGGTGACCGGGTGGCGCCGAATGGCGATTTGGTTCATGTGGCGCAGCCGAAAGTTGGCTCACTGGTGATCGGCCCAGAGCAGCAGCAAAAAATCCCTGCCGCGACAGATGAGCAAATTGCACTGTTGGTCAACGCAATGAAAGACAGGGCTAATAAACAAGTAAGAGTATTGTTTGATTTACAACATCAGCGAATTATTACCAAGGGTCAACTACGTCAGGTGCTGGAAGGGGCCGCGGTGAATAGTCACAATGTTCATGAGGCAGAGGCTAACGTCTGGGCTGTAGTGCAAGAGGTTTTGACCAGTGAACAGCAAGAAGCTTTTTATGGTCATTTGACTTTTTAAATGATTTATGCTAAAATATTATATGTGGAAAAAGTAAGCCCGAACCCGAGCGATATAGAGGCTAAGATGTATCAGCCTCGTGTTTTGCAAATGCTTGATAGTGGTGAACATTATGCGGATTTAGGAGGGGAGAGCCTTCAATTAAAAGACTGTGATTGTGAGCAACTCGGTAACCCGGAAGCTTGCTGCAATGAAATATATGAATATGAGTTACCTGCCGATGCTATCGAGCGGGCTAATTTGGGTTTTGATTTAGATGAACTACCGTCATTTATTGGCGTAAAGGGCGGGGCGGCTCGCCAGGTTTTGGAGGCACTAGTACACAGCGACCGTCAGTTACCGCCTCCTCGCGATGTCGATTTGGTAATTTTAGAAGAAGTTGTTGCTAACGGCGATTATGATCCAGGTGAGATTCGGGCGGTAGCGAGCGATCTTTCAATGCGTTTTTCGCCGCGTGATGCGATTAATGGCTACGGTGCGGAGCCTGTACAGTCTGCCGCTGAGTTTATGAGACAGCATGATTTTACAATCAATCAAGTGCTTATACACAAGGACGGTGACACTTGGAGGCTGTTGGCCAGTACTCAAGCAGTGTTGGATACTGCCGAGCATGTTATCAGGCCAACGGTATTTGAGCACGATCCTGATAATAGCTATCGTATTGGTAACAAATTAGCCCTCAAGGCTGTGCGGCTTCTTTCAGATATGCAAGTTCAAGGAATTGACAATGCAAGTATTAAAAGCGTCCAGCTGCCAGACGATACTTATGGCGATCCAAAAGACGATTATTTCATGCAAACGTTGCAACTGGACAAGGCGTTGGAAGTCAGCGACGAATTGGCCAAACGCTACGTAGAAAATCTGAGGTCGTACCGGATGTTGCCATATGGTTGTGAAGATATGAGTGCTGTCGAATTATACTATGAGTTAGTCAATCGGACAAATTTTGTTCCCTCTGACGGCAACGCATCTGGTGTTTTTCTGACTGAAAGAGAAAATCGTCTGGAGCTTGGTAGTGTAGCAAAATTTAATGACGCTGTTGAACGGTTGCTGCAGCAGGTGCCAGAGCAGTTTTCTCGTGACTATTACGACTCTAAAAAGTAGTATAATAAAGATATGAAAGTAACTTTTAAGCCAAAAAAAATTTTATGGATTGACCTGGAGATGACTGGGTTGGATCCAGTGCGTGATGAGATTTTGGAAGTGGCGGCAATCGCTACGGATTGGGATTTTACGGAAATTGCGACCTATGAGGGTGTGGTGCGACATGATCCGGAGAAGTTGGGTAAGCTACTGGACCGAAATGCTAGCTTTTGGGACCAGCATCCAGCAGCGCGGCGCGGTTTGGAGGAGCAAAATATGTCTGGTAAGCCGCTAGCCGAGGTGGAGCGTGAGTTGTTGGCATTTTGCGATGAGCATTTTGCAGATGAGCCACGGATTTTGCTTGGTGGTAATTCAATCCACCAGGATCGGCGGTTTATTGATCAGTGGTGGTCAATGTTGTCAAAAAGACTACATTATCGGATGTTGGATGTCAGCGCTTGGAAAGTGGTGTTTGAGGGTAAATATGGTAAGAAATTTGCCAAGCCAGAGGATCATCGGGCGCTGGAGGATATTCGCGGCAGTATCATGGAACTTAAGTATTATTTAAAGAAGGTGAAACCATGACCCATAAACAATTTGAAGAGTTTATCCTGAGTTTGCCAGGTGTGTGGCTGGACTATCCGTTTGGTGAGGATATCGCGGTATATAAATTTGGCAAGAGTAATGATGGTGCAGGGAAAATGGTGGCATTGGTGGCGGAAGGCTCAAAGCCACTCAGGGTGAGTTTGAAATGTGACCCATTGCTGGCGCAGAATTTGCGGGAAAAATACGAAACGGTACTACCGGGCTATCATTTGAACAAAAAGCACTGGAACACCATCATCTGTTCGGGGCAGTTGAGTGATGAAGAAATTTTTGATTTGGCGCGGCTGAGCTGGCAGTTGGTTAGCGGTATTACACCGGAGAGCTCTCGAGACGCTTCTTGATGAAAGTGATGTCTGACTGTGTTTTTTCTAAGAATTCTTTGACGTCAGATTTTTTGGCTTTTTTTGACAAGCTGGATAATTCTGAACTAAGCAGCTCAAGTTGATAGGCCATCTCCCTGGTGTAGACAGCATCGAGCTGGTCGTTTAAAAAGGCATCATCTAGCTTTTCATTGAGCTTTACCTCAAAGTCCGGCACCTTGAGAGCTTTGTTAATATCCAGTTTTTCTGACTGAGCGATTGGTGTTGCCTTATTGACGGCGGTGGTTAATATTGCATCAAGGGAGCTGTTAATGTCAGTGACCGTGCTATTTTTTAGACGCTTTTTCTGTAGTTCAGTGACTGTTTGTAGGCGGGCAACCCTCATGATGGTGTTAGAAACCGTTGGACCAGAACCTGACTGACTGGCCGCCCAAATGAAGCCAAGACTGAGCACACCAACCAGTGCAATGATGATAATGATGATTTTGGTTTTCTTATCAAATCCAGCTGGCTCTGGTGGAGCAGCGATTTGATTGAGATAATCAATACCAGATGGTGTTGGTGGTTGAGAATATGGATCATTTGGATACATAGTACTATTTAAGCATAAACACGAACAGAGGTAAAGGGTGATATAATAAAGACATGCAAGATGCCAAAGAAGAAGTGCGGGCACGACTGAATATTGAGGACGTGATTGGTGAGTATGTTCAGCTGAAGCGGGCAGGTCGTAACATGAAGGGACTTAGTCCGTTTACCGACGAGCGAACGCCAAGTTTTATGGTTAGTCCAGAAAAGCAGATTTGGCATGATTTTTCGTCAGGCAAGGGCGGTGATGTATTTTCATTTGTGATGCTGGTGGAGGGGATGGATTTTCGCCAGGCGTTGGAACATTTGGCGCGTAAGGCGGGTGTGGATTTGAGTTTGTTCTCTCGCGGTGATGGGAGAACTGCCAAGCGGCGAGCACGAGCGGCTGAAGCATTGGAGCTAGCGGCAAAATTCTTCCAACAATCACTACTGCGTACACCCAAAGCCCTGGAGTACGTCGTCAAAAAACGTGGTCTGACTCGACAAACGATTCAGGATTTTATGGTTGGGTTTGCGCCAGATGACGGTTCATCGTTGGTAACGGCACTCACCAAGCGGGGCTTTTCAAAACAAGAATTAGCCGATGCTGGTTTAACGAATAGATTTGGTGGTGATTTGTACCGTGGTCGGATGGTGGTGGCACTTATGGATGCGACTGGCAGAGTAGTTGGGTTTACTGGCCGGATCATTCATGATGAGGCAAATGCCCCAAAATATTTGAACACGCCGCAAACACTTCTGTTTGATAAATCACGGCACATCTTTGGTTTGTCTCAGGCTAAAGAGGCGATTCGAAAATCAGACGAAGTGGTAATCGTTGAGGGTAATTTGGATGTAGTGAGTAGTCATCAGGCAGGGGTGCGGCAGGTTGTAGCTACGGCTGGAACGGCCATCACTGAACAACATCTCAAAACCTTGAGTAGGCTGGCTGGTAGAATTAAATTAGCGTTTGATGGTGATAGAGCGGGTTTAAATGCGACTGAACGGGCTATCAAACTATCACAAACCATTGGGGTGGAGTTGGAGGTTGTTAGTTTACCAGAGGGTAGTAAGGATCCGGATGAATTGATTAAAATACATGGTGTGAAACAATGGGAGTTGGTCATCGCTAAAGCTACGCCTGCTGTGGCGTGGGTGATACAACAATATTCGCAACGAGAAAATGTCAGGACTGCTGAGGGAAAACGACGCTTTTCAACGGCATCGCTGAACTTGATTCGCAGCTTGCATGATCCAGTAGAACAAGAGCATTATTTGCAGATGGTTGCTGAGAAAACAGGGGCTAGCATAGAGGCTCTGAAAGCAAAGATGTCTGGTATCACAACAAACAAAACGGTTCTTCGCCAATCAAAAGTTAAGAAAACAGCACCACAAAAACCATCAGATGAGACGCTCGATATGCTACTAGGGCTTGCGGCCCAAGAACCAAGCGTGAGGCGTTGGCTGGCGTCGGTACCAACAGAAGCTACAGATAATGCGAACACCCGAGAATTGTTGGAATATCTTACTCAAAACCCGAACGAAACACTTGATCCGATGCCCGAAACCTTGAAAAATATTGAGGAGTATGTAAAGATAGTACAGTTAAAATTCGACACTCGTTATGCCGACTGGAATCGAGACGATTTACCAGGTGAGATGGCGCGATTGGTCAAACATGTAATATCCAAACATCGTGAAAACAAAATACAGCAATTAATGAGTAATTTGCGTGACGCTGAAACTGCAAATAATGAGTCGTTGGCTCACGATCTGCGACATCAGCTGAACGCACTAATTAAGGAGAAAGCGTGACCGACGATCCAATAAAAAACAGGCCATTAGCAACTAATGAGACGGAATTCGATGAGCCGACCATCGATGATGTTGATGATGATGAGGAAACCGAAGACCTGGATGCTCTGAATGCTGGGCAATACCTGGATGATATCTCTGATGACTCGGTCAGGTTGTATTTGCGTGAGATTGGTAAAATTCCGCTGCTCAATGCTGAAGAAGAGATGGAATTGGCGCAGCGTGTGATTCAGGGCGATAAAAGGGCTAAAGATAAGATGGCTGAGGCGAACATGCGGTTGGTGGTGTCAATTGCCAAGCGGTATTCGGGCCGTGGGTTGGATTTTCTGGATTTAATCCAGGAGGGTAATACTGGTTTGCTGCGTGCCGTGGAGAAATTCGATCCAGACAAAGGCTTTAAGTTCTCAACCTATGCCACCTGGTGGATTCGCCAGGCGATTACTCGAGCGATTGCTGACCAGGCACGAACCATTCGTATCCCGGTGCACATGGTGGAAACCATCAACAAATTGTTGCGCACTCAGCGACGGATGACGCAAGAATTGAACCGTGAACCGACTATTGAAGAGCTATCTAAAGAGCTGGATATGGAGCCAGAAAAGATTGAATATGTGATGAAAATCAAGCAAGATATTTCAAGCTTGGATGCGGGTGTCGGTCGTGATGGTGATGAAGAAGATTCGGTGTTGGGTGACTTCATCGAAGATGAGGATACGGTATCACCAGAGGAGTCAGCGACCAATCAGCTGCTCAAAGAGCAGGTCAATGACGTACTGTCGAGCTTGAGCGATCGTGAGCAGAAAATTGTCCGTATGCGCTTTGGTTTGGATAATGGTAAAAGCCACACCTTGGAAGAAGTTGGTCAAGAATTTGCCGTGACGCGCGAACGAATTCGTCAGATTGAAGCGAAGGCTTTGGCAAAGCTGAGGAAGCACAAAGACGCTAAAAAATTGTATGAATATTTGAGCTAGGTGTTCTTGAATTCTGTGAATTCAGCTATTATTTCGCTTAAGCGATGCATAGTCGGTGTTCGGTGTTTTTCTCGGGCTTAATATTTGTCCACTTTCTAGGGATAATGCGTATTTGGAAAAAATGTGATCCTCGGATATTCTTTGACGTGGCTGGACAGATTCATTGCTCTTTGCATCTGCTTGCATGGCGACGTCGCCTATGTTCTGTACTATTTTTCCCGAGAACTGCTCGGTCTCTGGTGTTCGCTCAGGTGTGGGCGGTGCCTGTATAGTTTGCTTTGCTTCTAACATATCTTATTTATAACACATAAAATAATTTTATGCAAGTATATGTGACACGATAACGCTCTCTGTAGGGCTCAGCACTGCTCAGGCGCCTTGCAAAAATGTTCGTGGTGGGTGACGGCCTCCAGCTGCGTGTATAGCTCGTCCAGCCCGCGGTCGTTCATCACAAAATAGTCGGCAATGGCAATTGGTCCGCCTTTTTCTAAGTTTTCAATTTCCGACCAATCACGTTGGTCAACTTCGCGCGGTTGCATCGGCCGTTCAGGGCGTTTGGCCATGCGTTGATAGCGCAGATGTTTTGGTGTGACGACGGCGATGACGGACATCTGACCAGGGAATTCGTGTTTGAGAATTTTATATTCACTCCAGGTGTACAAGCCGTCCAGGACGATGAGTTTTTGACCAGCGTCAATCAAGTCATGCGCTGATTTGATGACGCGTTTGACTACAAAATCTTTGCCTTCGCGACGACGAATGTCCTCACGGAATTTTTGCTGATTGTCCCAGGTTGGTTCGATGCCAGCTTCTTCCATGGCTTTGTAGATGATGCCGCCAAAATAAATTTTCGGAATGCCCTTTTTGGTGAAATATTCGACCGTCGAACTTTTGCCGCTACCAGCTAGACC
>CAUVPC010000024.1:0-9983 GCA_963553655.1 uncultured Candidatus Saccharibacteria bacterium
GAATATCAAACTCCGTGTGGGTGTGCGTGCCAGCCGATTCACAGTTGGTCGATTCGTTCATGAACATCAACACACCTTCTTTGGACGCCACTTCAGTCATGCGTTTGAGGTCAAATTTCTGACCGTCAACCGGACTTTCCTCAAATCGCCAGTCACCAGAGTCAATTATTACACCCAGTGGTGTCCGGATGATCACTGCCGTTGAATCAGGAATCGAGTGGTTTACCCGCACTAATTCCACTGAAAAATGCTTCGATACTTGAACAATTTCATGGCTCAATGGATCCATCACCCGAAAGTCTGGCTGAAAATCAGTATCAGCGTCAGCCATCGACTTGTCTAACATACCGATAGTAAATTTCGATGCGTAGACCGGTGCTGGAATCCGATGAATAAAGTGCCGGAAAGAACCGATGTGATCAAGATGTCCGTGGGTGAACACGTGCGCCTTAATCTTGTGCTTATTTTCCTCGAGCCACGTGATATCTGGCGTGATGTAATTGATTCCTGGATAATCGCTACCCGGAAATAGAAAACCCATGTCGACAACGATAATTTCATCGTCGTACTCAATGGCGTTCATGTTTTTACCGATACCCATTTCGCCGACACCACCGATTGGGATAATCCTGAGCTTTGGTTTGCCGCCGCGAGTCCGTTTTGGCTGCATTTTAGCACTAAATTGCTCGCCACCATAGCCATTGTAAACTGATTTATTGACTGGGATATTGATCAGATGCTGCGATGCCCTCAAATTAACATTTTCGCTCGTTCGTCGCTGCGCGCGAAATACCTCACCTTTACGAGTGGTCGTACTATTTAATACTGCGTTGTTGCTTTTTTTCGACTGAGGACGCTTTTTAGCATCATCCTTCTGCGGTGTTGCCAGTCGCCGCTGACCCATATTGTTATACTCCTTTTTCGTTATAATAATTCAAGAATCAGGCAGAGAGTTATATTACTACTGTATAAATATCCTCTCGTTAGTAGTTCCAATTGTATCAAAACCCCGGTGCTTTGTCAAAAGCGCGTAATAACAGCACCACTGTTATCTATATCAATCATCGCCGTCCACTGATGTGTGAATAAATTTTCGCTTGCCGCGGTAGACGAAGAAGCCGATGAGGAGCGCGTTTGCCACCAGCGCAAAGCCAGCCAGGATGAGCATGTGCTGCGTATAGAGCGCGCTATCTACCCCACCCGAGATCGCATGACGATAGGCAATGATAGAGTGCGTCATGGGTAGCCAGGGGTTGATAGCTTGGAAGAAACCAGAGGCTGTTTGGATGGGGAATATCCCTTCGCTCGCTGCCAGCTGGAGCACCATGATGATCATTACCACCAGCCGGCCAGGGTTATCCAGCACCATTACCAGCAGCGTAATGAGCGACATAAAGGCAAGCGAGGCAAGGTAGCTTGTGGCAGCAAATAGCCACGGGTGGTCGGGTTGCAAGCCCACCGCATAGACTAGCACTAGCATCATAATCGTTGCTTGCACCAGTGCAGCCAGCCCCAAGACCGACATCTTAGCCAGCCACCAGCGCCAGGCATTTTCTTGGCGCGAGAAGGTCTTGCGCACTGGGTACATCGTCGTCAGAGCCAGCCCACCAACAAAGAGCGCTAGCGAGAGCATATATGGTGCCATGGCATAGCCATAATTTGGCACACTGCCAGTACTGTGCTCGCTACTCGCCACAGGCGCGGCCATCTGCTGCTGAGCCGCTGGGCTGGTTGGCAAGAGCTTTACCTGAGCCGCACCAGTCTGCAGTTTGTGCGCCAGTGTGCTCGAGCCATCCGCCAGCTGGTTGCTTGCCTGCATCAGCGTACTAGAGTGCTGCTGCAAGGTGGCTGCGCCCTGAGCCAGTTGCCCACTACCCTGCTGAGCTGTTGCGAGATTGCCCGCCACCTGTGCTACACCAGCCTGGAGCCGCTCGCTACCAGCCCGCACCGTATTGTACCCCGCAAAGGCAGTGGTGGCTTGCGGGGCGAACTGCTCCACGCCAGTGTTGAGTGCTACCACACCATTCTTGAGTGTTTGCTGCTGAGTAGTAAGTGTTTTAGTAAGAGTGTCGAGGTTGGCCAGCAAGCTCTGCGTTTGCTCGGCAATGGCTTTGGTCTGCTGCAGAGCACTCGCCAAGGTCTGCAGCTCGGGCAGTGTAATGGTCGTGCTACCGCCAGATGCAGCCGCCTGCGCACTAGTCTTTTGGAGGATCGTCCCGGCTGATGCGGTGGGTGCTTGCATTGCCTGGAGCGCACCCACGACTCGCTGCGCATCTTGGGCTACTGCCGCCTGCTGAGCCGCCACCGCTGGTGATGGCTGAGCCACCTGAGTGTTGAGTGTATTTATCCCTTGTTTGATCTGCTGCATACCAGCCGTTAGCTGGGCCACTTGGGCCGCCGTTGGTAGTTGGCCAGTTAGCTGTGCTGTACCTTGCTGGACTTGCACTGCGCCGGCCTGCAGCCGCCCCAGGCCTGCCGTTAGCGTCTGCTGCTTGCTCGCCAGTTGGCTGACACCATTAGTGTATTGAGTAAGACCCGCTTGGAGCTGCGCCGACCCCTGATGCAAGCGCCCAGCACCATCACCAGCCTGCGCCATGCCATTACCCACCGCACCAATGCCCGCTGCCACCTCTTTGAGGTAGGTTTGGGTCACTTGCTCGGCCACTGTTTCCTTCACTTTTTGCGCGGCTTGGCGGCTAATGACTGCACCAATGTAATTCTTGGCTGGCGTCAGCTGATACGACACCACCGCTTGCTGCGGCTTGTCCTGCCGAAGTGACGCCGCACGCTGTGAGAAATCCTCTGGCACTGTCACTACTGCGTAGTAATAACCACGGCGCACGCCATCATCGGCTTGCTGCTTGGAGACGAATTCCCACTTAAGCGCCTTGCTCTTACGTAGAGACTCAGTCATTGTCCGGCCGATCTGCAGCTCCTTGCCATTGATCTGCGCCCCCTTATCCTCATTCACAAAGGCAATCGGCAGTCGGTCGGTATGCCCATACGGGTCCCACACCGAGCTGAGGAAAAACGCCGCATATATCACCGGCACAAAGGCTAGCGCTATCACTGCCACCAACAGCGTCTTACTGTGCAGCAAGTGCCGCCATTCGGCCTGGACCATCACGCTGCGGCGGCGCCGGATGGCTTGCTTCATCTTCTCACCCATTGTTAGCCAACTCCCGAATAATATCGTGCAATGTCACACCCTGCAGCGTCTCAGCCCAGCGTGCCTGAGCCCGATCGAAGGCACCAAGGATGCTCACCTCACCGCGTTTGATCTTGCTACCATCCGCCTGGCAGGCAAACATCCGCTCGGCCACTCCTTGGTATTGGACGAAGCTCTCCGTCCCCTCGACTGCTGCCACGATATCCCACAGCGTCAGCTCCGTACTAGCCCGCGCCAGGCGAAAGCCACCACCCGCACCCCTCGCCGAGGTAATCAGCTGGGCTGTTACGAGCTTGCGTGTTACTTTGGTAATATACGTTGGCGACACCCCCATTTGCTTTGCCAATCTCTGATTCGTCACTGGTGATCGCAGGTCTGGATGCGCCAGCAAAATCACAATGCAGCAGGCCCGCTCGACTGCTCCTGATAGCTTCATCTTAATCCTTTCATAAATTAGCCATAGTAGATATCTACTATCCACTATACTACACTCATCCTACATAAACAACCCTCCCGGTCAATTAAAAAGCTCCGCCACACGACGGAGCTTCTCACTCATTCTACCTGAGCTTTAACTTTGGTTTGCCTTCTCGGTCAATACGCGGCCCAAAGCATTCAGCTGAGAGTTAACCTCTGCCTTTTGGAATGCCTCATTTAGTTTCTTTGGAGCGTCACCAGCCTTAAACTTTGTCAGTTGACGGTACAATTTACTCGCAGCTGCTGACAAGCCAGACGCGTCACCAGCATCGTGGGCTTTTTGCATCTCCTCAACTATGCTTCGTTGTTCATCAAAAGCATCAGCTAGTTTCTTTGCTTCTTCAGACAACAGTTGGCTCCTTACTTTCGCTAGTTTCTTCACAGCAGAAACACAAGAACTAACAGTTTTGTCATAGTTCTCTAGCAACTTACTGCGGTCTGAGCTAAATCGAGGAAAAGTAGTAGCAGCTCGACAGTTCTTTGTGGTCTCTAATAGCTCATCAGATGCATCAGCCAAATCACCTACCATTGTGGTAAATTCATTGTTTTGTTTGATGAAATCATCGTATTTTTGCTTAACATCTTTGTCACGCAAGGCTTTCATGTCTTTCAAGTCATCAACCGACTTCTTATATTCTTCTACTGATTCTTTGATCTTATCAGTAGACGCGGTTGACGTCCCATATGAAACCATGCGAAAGGCTGAACCAACCCGTAGATAGGTACCACGCACTTTTGTAACCTTATCGTGCGCTTCCTTGTAATCTTCTTTACTTGGACCGCTCAATAAAATCACCGCAAGAACAATACCAACAACCAACAAGATGAAGGCAATTGAACCACCAATGATACCCCATAGCATACCCTTACTCATGCCCTTTTTCTTGACTGGTCCCTGAGGGGCTGGTTGGGTCGGTGCCGGTTGCACACGCGGCTCCGGAACGGTTGCAGCGGGAGTTGGTGTCGAGTTCGTATTATTACCTTTATTATCCATGCATTCTCCTTTTCTTACTCTATTAATTGTACACTATTTACAATTTACTGAATACGGTTATGGCTAGATTACAGACCAATCATCGTCAAATTGATCTTGCCGCGCTCGTCAATACCAGTTATCTTTACGCGAACCGTCTGACCCTCTTTAACCACATCAGTCACCTTATTCACCCGACCCTCGGCTAACTTCGAAATATGAACCATACCATCAACTCCTGGCAAAATATTCACAAAAGCCCCAAAGTCTTTGATGCTGACAACGCGACCTTCGTAGACCTTGCCAACTTCTGGCTCTTCTACCAAACTCTTGATCCAGTTCATCGCTTTTTCAATTGATGCCCCGTCTGGGCTGGCGATAGTGATTAAGCCGTCTTCTTTGATATCAATTTCAGCACCAGTTTCAGAGGTGATCTTATTGATCATCTCGCCGCCCTTACCGATCACCGCCCCAATCTTATCTGGGTTGATCTTGATCTTCTCGATGCGTGGTGCGTATGGGCTCAATGCCTGGCGTGGCTGTGGTAATACTGACAACATATGCTCCAAAATGTGCGCTCGGCCGGCTTTTGATTGCTCAATCGCTTGCGCCAAAATGTCAACTGGTAGGCCATGCACCTTCATATCCATCTGTAGCGCCGTGATACCTTGAGCAGTGCCTGTCACCTTAAAGTCCATATCACCAGCAAAATCTTCAGCATCAGCGATGTCGCTCAGCACATATGGTGTGCCCTCGTCCATCATTAAGCCCATGGCGATACCGGAGACCGGCGCTTTGAGTGGCACACCCGCATCCATCAGCGCCAAACAACTTGAACAGGTTGCTGCCATTGAGGTAGAACCATTCTGGCTCATGATTTCCGTTACCGAACGAATGGCATACGGGAACTCTTCTTCACTTGGCAATACTGGCGTTAACGCCCGCTCCGCCAAGTAGCCATGCCCAATTTCCCGACGGCCCGGACTACCCAAACGGCGCACTTCACCAACCGTGTAGCCTGGAGCGTTGTAGTGATGCATATAACGTCGTTCATAATCGGTCTGCTCCATAGTGTCCACCAACTGTGCGTAGCTCAGCGGCGCCAAGGTAACGATGTTCATACCCTGGGTCACACCACGGGTAAACAGGCTTGATCCGTGTGCTCGCGGCAAGAAACCAACTTCTGAGCTGAGTGGTCGGATTTCCGTCAATTGACGACCATCTGGACGCACCTTGTCCTCAACGATACCTCGGCGTACGTCCTTGTGGAGCGCCAATGTAAAGGCCTCGTCGTATTGAGGTCGCAGTTCATCATAACTCTCGCCAAGTTTTTCGGTAAATTCATCATGAAACGCCTGACGAATATCCGCGATCAATTCATTGCGCTCTGGGTAGGCACGACGAATAGCTGCACCAAACTTACCAGCAACCCACGCGTCAACTTCTGCTTGGATAGTTTCATCCGGTAGAACCAGTTCGTATTGCTGTGCGGCTGGTGCGACTTTTTCTGCCAACTCACGCTGAAGCTGGATAGCTGGCTGCATCATCTGATGCGCCCACGCCATTGCATCAATAATCACTTGTTCGCTCACTTCATGAGCACCCGCTTCCACCATGGTGATGCCATTCTCAATACCAGCGACAACCAAATCCAAGTCACTGGCTGCGCGCTCCTCGGGGGTCAAAAAGGCCTTAAATTCACCGTTAACTCGGCCAATACGCAATCCTGCTACTGGTCCATCAAACGGTGTACCTGTCAGGCTCAGCGCCGCGCTAGCTGCCACCATCGCCACCATATCAGGACGGAAGCTTGGGTCCATGCTGAGGACACTCGACACAACCTGGACTTCCTGCCGATACCCCTTCGGAAACAGGGGGCGAATTGGTCGGTCAATCAGTCGCCCGATGAGTATCGCCTCATCAGAAGGACGACCTTCTCGCTTGATAAATCGGCTACCAGAAATCTTGCCGGCAGCATAGAATTTTTCTTCATAGTCAATTGACAGCGGGAAATAGTCCAATTCGACTGGTCGCGAGCCGACCATCGCCGTACCCAGCACAACCGTGTCGCCGTAACGCGCTACCACACTGGCGGTGGTGCGAAAACCGACCCTATTTACCTCTAACGTCAGTGGTCGACCACACCATTCAGTGGTAACACTAAAAATATCCTTGCCACTTGGATTAATAATGCTCATTATGAGCCTCCTTTCTTATCGCGAAAAGTAACAGGGGTGAAAGCTGATGTTGCATGAGCTCTCGTCTCTATCACCATTCGCGGTTAGTTACCCCATCATTATACCACACTCTTTATCCATCACCCGGCGGACTGCTATAATAATAAGCGTGAAGATGAAACGTACTAGAACAGCAAAAGATTATATCATATTAGGCATAGCGCTAACCTTGTTGGTGGGTGGCGGATACTTACTTATTACCATCTTTAGTCCTTTTTTTGCAACACAATTTATCGACCCAAAGAACAATGAGACGACCAAGGTTTTACAAAAGACAACTGAGGATTTTCATCCAGAAAATCGCATTTACATCCCGGCTATCAATGTCAATATCCCGTACAAAACCGGTGGCGCAGAAGTGTTAGAGCTAACTGCCTGGTGGCGTAAGCCAGAAAATGGCAACCCTAAAGAGGGTGGAAATTTCATCGTTGCTGCTCACCGCTTCCAGATTGGACCAACACCACAACGCACCATCAACAATTCTCCGTTTTACAACATTAACAAGCTTAAAGTTGGTGATTCTATCACAGTTGATTACGACGGCAAACGCTACGAGTACAGCATATATGATATATATAAGGTTAAGCCCGATGCTATCGAGATAGAAGAACGGACCGATCAACCACGCTTGACGCTGTATTCATGTTCTCTGGGCGGTTCATTTGATAAACGCGAAGTCATCATCGCTGTCCCTAAATAGTCCATACAAAAATCCGCCCCAATGAGTTGAGGCGGATACATAAACTACTTGGTTCGCTTATTTGCGTAGTCCCAATATAGCCAGCACTTGCTTATAACTCTCAAAGTCAGTTCGCTCCAAGTATTTTAGCAGGCGCTTGCGCTTACCTACCATCTGGACAAGGCCGCGACGAGCCATGAAGTCGTGTTTATTCACCTTCAAGTGCTCTGTAACTTCTTTGATACGAGCTGTCAAAATCGAAATCTGCACCTGTGGGCTACCGACGTCGTTCTTGCCAACCTGAGTCAAAGCAATCGCTTTTTGCTTGTTCTCTTTACTGATCATAGCCGTTTGATTATATCAGGAGTGGCCAATATTTTCAAGCAGCATTAGAATAGCTGCGCGTAGCTATATATCGTTGAGCCACTATCTGGTGCTTGTGTGCTATTGTGATGACAACTTGAACGAATACGATTGAAAGTTGCTACATCCTCAGTAGATGGATTATTCAATGCGGCATATATCACAAACCCCTTACCACCGTCATGACATTCATAGATTCGAAAGATTGCTTCCTCATTTGCTGCTTTTTTACTAGAAACACCTTGCCGATAGTCAGCCTTCAAATAATCCGGTACCAAAGTTTGTACACCATCCGGCGCATTAAACGGACCAAATCCAGTGATGCGCTTTCCTCTAGCCTCCGCCAAAGCAGCAGCATCGCCCGCAGTTTTAACTGCAGATCGAATCTTCGCGTCCAATCCATTATCGCGCACCGACCGATACGAGATGATTGAAATTGATGCCAAAATACTAATCACCGCTATAACAATTAATACTTCAACCAATGTAAAACCCTTATGCTTCATATCCATATAATACCACTCTAATTCTCTATGCCAAAATCCGACAGTTTCGCTGCTTGGTCAATGGTAAAATCGGCAATTTTTGTGCGCCGCAACGATTGACAGTAAGCACCAGTTCCCAAATATTTCCCAATATCCTCTGCCAAAGTACGGATGTATGTGCCGCTAGAGACATGAGTATTGATGCATAGTTTTGGATAGTTATATGATACTATCTCGATGTCATACACCGTGATCTGCCGTACAGGCATCGCAACTTCCTGACCTTTTCGCGCGAGGTGATAGGCGCGCTGCCCATTGATTTTTATGGCGCTAAAAGCCGGCGGGGTTTGTTCAATCACCCCAATAAACTTCTGTACAGCCTGTCTCACTTCCTCAATTGTCGGCTGATGCTCAGACATTGGCGTGAGCTCACCTTCAGGATCTCCCGTCGTGCTAGTTACCCCCAAGATGATTTCTGCCTGGTACCATTTGTCCAGCTTGGTAAACGACCCAGCTTCTTTACATTTTTTACCAGTCACCAAAATCATCAGACCGGTAGCAAACGGATCCAGGGTACCAGTGTGTCCAACTTTTGCTTTCTTGCCCAGCTGCTGACTGAGTACCCTCCTGATTCTGGCGACCACACCAAAACTGCTCATACCAGCTGGCTTATCAATGAGCACAATATCATCATTTGGTATCATGCTAATTTTGTCCTGGAATCTGGAACTGGGTTGGATTAAATTCAGAGTTAGTAGTATTTACGACTGACGGGGTTGCCGCTGGCACCGATGGGACGGTAGGGCTGATTGCTGGAGCTGGCGGAAAAGCCGGTGGCAGTTCTGGCAACGTACTAAAGTCAGGCATCGGCGGTAACCCTGCTATATTTTTGGCAGAAGACTCAATTTCTGCCAAAGTCGGAGTACCAGGAGCGCTATTTGCCGCCAACAGATCCGGAACATTAGGCACTGCAGCTAACGCCTCGCTGACAGCCTCGTGAGTTGGTTGACCTAATGATTGATTAGTTCCCAGTACCTTTGAGGTGTCTTCACTGAGAGCAGCCATGACATCACCGTTATGGCCGGCGATAGCTGAAGCTTCTCCCAGAGGAGAGATAGACCTATTATCCTGTAAATTGTTGTTCGTTTCAGCAAACGGGTCGACTGATTTTGGCTCATCATCATGGCGAGCAACGGTGGCATTTATTGGTGAATCACTAAACCCCCCTTGACTAGTACCAGGTCGACCATGATTCAAAATTGTACGATTACGACCACTTTCAGCTTCTCGCTTCTTATCTTCTGCAGCCTGTTCAGTTGAAGCATTGAACGTACCACCCACTGACGGCTCTGGCAGCTCATCTTTTGGAGACTGTGGACCGCTCAGCGGCTTGATGGCTGGTAAGCTATATTCTGGTTCTGGCAACTTTACTGGTTCTTCTGATTCTACAGGCTCTTCTGGTGTAGATTTGGCTAATTGTTTCTCCAAGTACGATTCAGCAGCACGCGCAGCCTCATCTTGAGCCTCGGCCTGTGTTCGTCGAGCCACCTCATCTAGATCACCTCTCTTTTGATGTGATATTTCCAAAGTGCCATCATCT
>CAUVPC010000025.1:0-9749 GCA_963553655.1 uncultured Candidatus Saccharibacteria bacterium
CGGAAAAAGTATTTGGATTCGCGGTGCACGCGGAAATAATTTGAAAAATATTGACGTGGCGTTTCCTTTGGGATTAATGACGGTGGTGTCTGGTGTGTCTGGTAGCGGTAAGTCAACCTTGGTCAATGACATTGTGGCGAGGGAGTTGGCAGCTCGCCTCAACCGGTCCCAAGTGGTGCCAGGTAAGCACGACCGTATCGAAGGCATCAAGCTATTAGATAAAGCGATTGTGATTGACCAGTCGCCAATTGGTCGCACGCCGCGTTCAAACCCAGCTACCTACACGGGCATTTTCACGCCAATTCGCGAATTATTTGCTGCCACGCCAGAAGCTAACGTTCGTGGCTACAAGGCGGGTCGGTTTAGTTTTAACGTCAAGGGCGGTCGCTGTGAAAATTGTCAGGGTGATGGCGTGATAAAGATTGAAATGCACTTTTTGCCAGACGTGTATGTGATGTGTGATGAGTGTAAAGGTAAGCGGTACAACCGTGAAGCGTTGGAAATTACCTACAAAGGACGCACTATTTCTGATGTGTTGGAAATGACAGTAGAGCAAGCGGCCGAATTCTTTGACAACATCCCATCTATTCATCGAAAACTTGAGACGTTGGTGGAAGTTGGCTTGGGTTATATTCGTTTGGGTCAGCCAGCAACCACCTTCTCTGGCGGGGAAGCGCAGCGCATCAAATTGGCGACTGAACTGTCAAAACGCTCGACGGGTAAAACCATGTATATTTTGGATGAGCCAACCACTGGGTTGCATTCGGCTGACGTTAAGCGATTGTTGGGGATTTTGCATAAGCTTGTCGAAGGCGGAAATAGCATGATTGTGATTGAACATAATTTGGACGTCATCAAATCAGCAGACTGGATCATTGATATGGGTCCAGAAGGTGGTATGGGCGGTGGGACGGTTGTTGCTAGCGGAACACCAGAAGACATTACCAAAAACACAGAGTCATTTACCGGCAAGTATCTCAAGCCATTGCTCAAATAAAATGACCCCTTACAAGTTAAGCTAATTATTTGCGCTTTTTAGTAGCCGACTTCGGCTGTTTGTTCTTTGAAAACAGAACAGACAATTGTTTTTTGAAGGCCGCTTTGGTTGATTCTTGCTTGAGCGCGTGAATAATCATTGGCAAGACTGACAGGAAAATGATGATCAGGGCAGCGACCTCAACGTTAATGCCAGCTTCAGTCAGTGCCTTACCAGCAAAGAATCCCAGGTAGGTGAACAGCGAAGCCCATAAAATGCCGCCAATGATATTAAACAATAAGAAAGTTCGATAATGCATCTTGCCTGCGCCGGCTACGATTGGGGCGAAGGTGCGGACAATGGGCACAAATCGCGCCAAGATGACTGTGATGGCGCCATGTTTTTCATAAAACTTCTCAGCTTGGATGAGATATTTGCGTTTGAACAAGCGTGAGTTTTTCCGCTCAAACAGTTTTCGGCCCACCTTGTGGCCAAAGGTGTAACCAACTGAATCTCCGGCAATGGCCGCGATGATAAGTAAAAGCACGAATATCGAAATGTCGATTGGCAAAATGTGTTGTTGTACCATATAGCCAGCAGTGAATAGCAGGCTATCGCCAGGGAAAATAAACCCAAACAATAGGCCTGACTCGGCGAATATAACAAATAAAACGGCAATAATACCAAAGTGAATAATAAAGTCTACGAAAGCGTGCATCATAGGTACTTATTATAGGACAAAAAACAGTAGTTGACAATTTGACATGATGAAATCGCTCATGCTACACTGGTGGCAGGTAGTTTTAATACACAAAACTGAGGAGAGGGAGAAAATAGGGATGGTACATCTTCGTATATCAAGAAGGAATCAACGTGTCGCCAAACTAGCGATACCAGCAGCTGCGGTTGTGATGGTTTTCGCGTTGGTTTTAACAAGTCCGTTTATGGCAAAAGCGGCTAGTGTTCATAAAAAATATAAAGCGATGGATACCAACTATCCAGTGCCGACAACCAATGTCGCTTGGATTTCTCCAGATGGTAATGACAATTCTGGTAACGGGACGGAAGCACGGCCTTTTGCGACATTTCGACGTGGACTGCAGGCTGTCTCTGATGGTGGAACGGTTGTCGCAAAAAGCGGTGTTTACCGAGAACCGCACTTTTTCGTGACCAAGAAGCGCATCACGTTCCAGGCTGCCCCTCACGCTGAAGTCTGGATGAAGGGTAGCGATATTGTATCGGCAGATCGATGGACTAAAGAAGGCAACATGTGGAAAACCACAGGTAAATTCCGCAACTTTTGTCGTGTCTGTACGGTAAATCCCGACCCATCCAAAGAAGGCATGGCTGCCTACCCAGAACAAATGTTCATCGATGATGAACCGCTAGAGCAAGTTGATGCAAAAAGTAAAGTTGGCCCTGGAAAGTTCTATGTTGAAGATAAAAATCCAACTACCCTAAAAGACCCTACCAACAATCGCGCAGGATTTAATGTTGGGGCAGAAGATGACTTAACATACTATGTTGGCTCTGACCCATCTCGTGGCACTGCAGAGATCACTAACCGAGCTCGCGCCTTTTCAGTTGGTGGTCGTCAGGCTGATGATGGTTCTGATTTCACTATGAAGGCCATCAATATCGCCCAGTATTCACCAGTGCAAAGTTGGTCTTGGGATCGTGACTTGGCTGATGATCAGGTTGGAACCAGTATGATTGTAGTGAACGGTCGTGGCTCAGTTGTCCAAGACTCCATCTTTACGCAAAGTTCCTCAGTTGGCTTCAATACTGATGCACAAGGTGCGCGTATAATTAATAACAAATTTATCGGCAACGGCGGTAATGGCGCAGGAGCTAACCGCGCACACAATACAACATTTGAAAATAACATTTTTACAGAGAACAACGCGGCAAATTACTTGACCAATGGTTCAATTTGTTTGGCATGGTGTACCGTTTCTGAGATAAAAGTGACACACATTGAGAACTTTACGTTCCGGGGTAATGTGGTTGATAATTCGAAGAACCCTGCTTCAACTGGTAATGACTATTATGTGCGCAATGGTACAGCAGGTGTCTGGTGTGATGAAGGCTGTATTAAAGCAAAAATTGTTAATAACTTCTTCATCAACACAACTACCGCGATCTTTGATGAGGTTTCAGACGGGACTATTATCGCGTCAAACATCATTGAAGGCTCGGGTGCGGGCATTGGCGTCTCAAGTAGTTCAAATTCCAAAGTGTACAACAACACTATCTCTCGAACCAACCGACCTATCATGCTAAATGAGGATGCTCGTACCAATGGCTGTAATGAGCGAGATCGTAATAATCCGCAAATTTGTAAATCACTTGAACCATGGTCTGCTAGTAAAGGTTTGAGTTGGAATCTGACTGGTCTAGAAATGTACAACAATATCATTTCCTCTCGTGCGGTCATCTCTGGTGACACTGGTGCGCCACTTTGGTCCTACCCTGTCAGGAGCACTGGTGGTCCGAACCACACTGGCCCAGGTACTTACACCAACGATATGTTCAAGGGCTTTGACTACAACGCCTATTACCGCAGTAGCTTGCAAAATGAAGGTACGATCATGACCTGGGACTTGGCGGAAATGCCAAATCGTCTCGATGTTTTGTTTGCTAATGTGAAAGACATCGCTAAAGATAGCCGCGTGAGATCGTCAATTGATGGGCGCGATACACACTCTCTTGATATGTTTGGTACACGCGCCAACAATCCATACTTTATCAAAGAAGCTGAACAAAACACTGACTATCGCAAGAGTAACTACAACTTGAAGCCAGGCAGTCCGGCGATTAGCTCAGGTAAGCCATTGTCAGCCGAGGTTGCATCGGCAATTGACCCGAGCGGTCAGCACGTGAAACCTGGCGTGGTGGTGAACCGAGGTGCTTTAGTAAATGCCTATATGGACTCAACCAATTCTCCGACACCTCCACAGCCTCCGGCAGCTCAAGGTGTAAACATTCCTGATGCCAGGTTGCGCCAATTGCTAAACAAAAGGCTAGCTGAAATATCAGGAAAAGCCCGCAGCGATACTCAAGCGATTACCGCTCAAGAAATGCTAACCATTGATCGCATGTATGTCGATAATACTGGTAATATCACGGAAGACCAGAGGATTAAGGATTTGACTGGTCTGGAGTACGCTAAAAATGTAACTGAACTATCACTGGGTAATCACGCAATTACTAATTTGCAGCCGCTCGCTGGTCTCACTAAGCTGCACGCATTGCAGTTGTCAGGCAATAAAGTTGCTGATATTCAGCCATTGGCTGGCTTGTCTGAGCTGCGTAGTGTGAACTTGTCGGAAAATGTTGTTGCGAACTATAGTCCCTTGTCGTCTCTGAACAAGCTCGAGCAAGTCTCGATGAGCGGTACCAATCAGACGTTAGACCTATCAACATTTGCAGGTAGTAAAAACTCACTCAAGAAAATTTCTTTCTATGACTATGGTCGAAATACTAAAGTTGTCAATGCTCAATCTCTTGTTGGTGCATCAGCTCTGACCTCTTTGCGCTTGACCGGGGGGCAATTGAGCGAGGATGAGATTACTGCAATTGGACGAATGACTCAACTTACTGAACTACGGTTAGACTACAGTACGGTCATGAATGCACAGCCTTTGGCAGGCTTAAATCGCCTTACCTCTTTGAAACTAGAAAACCAGCAGGGCAGTATGACGACTGAATCTGAAGTGTTCAGCTCGCCTTTGAAGGATGCAGCTGGCGCGCCAATTGCCATTGAGAATACGGCTACTTTGGTCAATGAAGTAAGCGGTAAATTAAAAGTTGCAGCACCGGTATATGATGGTCAACCACACGCACTGCAGGCCAACTGGAACAAGCAGATAACTGTTAATGGTAAGCCGTTTGCTTTCTCTGGAACACTACACGTGACTGCAACACTACCAAAGCCTGACCTATCTGCCCTCCGCACCGCCATCGCCAACGCCGAGAAAGAACCGGCCTACATTACCAATGACGCTACCGTCAAGCAAGCTCTCGCCAAAGCCAAAGAAGTAGAGAAGCAACCAAACCCAGCTGCTACTGCCATCCAGAAAGCAGCCAACGACCTCAACACGGCAGTAACTAACGCCAAGAAGAAAGAAGCAGACGCCCAGACAGCCGCTGAACAAGCAGTTGCTCAGGCTGAACACAACCAGGATCCAGATGACGTCACCAGCGCCAACGCTAAGGTAGCTGCCGTCCAAGACCCAGCTAAGAAGCAAGCCTTCCAGGATCGCCTCAACCAGGTAACCGCTAACGTCACCGCTGCTCGCACCGCTCTCTCCGCCCTGATAACCAAGGCCAAAGACCCAGCAACCACTGCCGGTATGTCCCAAGAGACCAAGGACGCCGTAGCTGCACAAGCTACCCAAGCAGAGCAGGTCGCCGCCAACGCCGGTGCTTCTGTTGCCGAACTCAACGCTGCCAAGGCAGCACTGCAAGCAAAACTTGACGCCCTTCGTCCTGACCTATCTGCCCTCCGCACCGCCATCGCCAACGCCGAGAAAGAACCGGCCTACATTACCAATGACGCTACCGTCAAGCAAGCTCTCGCCAAAGCCAAAGAAGTAGAGAAGCAACCAAACCCAGCTGCTACTGCCATCCAGAAAGCAGCCAACGACCTCAACACGGCAGTAACTAACGCCAAGAAGAAAGAAGCAGACGCCCAGACAGCCGCTGAACAAGCAGTTGCTCAGGCTGAAAGTACCAAAACGCAAGCTGCAGTGAATGCCGCAAGAGCTTTGGTGGCAAACGTACAGGATACCGCTAAGAGAACTGCACTGGAAAATCGGTTGAATGCAATTGTCATCCCGGGACCTCAGGCTCCACGGAACAAGATGACTGTTGCACAGCCACATCACCGTTCTTTGACATTAGAGACGTCTGGAAACTCTTGTTACAACTTGGCGACAGCACAGACAGCTTCAACGCCGGATCGCTACAATAACCGTGTGCTTCGCGAAGGAGTGGACTTCACGATTAACTGTAACAACCAAGCTCCTGCGGTTGGCTTTACAGCTCGCGTAACCTTAACATTAAGTCGTCGCTATGCTAACACGAACCGTCTGACAATTGGTAAGATAATGAATGGTCGAGTATATCAAGACATCACCAGCCGAGTTACCTTTGGTAATACGCCAGATGGCAAATACACCACTATTGCTTATGATTTGACTGACGGCGGCTTTGGTGACGGTGACGGTATAGCAAACGGCACTATCATCGACCCAGTTGGTGTTTACGAAGAAGAGGACGCTACTCAGAATGGTAACCAAAACGCCAATAGTGGCAGCAACAACCCAGTTGCTAAGATTGCGAAGAAAGCATCAAATGCGTTGGCTGACACAGGTAGCAACGCCATCATGATCGCCCTCGGCTCCATCGCAGTCGTTGCTACTGGCGCCTGGATCATCATCAAACGCCGACGCTAAACCAGCTGTCATACGGCTCAATAATAAAGCGGCTATCTCATGTAGCCGCTTTTTATGTTAATCTTCGATAAATCCGCCGGACTGTCGTGCCCACAACTTGGCATAAACGCCACGTTTTTTGCTAATGAGCTGATCGTGCGATCCGTCTTCGACGATGCGTCCATTTTCTAGAACAATGATGCGATCCAGTTTGGCGATGGTCGACAGACGGTGGGCGATGACGATTGAAGTGCGATTTTTCATCAATGTCTCCAGCGACTGTTGGATAAGCGCTTCTGACTCTGAGTCCAAGGCTGAGGTTGCTTCATCAAGAATTAGAATTGGTGCATCTTTTAAAATTGCTCGGGCGATGGCGATGCGCTGACGTTGCCCACCTGATAGCTTCACGCCGCGCTCACCGACCATGGTGTCAAAGCCATCGTGTAATTTAACGATGAAATCATAGGCGCCAGCTTTTTTAGCAGCACGTTCAATCTCAGTATCAGTCGCGTCAGGTCGGCCGTAAGCGATATTTTCACGCACCGAACGGTGAAATAGTAGCGGCTCTTGCGGCACGTAGGCGATTTGCTCGCGCAGGCTTGCCTGAGTAACTTCGGCAATATTTTGTGCGTCAATGGTAATCTCTCCTAAGTCAATGTCGGCAAATCGTAGCAATAATTTGGTCAGGGTAGTTTTGCCAGATCCACTCGATCCAACCAAGCCAATTTTTTCACCTGGCTGAATGCGAAGAGAAAAATCATGAAACAGTGTGTCACCCGCGCCCTCATCATGCGTGAAGGTTACATTATCCATGGTGATACTGCCGCGCGTAACAGCAAGCTTTGCGTCACTTTGATCGACTAGTGTCGTCGGTGTGGTAAGAATTTCCACCATATCGTGAGCGTCACCAAGGATACGGTTATAACTACGCATGATACTGTTCATATTCCATAATTCATGTGCCACACTGCCAGTGTAAGTGATGATGAGATAAACCGCTGCCACTGATACGATATTATGTTGGGCGGCGTATATCGCAAAGGCTATAGCGCCAATTTTTATCGTTATATTGATGGTTGAATACACAGTGCTGACTTTTAGGAGTCCGCGCATGGTACCTAGGCTGGCGCCGCGCCATGATGCAACGGTCTTTGCAAAGCGTTGTTGTTCCAGCACCTCGGCACCAGACGATTTTACTGCCAAAATGTTTGAAACAGCGTCGGCCAATTGACCGCTCACTTTGTTGCTGGCTTTGGCTTCTTTTTCGTTCAGTTTAGCCATCGGTCGAGAGCCAAAGTAGACAACAATGCTAAATATGATTGAGAATAGTAGGAGAAATACGGCGTATTGCCACAGCAGAGTTGACAAAATTATGATCGAGCCAACCAGGGAAATTACCAACGGCAAAATTGACCAAATGATGGTGTCCCAAAAACGTTCGACTGCGCCGTTTAGTTTGTTGGTTTGGCTGACTAGTGAACCGCCAAATTTATTGGCATGAAAAAACATCGTTTGGTTGGTTAGTTTGCTAAAACACCGTGCGTATAGATCACGTTGTAGGGCAGTTTCGAATGTCCAAGCGAGATACAGGACTAAGCGCCAGCTGATGACATTTGACCATAATTCGCTCATGCCGTAGAGCGCGACTAATTTCCATAGTTTCTCCGTGTTGTTTAGTTGACCGCTTTGGATGGTACTGAGCAATTCTGCGATAATCAGCGGGCCAACAAAAATTGTGATGGCAAGTGTGATGATGGTAAAGAAAATAGTCAAATTTCGCCGATGCTTGTAAGGCCGTGATATGCGCCAGAACAGACCTAATATTTCTTTGTTTGATACTTTTGTCAACGTAAATACTCCTTTGGTTAGTTTCTATATTCAGTGGTTCGCTGGTAAGTTAACTATTACGAACGTGAGGATTTAGAGGAACTCGCATCAGACAAGTTCATACATGTTAGGTAAGTATATGATATAGTTATGTCATGAGTCAAGAACGTGCTGTAGTTTTACACCGATCTTCAACACGAGTACTGCTCGGTATCAACCTCTTTTTTGTGGCGCTGTGGTCGATAACGTTACTAAATCCACAAAAGCTTAACATCCTGTGGTTTTTGGTTGTTGTTTTATTGGCAGTTTTATTTATCGTAAGGAACAAAAATGTTTCTAGAACTGATGTTGTCATTGCTGTAATTTTAGGCTGTCTGGCTGCACCATCCAGTATGTTCATGGGAGTGTGCTCTGCTGTTGCGTATGTTGGAGGTGTTAGTGTGCTCAAGAAAAGTAAGCATGCAATTGTCCTCTGTAAAATGGTCAACAAAAAAGAAATACTAAAAACAATTTGCCTTGCTCTATTGGTAGGATTGGCGCTGGGAACCATCAATATTCTCCTGGCAAAAATTTCTTGGAATATTGCTTTTTCGCTCAAGCCAGAATGGTTCTTAAACGCCATGCGTGCTGGTATTTCGGAAGAAATTATTTTCCGCTTCTTTTTCTTTGCTACGTGCATCTATTTCATTAAGGATAGATTACTGTCAAAATTAGATAATTTTTTGTGCTATCTCGTTATGATATTACCTCACGTCTTGCTTCATTTTAATACAGCTAATTTTGCGCTGGGTAGCGTCCTGGCGTTGGCGCTATTGTTTGGTCTGCCGTTTGCCGTCATGCAACGAAAGCGCGATGTTAGTTCGGCCATAGGTGCACATACAGTGGTTGATGTGATAAGATTTTGTTCATTTGGCGTGTAGCTGCTGTATAATAGAATATGAACAAAGGAGGAAAATAATGGCGTTATATGAGATTACAACAAAACAAGAATTTGAAGAGAAAGTGCTAAAAAGCGACAAGCCAGTGCTGGTTGATTTTTGGGCGCCGTGGTGTCCGCCGTGCCGAGCGATGGCGCCGATTTTGCATCAAATTGCTGAAGAAACTGAGTTTGATGTCGTCAAAGTTGACACTGAAGCCAGTCAGGAGAACGCGCAGTTGGCTATGGACTATCGTGTTCAGGGAATTCCAAACATGAAAATTATCGCTGGTGGCGAAGAGGTTGCTGAGCTGATTGGCATGAAACCAAAGCAGGCGCTGATTGACGCTTTGGAAAAAGCTGCGAAATAGGTAAAGTTTAGTTTAAGGAGAATACTAAGTGAAGGGTTTTAATGGAAATATTGAAGAATTGACAGTGCAGAATGATAATTTTCGCCAGGTGCTTTATACGGCAAAGCATTGTCAATTGGTATTGATGAGTTTGCCAGTTGGTGGTGAAATTGGCTCAGAGATTCACGAGGAGAATGATCAATTTTTCCGATTTGAAGCAGGTCAGGGTAAGGTCTTGATTG
>CAUVPC010000026.1:0-9660 GCA_963553655.1 uncultured Candidatus Saccharibacteria bacterium
TTACGGCTGAAGATTTTTTGGCTTTGATGAAAGATAAAAATGATCGGAGAATTATCTTGCACGACGTCGTGGCATATTGTGATGGTGATAAACTAAAGGTATTTAGATTTGACCGAGATGGTGTTTTTGTGAGTAAACCGCGCGGCGAAGGGGTGTCGATGAATCAGGTCGTATCAATGGAAGGTAGTGGTGGGTTAACGATTGCGGAAGAGTTTGCGCATCGCTGCAATGATAAAAATATCGATCCTACTAATTTCCAGCATTGGCAAAAATTTGGCAGTTGGTTTGCTAATGAGGTGAACGAATAAATGCAAGTTCACGTTGCCATCCCACACTATAACGCTCCTGAGGTCTTGAGAAATCTTTTAGCTCAGCTTACAGAACAGGATTTTGACAGCATCACGGTGCTTGATGATCATTCTACTGACCAGCAAGTACTGCAAGACCTCGCCTGTGAGTTTCCGGCAGTCAATTTTATCTTTGGTGAGAAAAATATTGGCGCGGGAGCCAACCGTAATCGTTTTTTGGACTTACATAACACAGGCATTGTATGGTTTATCGATTGTGACATGCGCGTTGAGACAGAGAATGTTGCTGATATATTGCGCCAAAAGTTTGCTGGCGAAAATCATATCATGCTTGGCAGTACCATCCTCTACGCAAACGGTCAGCCGATGGCCTGGAATTATGGTCATGAAATGCACCCGCAGCACGACTGGCAATTTACGCGGGCGACTCAGGCAGATGACCGTCAAATGCTACAACAGCAAGGCTGGGATTATCCATGGATTTGGGGCGAGCGAGTTACGGTGGATCGTCAAGTTGACTGGGTGGCTGAGGGGAGCTTCGCGCTGCTGATTGATGATTTTGCAAAGGTTGGTGGATATGACGCAGCGTTTCGCTATCACGAAGGGCAAGATTTAGCGCATCGACTGCGTGAGGTGGGTGTAAAGATTATGGTGACCGGAGATATTGTCTGTACGCATTTGGATATTGATGTTCGGGGCAAAGCTCGCCACCGGGAAGTTGAGCAGTCTGCCAGGTTATTCTACCGAAAGCACCACATCAAGACCGACCAAGACTAGTGTATAATGCACTATATGGATAAATTCAGAACACCGAAGCTCTACTGTTTTTCACCGCCAGTGATGTTGGCAACCTTGGTAATTGAGATTATTTTGGCACTGCATACAATATGGCGCTACAAATTAACTCCTGTGACGAGGATTGTCGTGGCGCTGCTCGTTTGTTTGGCGCTGTTTCAATGGGCTGAGTACAATGTTTGTGAAGGCACGGTGCTGTTTGATAGCCTGGGCTGGGCGAAGCTTGGCTACGTGGCGATCACCATGTTGCCACCTCTGGGCATTCATTTGGTCTATCAAATATCTACCGACAAACGACGTTGGATTCCAGTGCTGGGATATGTCCTGGCGGTTGCATTCATCAGCTACTTTTTACTGGCAGTAAACGGAGTTAGCGCTGGCGTCTGTCTGGGAAACTATGTTATTTTTGAAAATCAGCCAGGCATTAGTGAATGGTATGGGCTATACTACTACGGCTTGTTGTTCGTGGCAATCGCCTACGCCTATACTCGTGGTAAAAATGCTAAAAAGCATATTCGTCGCTCGCTGTGGTCATTGATTATTGGCTATGTATTGTTCATTGTACCAACGACGTTTGTTAATATCATTGATCCATCAACCATCACTGGCATCCCGTCGATTATGTGCGGTTTTGCGGTACTGATGGCAGTAGCTCTTGCCGGAAAAGTCTTGCCAGAATACACAAAGCAAAAATAGTGCTTGTGTTTTTGTGACAATTGGTGCATAATCACAAGTGAGCTGGTACGCATAGGGGCATCTCCTATGCTTGCCAATTGAAAGACAAACACATTTTCAACATGCCCCGGGTGGGCGCGTAGCAGCTCCGTTTTGCTATTTCGGCGACTTGCCGTTGGTTTCGGCAAGTCGCTTATGGTATGATAACTATATGTTTCGACGATCATTTGAAAAGAAAATTCCATTGTTAGTGCGTGAGTTTTTTGCTTCGCATGCGGACGTCAAATTGATAGCGGTGACGGGCAGCACCGGTAAAACGAGCGCCAAGATTGCCATCGGTACGGTTTTGTCACAGCGCTATGCCATTGCCATGCCACAGCTAGAGCCAAAATCTCACATGCAGACCTTGTTACAGATCATGGGAGTACGTTATCCTGAGGGTCCTGAAAAAAAATGGGGATTCTTTGCACGCCGCAATATGTACCGCGCTGTCAAAAAACGAGCCCGCGCTGAGCATCCAGAAGTACAAGTGATTGTCCAGGAATTTAGCCCTCAGACTATTGGTTTTCATGATTGGTTCAAAACCGTCATTTTACCGGACATTGCCGTCATCACTTCCGTTACTACAGGGCGTATGCGCGTCGAACATACCATAGAAGAAGTCGCTCAGGAAATGATCACGCTGGGCAATAACTCTCGGATGGCGCTGATCAATCGCGATGATATTGAAGGTCGGTTTGCAGCCTTTGTGACTAACCCAAACATCACCACCTATGGTACTAGTGGGGTTGCAGAATATTATTTTGATGAACATGATTTCTCGCTCACTGAGGGGCATTTTGGCGCCATGATTTCACCGGAGTATCCAGAGGGCATTCAAACACAACTGAAGCTATTGGGCGAGCACAACGTAAGACCAGCGGTGGCTGCCATGGCCGTGGCTGTTAAATTAGGCATGGATGTTGGCTCAATTCAGCGGGGCTTGGAGGCGCTGCGCCCAATTCCAGGACGAATGCAGTTGCTGCGCGGTGCTGACGGCACTATCCTTTTGGATGACAGCTACAGCGCATCACCATCGACTATGACCGCCGCCATCCAGACGCTGTATAGTTTGAGCGCTCCTCAAAAAATCGCTGTCCTAGGCAACATCAACGGCTTGAGAGAATCAATGCCACAAGAAATGTCTAAATTGGGATATTTATGTAGCCCTAATGAGCTAGACTGGGTGGTGACTGTCGGAGAAATGGCCAACCAATATTTGGCGCCATCGGCTCGCCAGCGTGGCTGTCAGGTGAAAGAATGCAAAGACGCCATCGAAGCTGGTAGCTTTGTGCGCGACAAGCTGAAAAAAGACGGCATTGCGCTGTTCAAAGGCTCATCAGGCGGTGTCTGGCTGGAGGAAGCCATTAAAATCAATCTCCATACAGCAGTTGATGAAAACAAGCTGGTTCGTCAAACGCCAGAGTGGATAGCTAGGAAGAATGCATTTTTCTCTCGTTTTAGTGATTAGCTGATATAATGAGTAACATAGTAGTAATTTGGAGGGGTATATGAGCATACAGCAGCCAACAACAGCACCGGCTGAGTCAACGCCGCCGGCTGAACAGCCGCCTATCATGGGTGCAATCAACAAACCGAAAAAGAAAAACCGCAAAAAGTTGATCATTGGCTTGGTTGTAGGATCATTAGTCACTATTGGCTTGATTGCAGGATTGTTGTGGTATTTGTTGGTATTCAATAACCCGCAACGCGCGCTGGAGGCGTCAATTGTCAATGCAATCATGTCGAACAATTCCGTCACTGAAGGACGGCTGACTTTTGAAGGCAAGGGTAATCAAAAAGTCACCATCAAACTCAAATCATCAGATGCAGAGAAGAGTCAGGAGCTGCAAGCTGATATAACAGTTAACGCCGGTGGTTCTGATAAAACAATACAGTTCACGCTGCCAAAAGTGAATGTGCGCAATACTGAAGACGCAACGTATATTAAACTGGAGAATGTTCGCAGCTCAATCGAGACAGCGATAGATCGTTATATGGAAAGCGTTTCCTCGCCTGGTGGTGCAATTTCTAGCCGATCTCAGACAAAGTCACTCAAAGAGACAATGCTGAAGCAATTTGAGACGCTCATCAATGAAATCGATGGTCATTGGATCAAGGTTTCTTCAGATGACCTAGAGCAGTCGGAAGAAGCAAAATGTGTGATGAATGCAATTCGTCGTGCTAAGGATGACGCTGCTGTTCGCGAAGAAATCGCTCAAGCATACCGCAACAATAATTTCCTGCAAATCAAGAAAGATTTGGGAACAAAAGATGGTCTGCGTGGATTTGAAATTGATTTGAGCGACGCTACCCTTGAGAAGCGTAAGAATTTTGCCAAAGCGTTGAGCGAAACAACATACGCCAAGAAGATCAAAGAATGTGGTGGCAGTAGCTCGAAAGCGCTCGACACAGACGCACTTGATTTCAAGAAAGTGGATGTTTCTCTGAAGCTGTGGATTGACAACTCAAAGAGGCAAGTGCGCCGCGTAGAGTTTGAGGGCTCATCTCAGGGCAACAAGATCTCTCTCGAGACAGGTGTTATGTACGGTGACGCCAAAAAGGTTGAAGCGCCATCTGATGCAAAAGACCTGAAAGATGTGATGAAAAAGATTCAATCAAGTCCGCTGTCAAGCTTTGCTCCAAAAACTAGCACTTCAACAAACTCAGCAAGTGATGCTGACGAAGCGTAACTAGCCTCTCGTTGACGGTTAATCGCCCCACTCTCCTGTGGGGCGATTTTCATGCTATAATTACAGATATGAAACGCTACAATCCGACGGAAATTGAGAAAAAATGGCAAGATAAATGGGAGGCTGACGGCACCTATGTCACTGACCTTGGTGATACGACGCGTCCCAAATACTATAGTCTCAGTATGCTGCCTGGCATCACCGGGGCTGGTATTCACATCGGTCACGGTCGGACGTTTCAGTTTGCCGACATCAAGGCGCGCCTGAAGCGTCAGCAAGGCCACAATGTGTACCATCCAATTGGCTGGGATAGTTTTGGTCTCCCCGTAGAAAATTACGCCATCAAGGTTGGCAAAACGCCGCGAGTGGCGCATGACGAAGCCAAAGCGCATTTCATCGCCCAGTTGAAGCGGCTCGGATTTAGCTATGATTGGTCAAAGGAAATTTCCACCGCTGACCCCGAGTATTACAAATGGACCCAATGGATTTTTACACAGCTCTACAAGCATGATTTGGCGTACCAAAAGGAGCAGCCGCAGTGGTGGTGCGATACCGACAATACGGTGCTAGCTAACGAGCAAGTTGAGGGCGGCAAATGTTGGCGCTGCGGCAATCCCGTCACCAAACGCAACCTCAAACAGTGGTTTTTCCGCATTACGGCCTATGCTGATGAGATGTTAGAGGCAACTGACGACTTGGACTGGACGGACATGGTTAAGACTATGCAGAAAAACTGGATCGGCCGGTCGGTTGGCGCAGAAGTTGATTTTGCGGTCAGCGGGCAAGACGCCACTATCACCGTATTCACCACGCGCCCCGACACCCTGTTTGGCGCCAGTTACGTGGCACTGGCGCCAGAGCATCCACTAGTCTCTCGGTTGGTCAATGCTGACACACGCGCCAAAGTTGAAGCGTACATCCAAGCAGCTCAGCAGAAGTCTGACGTTGAGCGCCAAGAAAATAAAGACAAAACCGGCGTCTTTACTGGCAGCTATGTTATCAATCCAGTCAATGGCCAAAAGCTGCCAATCTGGGTAGCTGACTACGTACTGAGTGGTTACGGCACAGGTGCGGTCATGGCGGTACCGGCGCATGATGAACGTGACTTTGCCTTTGCTGAGAAATTTAATCTGCCAATTGTTCAGGTGGTTGACAAGCCAGAGGATTCGGCAGACGTTGGCTGCTACACTGGTGAAGGTGAATTGATCAATTCTGGGCAATTTGACGGTACGCGTAGTGAACATGCCCGCGAGCAAATCGTCGCGTGGTTGGAGCAACAGGGTTCTGGTCGTGGCAAAACTACTTACAAAATGCGCGATTGGTTGATTTCTCGCCAGCGCTACTGGGGTGCGCCAATTCCAATGGTGCATGTTGATGGTTTCGAGCCAATCGCCGTGGCTGATGAATGCTTGCCAGTGATTTTGCCAGAGGTCGAAAACTTTAAACCAACGGGCGGCAACACCTCGGTCTTAGCACAAGTTGATGATTGGGTGCGCGTGTGGGTTGATGTCGAGACGGGTAAAACCGCGCCGATTACTGAGCCAAAGCCTGCGGGCGACAATTGGCGTGAAGGTCGGCGCGAAACTGATACCCTGGACGGATATGCCTGCTCCAGTTGGTATTTCCTGCGCTATCTCGACCCGCACAATGATGCCGAGGCGTGGAATCCTGAACGAATTAGCCATTGGATGCCGGTCGATTATTACAACGGTGCCGACCACGCGGTGGCGCACCTGCTGTACAGCCGTTTTTGGATGCGATTTTTCTATAAGCTTGGCTTGGTGCCGACGCCAGAACCATTCAAGCGAATGATGTACAATGCCTACATCATGGCGCCGGACGGTCAAAAGATGAGTAAATCCAAGGGCAATGTCATCGATCCGATGGAGATTATGGACAGTGGATATGGCGCTGATGCACTGCGGGTTTACGAAATGTTCATCGCGCCGTACGATATGGATGCGCCGTGGGATCCGCGCGGGGTGCCAGGAACTTACCGTTTCTTGAATCGGGTGTGGAATATAGTGCAGGAGTTCGTAGCGGCGCCATCCTCCTCCAGAGTACACTCTTCGCTCGAATCTCCACAGGAGATTACTCGCGAGCGTTCGGCTGGAGCGTCCGCTACTCGCGAACCCTCCACAGCCTCTGTCGGAGGAGGTGACACCACCACCCTTCTCCGCCTAACGCATTCAACCGTCAAAAAAGTCACTCGTGACATCGAGGATGAGAAGTTTAATACAGCAGTAGCAGCAATGATGGAAATGGTTAATGGTTTATACAAGTTCAAAGAATCACATGGCGTGCAAGCGTCGGAAACATGGCGGTTTACCCTGGAGAGTTTGCTACAAATCTTAGCGCCATTTGCACCGCACATCACTGAGGAATTGTGGCAAGAATTGGGCCACACTGATACCATTCACGTCAATCACTGGCCAAAGTGGGACGAGAAATATCTGGTGAGCGATGTGATGACCATCATCGTTCAGGTCAACGGCAAGCTTCGATCGAAGCTTGAGCTGCCGACCGACATCGACCAGCAGGGCGTTGAAGCAGCGGCTCTGGCAGATGCTAACGTTCAAAAATTCACAAACAATAAACCACCGAAAAAGGTGATTTATGTGCCGGATAAATTAGTAAATGTGGTTATTTAAGGGTTCTCGTTAGTTCACTCGTGTTACGTTGGCTACGCCGTCAATAACTGTTATTTCGTAGGTGCTGCTCAGGTAATCGATATTTCGTGGATCTTGCCCCTGGTGTTCCGCCGCATAATCTGGCAAGTTGATGGTGGTCTCTTCTGGGTCGTAGCCGTTTGCCTCGAGGGCTTCTTGCACTTCGGTCCGCAGACTTATAGGGTCGGTAGTAATTCTGGTAACAGTAGGAGTTTCTGTCGTATTAGAGGTGGTTTCTCCGAAATTAGATGCAATTTCGTGGGCAGCTAATCCAGTGATCACTGACCCAGCTAATGCTAGTGTTGCAATAGCAGTAGCGGCTGCACGCTTATCATATTCTTCCCCTGGCAGAGGCTCTTTGCCAATGATCTTACCAAAACCTTTTCGTAAGATTGACGCTTCTTGATATGGGTTAGCTGCGTGTCGTGGAGTATGAAGTTCTTGTCTTTTCATAATCACCATATTAACATAAGCAACATAAAAAGTCAAGTATATTGTAGAATATCTCAGACTATACTCTTGAGAAAAATCATAAAAACCGTTATAATAAAGCCCAAGTGTTAATATAAACTGATAAAGGAGAGATTATGGCACAACCTAAAAAACAGAGCAGCCCGCGAAAAACTGGCCTGCGCCGCAGCCACTTGGTATTGAAATTAGCTCGCCGTGTAAACGGTTCTTCACCAGTTAAAGCCTGGACTACCAAGCGAGAAACTGGCAAAAAAACGAAATAGTAGTAATATAACCCGAACAGGAACGTTTTACGCATGGCTTCAAACCGTCATTTAGGACGAATCGTCGCTCTTCAGACATTGTATGAATATGAATTTCGCCGTGAGGTTGGAGACGATACAGTCGAATACAAAGATATTCTTGAGAGAAATCTTGATAAGTACAAGTCATCAGTCGATGATGTCGATTTTGTGGATAAGCTGGTGCGCGGCGTGATCTCGGTGCAGCAGGAACTGGATGAACAGTTGCGTCCGTTGGCTCCCGAATGGCCAATTGAGCAGATCGCGCGAATTGACCGAGCAGTTTTGCGGTTAGCGCTGTATGAGCTCAATCACGCAAAAGATGCACCTCCAAAAGTGGTCATCAATGAAGCAGTCGAATTAGCCAAAGCGTTTGGTTCGGATAACTCAGGGAAATTTATCAACGGTGTGCTGGGTACAGCATATCGCTCCCTCCAAGAGGATGCCGATGACAAAGGACAATTTTAGCGGAATACGTAAATATTTTAGCGGGCATAAAAAGCCATCAATTCAGGAAATCGTGCGAGAGCCGACGGCTGGTGGCGTGGTATTTCGCCGCAATAAAAAGGGTGAAGCCGAATTTTTGCTGTATCAAGACGCGCGGGATCGCTGGACTATACCAAAGGGACACATCGAACCAGGTGAGACGGCGCAGGTAACTGCCAAGCGAGAAATTGGCGAAGAGACTGGCCTGAAAAAAATCGAAGTTTGTGGCTGGCTGGGCAAGGTCAATTTTCGATACCGACGGATTGATAAATTGGTGCTGATGACGACGCAGGTATATCTGGTCAAAGCGCTCGATCCAAATGAAAAATTGCAAAAAGAAGCGTGGATGAATGGTCTCAAATGGTTTTCATTTCACGAAGCTTTGGACGAAATTGAATATGAGGACATTGGCAAATTGATTTTGCTCGCCATGAAACGTGTCAGACAGGAGAATTTGTAGATGAGTGGGATGAATACCGCGCCATACCAAGAATTTGCGCGCGAAAAACTGGGTTTTGAATTTACAAAACTGGATCTTTTGATCACTGCGCTGACGCACCGCAGCTATGTCAATGAGCACCGAAAATCAGTTCACGAGCACAACGAGCGACTGGAGTTTTTGGGCGACGCGGTGTTGGAACTGGCGGTGACCGAATATCTGTTTGCTCATTTCTCTGAGCCAGAAGGTATTTTGACCGCATGGCGCGCAGCACTGGTGCGGACAGAAAGCATCGGTGATGCGGGGGATAAGTTGGGTTATGGTCCGCTCATTCGTATGTCCAAGGGTGAGAAAAATGGTTCGGATCGGGCACATTTACAGATTTTGGCCAATGCCTTTGAGGCAGTCATCGGCGCGATCTATCTGGAACGCGGGTTTGATGATGCGCGCGATTTTATCCATAAACACATCATCGTCAAATTGGATCACATCTTGGAGACTGGTAGCTGGCGTGATCCGAAGTCTCATTTGCAGGAGGTCTCGCAGCGATTGGACGGACAAACGCCGGTTTACAAAGTCTTAAGCGAAGAGGGCCCTGATCACGACAAAGTCTTTAGGCTGGGTGTGTTTGTCGGTGACCGTTTGATGGGGCAAGATAGTGGTCCATCCAAACAGGTGGCTCAACAAGCAGCGGCTCGGGCTGCATTGGCAGAATATCGGCGGCTCAATGATGAATCAGAGAACGCTGCTTGAGCCTGATTCTGTTATTGCTCGTGCTAAAACGTTTATGATATACTAACTATA
>CAUVPC010000027.1:0-9515 GCA_963553655.1 uncultured Candidatus Saccharibacteria bacterium
TTTGCGTTAGCTTATTATTACCGCACCCATTTGGACACCCGCGTGTATTATTTTGTGCCGCAAATTCGCAACTTTGTCGTGCTCATCGTCGCTTTGTTGCCACTGTGGCTGATAGTCAATGCATTGTCTGGGCTGTACAACCGAGAAATATTTTTGTCGCGCCCCAAAGAATATATGCGGGTGCTATTGACCTCCGTGATCAGTGTAATGGCGCTGATTTCCTATGAGTTTTTCACTGGTGAAGATGTGTTTCCAGTGCGAATCATTGCGGTGTACTTTGTGGTCATCAACTTTATCTTGATGATTTTGGGTCGTGAGATTGTGAAATTGATCAATAGTGTTTTGATTTTGCGTGGCTTTGGTAGGCAAAAAGTGTTGATCGTTGGTGATAATGATAAAACCGTTGAGTTGGCAGAATATTTTGGTAAACATATCAACTATGGTTATGATGTCGTCGGTGTTGTGGCGGGTTATGGCGGTAAGGGAGTAGAAACCTTCAAGAATTTTAAAACTGCAGTCGAAGCAGTTCGCCCAGCTATCATCATGCAAACGGACATCACGCGGTCTCAAGAAGTCTATCACTACGCGTTGTCAAACCATCTGACCTATATGTTCGTGCCGCAGCAAGACCGAATGGTATCCAGGATGAATAGCGTGGAGATTATCGCTGGACTACCAATCATAGAAATTCAGGCAACCCAGTTGTTTGGGGTTGGTCGGGTGTGGAAGCGCTTGATGGATATCGTGGTCGGTAGTGTGGCGCTGCTGCTACTCTCACCGATCATGCTGTTGGTGGCGATCATCATGAAACTGAGTGCGCCGCGTGAAGCCGTGTTCTTCCGTCAGACCAGGCTAACACGATTTAACCGCGAATTTAGGATTTATAAGTTCCGCTCACAGAAGTCCAAATACAACGGCACCACTCCTGAAGAAGCCTTTACGATGATGGGTCGTCCGGAGCTGATCAAGCAATATCGTGACAATGGCGATCAATTGGACAATGATCCACGCATCACTCGGTTGGGACGATTTCTTCGGGCAACCTCGCTGGATGAATTGCCACAACTGCTAAATGTCGTCAAAGGTGATATCTCACTGGTTGGTCCACGGGCTTTAATCCCTCAAGAAATCAATCAGTACAAACGTAAAGATACCATTTTGGCGGTTAAATCAGGCTTGACTGGTTTGGCACAGGTGTCTGGTAGGCGTGATATTAGCTTTGAAGAGCGACGTCAGCTTGATGTGTACTATGTGCAGAACTGGTCGTTATGGTTGGATATTCGTATTTTGGTAAAGACGTTTGGGATGGTGTTGTTCCAGCGGGGAGCTCGATAATGGCTTCTGAGGGTCGGGAAGCGCCGCGCGTCGCTATTGTCTGTGATTGGCTGACGACCTATGGCGGAGCGGAAAAAGTGGTCAAATCCATCCATGAGCTGTTTCCTGATGCACCTATTTTCACCTCTCAGTACTCTCGCAAGCAGATAAATTGGTTTGATGATTGTCAAGTACATGTTGGTTGGGTGAATATCTTTCCTGCTCGCCTCAGGAAAATTTTGGCAGTACCCAGGGCGCTCTATTTCAATCGGTTACACCGTCGGTTGCGTCACTATGACATCATCATCACCGTTTGTACAGCGGAAAGTAAGGGTATTAAACTTTATCCACATCAGACAGGAATTTGCTATTTGCAGGGCCCGCCGACGCAGTATTTTTGGGGGATGTATGATGACTATGTCAAAAACCCTGGCTTTGGTAAACTGAATTTCATCGTACGGTTCTTTTTTAAGCTATTGGTGGGGCCACTGCGCAAGATTGATTGGAAATTTGCCCAGCGACCAACGGTGCTGGTGGCTAACTCGTCGTATTCAGCTGCCGAAACTAAAAAGTACTATAATCGGTCGGCTCAGGTGTTATTTCCACCCGTGGAAGTCGATAAATTTACTGTCGACTCGGCCGCTAATTCCAAAGAAGAATTTTTCATCACCACCTCTCGGCAGGTCAACTGGAAGCGTCTAGATATTGCTATTCAAGCGTGTCTGTTGTCAGGTAAGCGGCTGGTGCTAGTGGGTGATGGCGCAGAGCACGGCAGTTTGCAACAGCTGGCGGGAGATAGTCCACTCATCACCTTTATTCCGCGCATTGATAATCCTGAGGAGTTGAACGCCTTGGTATCCCAGGCAAAAGGATTTATTTTCCCAAGCATTGAGCCATTTGGTATCGCGCCAATTGAAGCGCTGAGCGCTGGCGTGCCGGTGATCGCTTTGAAACAAGGCGGGGCGTTGGATTATATTCACGAAGGAAAAAATGGCACGTTCTTTGACGAGCAGACAGTTGAAAGTTTGGTAGCGGCAATGCAGCGATTTGAAAATATGACGTTTCATAAACAGCAGGTCTCAGCATCGGCGAAGGTTTTTTCAGATGCGAGGTTTAAACAGGAGCTGCAGCGGATAGTTGATGATGCGACTAGTAAATAAACTAAGACAAAGTTTGCCGTCGTGGCTAGTAGAGGCTAGCGTCACGGAGAAGCTAGTGCTATTGGCTCCCGTGGCGTTGTGGTTTTCGTATTTTCCCACCATATCTTTTGGTCGGCAAAGCGGTACGAATTTGGAACTATCAATCACCGTCATTTATGCAGTAATTTTGGCGTTGGTAGGACTGCCACAAATCTGGAGCCGTCGGCAATTTCTTTGGCGACAAAAAGCCGTCTGGCTACTAGCTGTATTTGTGGGTTGGAATCTCCTCAGTATCATATGGTCAGTTAACCCTCTGAGGTCAATCCTTGTAAGTGGCCTCTGGAGTGTGTTATTTCTCGATTTTCTGGTGATATATAGCTTGCCGTCGCTCAAGAAAATGGTTGGTCCGCTGATGAGCGTTACTGTTATGACCGCGGTGGTGATGAGTTTGCTAGCAATTATCCAGGTGGCGTACGGCGCTTGGTTTGATTGGGGGTTATGCAATGGGTGTGTAGCGCGAGGATTTGGGTTTGTGCGCCCCAGTGGTTTTGCTATTGAACCACAGTTTTTTGGGAGCCTGTTGATTGCGCCAATTTTACTAGTCTCCTACCGACTACTACAAAACAAAGCCACGAAATATGACATAGTTGCTCTCTGTTTGATGTTTGTGGCGCTATATCTCACACTAAGCCGCGGCGCACTGTATGCAGTGATGGCAGCAGTGCTGGTGCAGGTAGTACTAGTAAATTGGCGTACATCGACCAACTGGCTACGGTCCTCGGCTGTGGTCGTCATGGTGCTAGCGGGGAGCTTTGCTTTTGGCATGATGTGGCACGGAATCTTTACGCAGCTTAATCCTCGGGTGGCTGACGGGTTTTATCAATCAATCACTAAATCGATCAACCATCTATCATTAGGAAAGATTAGTTTACCAGACCTGACACCCCAGCAACCGCCTCAAGAGAATACCTCAGCAGCCAGCTCACAACAGGCAACGCCAGACTCGCCGCCGAAAGCAGTGTTTGATGGCTATGTTGCGAAATCGACAGAGGAACGAACTGGTATGTCGCAACTTGCTTTGGGGGTTTGGACGAAGAGCCCAACGCAATTTCTCTTTGGGGTTGGCGCAGGCGGCGCAGGGCGTGCTATTTTTCAACAATCTGGCAAGACGAGCGGCGAATTTGAAATTGTCCAAAATGAATTCTTGTCTGTGGCAGTGGAATTGGGGCTTGTAGGTGTTGTATTATTGACATCGCTACTGCTGGCTTTGTGTCGAAAAATGTCCGTCAAAAAAGCGCTGGTGTGGCCGATTATCCTGGGGTTTGTCCTCCAGTGGATGTTCTTTTCAGGGCTACCAAACGCGCTTCATATTTATTTTGTTGCGATGCTTATGTTTGCTATAATAGATAGAGTTGATGAAAAAGCCGAATATATCAGTTGATGGTTTCATTCCTGCTGGTCGACGACCAGAGCGAGTCGGGAATAAACCCGGTGCTGACGCTCCGAGGCGAGTGGGCAGACCGGTTGCTATTGATGGTATGCAGCCACGCACGCCAGTTGCTCCGCAGCATTTTCAGCAGCCACAGCAATTGCAGCGGCCATTTTCTGAAGATAATGATATACAGGCCGGTCTGCGAGAAATTGACCATCAGCCACCTCGACCAGTCCGACCAGAACCGGATAAAAAAGAGCAGAAGCGCCTCAAAGCAGAAAAGAAACTCGAAAAGCTTAACAAAAAGCGTGAGAAAAAGAACAAAAAACCGCTGTCGTTTGAGCAGTTCAAAAAGCGACGACTCATTAAGCGCATTATACTGATAATATTAATTCCACTACTGATATTTTTGGGCTTTCAGGCGTGGCGATTATACAACAATCTGTCGCGAGTTGTTGGCGGAGATATCCTTGGATTGTTCACGAAAACCCGCCTCAAACAGGATGATAACGGCCGTACGAATGTTTTGATCTTTGGTACGTCGCCTGACGGCTGGGAGGGCGCTGATTTGGCTGATTCGATCATGGTATTGTCCTACCATCAAGACAATAAGGACGCCTACACTGTGTCTCTGCCGCGAGACCTTTACGTCAAACACACCTGTCAGTCTTGGCTGAAAACTACCGCTGGAAAGCTCAACGAGAGTTATGGTTGTGGTAAACAAGACGCCAAAGACAGCGGCAAGGATCAAGCTGCTAGTGAACAGGCTGGACAAGCAGAGATCGCTAAAACTGCGCAAGAAGTATTGGGTATGGAAATCCACTACAAAGTGCACGCAAACTGGCGTGTTCTTACCGAGGTAGTCAATGCACTTGGCGGAATTGATGTGAAAGTTGAGGCTTATGATGGCTCATCGATGGTGTATGACGTGGCTACAAAGATTCGCTACCGCAATGGCGAAACGGTTCACATGAATGGTGAGCAGGCCCTAGCGTTCAGCCGTGCCCGTGGTAGCGCGGGAGGAATTGGGCTGAGTGGCGGTAACTTTGACCGTGAGCGCAACCAACAAAAAATCATCAAAGCTATCGTCGAGAAAGCCAAAACGTCCAACAAAGCAGACTTCAATGTCATGATGGGGATTATCGATGCGCTAGGCAATAACATTAATACCAACTTTGAAACCAAAGAAATGCAGACTATCATTGAAATTTTGAAGGAGTTTAATGCGGAAAAAATTGTTTCGATACCACTAGTCGACGAGAAAAATAAGGTGCAGCTACTGACGACTTCCAATATCGCGGGTGCTAGTGTGGTGGTGCCGACCGCTGGAACCTATAATTACACGGCCATCAAAAATTATGTCAAAAAACGCATTAGCCCAACAGCTGAGATGAACGAGGAAGCGAGACTGGTGATTTTGAATGGCTCTGGTGTCGCGGGCGTGGCAGCCGCTGAACAGACAAAATTAACCAAGCAAGAGTTAAATGTGGTCCAGGTGGGTAATTATCCGGGCGGTGTCCAAGCCAAACATACCATCTACGACCTAAGTAACGGCACGAAACCAAAGACTATCGAAAAGTTGAAGCAAACCTATGGTACTAATGTTGTAACCACTATCCCACCGACCATCAGTAAGTATAACGCTGACATTGTCATCGTCCTCGGTACAGAAAACCAGCGGTAGGAAGCCGCTGGTTTTGGTTAGGCGCGAAAGCGTCTTATGAGTGGTAACCGTTTGGATTGTTACTTTGCCAGTTCCATGTGTCTTGACAGGCTTGTTCAACAGATAACTCAGCTTTCCAGTTGAGTTCTCGTTGGGCTTTGTCGCAGTTGGCGTAGCAAGCCGCCAAATCACCAGGGCGACGAGGCTTGATGATGTAAGGAATGTCGTGGCCAGAGGCCTGAGAAAACGCCTTGATGATTTCTAGAACAGAGGTGCCCTGGCCAGTACCAAGGTTATAGATATTCACGCCTGACTTCATGTGCTCCAGCGCTGCCACGTGACCACGCGCCAAATCGACTACGTGGATATAGTCGCGCACACCAGTGCCATCTGGTGTGTCATAATCATCACCAAACACGCCGACCTCGTTTAATTTACCAACTGCCACTTGCGCAACATACGGCAGCAAGTTATTAGGAATACCGTTTGGATCTTCACCAATGGTTCCTGATGTGTGCGCGCCGATTGGGTTGAAATAGCGCAAAATAGACACTTCCAGCTCTGGGTTGGCGACTGCGGCGTCTTGCAAAATCTGCTCAATCATAAACTTGGTCTGGCCATATGGATTGGTAATTCCTCGACCAGTTGGGGACGCTTCTGTTAGTGGCAGCGATTCTGGAGTGCCGTAGACAGTGGCTGAGCTAGAGAAGACGATTTTGTTAACATGATGTTTTTTCATGGTCTCTAGAAGAACTAAACTTGAGACGAGATTATTGTCATAATATTCCAGCGGCTTGGCAACCGATTCACCAACAGCTTTAAATCCGGCAAAATGGATGACGGCATCAATCTGTTGGCTAGCAAATACCTCTTCTAGCGCTGCTTTGTCACGCACATCTGCTTTCACAAACGGAATAGTCGTTTTGGTAATATCTTCAATGCGTCGTATCACTTCCGCTGAACTATTTGATAGATCATCCATAATGACCACATCATGCCCACTTTGGATGAGCTCAATGGCAGTATGAGAACCAATATAACCTGCACCACCAGTCAACAAAATCTTCATCTTTATTATCCTCCTATTTGGTTGTATTATAAGTATAGCAAGGAATAGAACATATATGAAACTAACGAAAAAACAAAAACAACTACTCGATTTTATTGAAGGATTTATCGGCGGACAGGGATATAGTCCGACCTTTCGAGAGATAATGCAAGCTTTAGGCTATAAATCAGTCTCGACGGTAGCTAAGCACATTGACGGTTTGGTAGCACAAGGAGCCTTAATTAAGCGAGAAGGTAAAGCCAGGTCGTTGGAGCTTGGTATTGATCACGAGGTTACTACTGGCGCGACTAAGCCGTGGTGGCATCATCTGAAACAAGAAGCCGAAAAACGTGAAGCCGCGGCTGATGAGGCGGCTCATGAGGAGGCGGTTATCTTGAGAAAAGCGTTGGATATCGTCAAAAGCACCTGATATAATTGTAATTCAGTTCTTTACAATAATGTCATGATACGGTACAATGGCAATACGGTATTCCGGCATAGCTCAGTGGTAGAGCGGTTGGCTGTTAACCAATAGGTCGCTGGTTCGAGCCCAGCTGCCGGAGCCAAGAAAAGACACTTCTACGGAGGTGTTTTTTCTTTGTTCCTCGAAATACGATTCGGTACCATACAAAATTCTACACCAGACTGATGCTTTCTTGATTGTTAAAAATAGCAAATCAGACGTATAATAGATGAGTGAAAAAACGTCAAAGTACAAATAAACGTTGGCTATTGGCTGCAGTGGTAGTTGCGGTGCTTCTTGCGGTGAAGGTTGCTGGACGAAACCTGTCCATAGAGCTACCCAAGCATTTCCAGGACTTTATCACCCTGAGCTTGAGTGTCATCATCGAAGCATTGCCATTTGTGATGCTGGGTATGTTCTTTTCTATGGCGGTTCGGGTGTGGTTGCCTCACGACTGGCTGCTTCAGCATTTGCCAAAACAGCCGTTCTTGCGTCGCGCCCTCATTTCGCTACTCGGAGTGTTTATGCCGGTCTGTGAATGTGGCAATGTGCCGTTGGCGCGTGGGTTGCTTGCCAAAGGCTTAACACCAGCAGAATCGCTCACCTTCCTTTTGGCGGCGCCAATACTAAATCCTGTGACCATCATCACCACACAACAGGCATTTTCTGACGATACCACTATACTGATTGCCAGAATTCTGGGCGGTTTTTTGATAGCCAATCTCATTGGTTGGATATATAGTTCCACGCGACAAGACGCTATGCTGCGTCCAGAGTTCGTCGCCAGTTGTAAAGAAAAACGTGACAGTTCAAACAGGCTCGTTGAGGCGCTACATTTTTTCAAGCATGAAACGCGCACCATGATGCCAGCGCTAATCATTGGCGCCATGGTTGCTGGTCTCATCCAAGTTGTTGTGCCACGCGAAACCATTTTGTTGTTAGGAAACAGCCCGGCCTGGTCAGTGTTGATCATGATATTGTTGGCGTTTGTGGTGTCAATTTGCTCTAGTGTTGATGCATTCTTTGCATTGGCATTCCGCGGTACGTTCACCTCTGGTTCACTGGTCAGCTTTCTGACATTTGGTCCGATGATTGACATCAAAATGCTGAGTTTGATGCGCACAACATATCGCCGAACGGTACTGGTGCAAGTGTCATTGTTGGTAGTACTACTAACAGCGCTACTGGGATTGGTGGTAAACTATGTATTCTAAGGTATCGAGATGGATTAACAAGGTAGACGAATGGAGTGGTATTGTGCTGATATTGGCTGCCAGCATTGCCACTATATGGCTATCTTTCGAGGAAAAGCTCAAATGGTATATTCATCCGCGCTATGAATTATTTTCTCTGGCACTAGCAACAACTGGTGTTTTACTCGCCCTCGCCACGATCATCACCCTGCCAAAGCACAATCACAAAACCTCACATAAACGATATCGGTCATATGGCACCATGGTGATAATCATCATCTCGGTCGTCATGTTGCTGGTGATACAGCCGGCAGCGTTGACCAGCTTGACGGTGAGCCAGCGGGTGATGAACAGTGGGGCAAACGCGACCAGCGATGCTCGTGAGTCGGCCATTCTCAAAGAAAGAGGTAGCTACACCAACTTCACCATCAAAGATTGGTCGCTCTTATTATCCCAATCCAGCGACCCAAAACAATACCAAAACAAACCAGCCAAAGTCAGTGGATTTATCACGGCCAGCAAGGATGAGAATGTTTTCTTTGTTTCGCGTTTTGTGGTGACATGTTGTGCTTTGGATGCTCGCCCAATTGGCGTGCCGGTGTACAGCCCAGGTTGGCGCAAAACTTTTGCTCCAGATCAGTGGGTAGAAACTAGTGGCGTGTTCATCGCCAATCCAAATACCAACACTACCGAGCGTACGGTCCTGTCGCCTGATTATGTCAGACCGATTGATAAGGAGAAAAACCAATATGTCTATTAGTTTTGTGAAACGAACTCAGCGGTGGCAATGGGTGATGGCGGTCGCGATTATTGCTGTTGCTACTATGTTTGTCCTGGTCGACGGGCAAGGTCCACGGTTACGGCGTGCCGAATATATTCCGGCACCAAAATCTGGTAGTGTTGCGCAGTGGCGGTTCTATTTTAATCAGTCAGTCAAAGACCCTTCGCCAGATAATGTTCGTCTGTCAGCCGGGCGCTTATATGGCGTGACGACAACCAATGACGTTGTCACGGTTCAGGTGCTCAAAACAGGCCCAGAACCAACAGAACAGCACGTCACCATCATTGACCTACAGGGTAAATATGGTAATCGCAGCAGCAATATAACACATGTGGTTCGTAGGCCAGACACTTTGTTCTACAGTCCTGCTAAATAATCATCGCTAGCGCATTTGGTCGGAAGCGCAGGCGATAGTATACTAAAGAACATGAGATATATCCTGTTGCTTCGGGGAATTAATGTTGGCGGTAAAAATAAAGTCT
>CAUVPC010000028.1:0-9281 GCA_963553655.1 uncultured Candidatus Saccharibacteria bacterium
AATAAATATAGCCAACCCAGTTGCCGATGTGCGGCTGCGAATACACCGTCAGCCCACAGGTGTACATGCGAACCGTCTGTCCGTCGAGCGGTTTCAGTTCATCTTTGTGGCGAGTGAGGGTGTTGTGGAGCTGTATCATCAACTCTATTGTACGGCAGACAAGCTGCTTTTTCAAAATTGCTATAAAAATAGCCCCAGGTGGGGCTTCTGTTGGTATATCAAATTCAAGAATAGCGACAAGCAGCCTTTGTAAAAAAAGAACAACTTGCCGCTATTGCATGCCGAGTTGGACTCGGATTATCAGTCTTCGGCTCCCTGTTTACACATCAGCATATGATAGAAGTGCTCGAGGTACTGGTTGTGAAGTGCCACTGTAACCTCTTCAAGCACAAACTCGTAAGCTAAGGCCATGAAGAGAGCGAGCCGAAGGCATACGATGCCGCCGATGCCTTTGTTAGCTACATTTTCTAAGACGGGTATCTCAATACGATCCCGCAAAATGCGCTTAACATAGGCTGATGTGATGGATAGGTCGTTTGAATTTGTGCTTTCAATCTCTGGACATCCTCCTCCGATCTGTCGATATGCGGCCATAGTAAAGATTGCACATTCGAATTCATCCAGCGCACTAGACAAGTCGTGCTTGTCGGCGGGTCCGAACGCTCTACCGTAAGATTCGGCTAATTGTTTAGTAGCCTTGTCTATAGATTCAAGCATTCCCCAGTATTCCTTGTTAACGAAGATCGTCGTTAGGATCTTAGTGGGGGATTTTGAAAGAGCGTTGGTCAGGACGTATCCTTGGCACTCCCCTGTAGAAGGGTTGACGAGCTTCACGGTCTTGCCTTTCTTCTCATCTCCACGTGAATGTGGCTAAGTGTTGTTCTTTAACACAGGATGAGATTCCATTCCTCTTTCTATTTTCTCCTCAAAAAGGAATAAAACCTCATCCTGTGCTAGGCTGCTTGTCAAAGTACGCTTTCGGACAATGATTTACTCAACTTGTCAACAAAAGTTGTACTCATTTATACCACTAATAGAATAAAATGTCAAGCGATTTTGTCAAAAGTGCGGTGTAGTATTTTTATCAACTCTGTTGCGATCGTGGCGTGTCATATAGTAATTGCATAAGTTTTAACTCTAATCTACTTATCGCAAAGCCTGATCCGTCGCCGTTACTAATTCCCGCACAACCTCGTCATAATCCTCATATACGCGAAATCCGGCTGCGTACGGATGGCCGCCGCCGCCGAAGTAGCCAGCCACGGTGTCGGCGATCGGGAGGTTACCGCGCAGGCGGGCGGTTAGCTTGCCGTCGGGGTAGGTTTTGATGACGCAGCTGAGTGCTACGCCCTCGACCAGTCGCAGTTCGTCGCCGATCAGCGCGCCGGGATTGTAGGCGTCGCTGTAGGCTTGGATTTCCTCAAACGGCACGTGTACCAACGCCAATTGTCCATCCAGTAAATATTCGATTCGCTCAATCAGCTTGCCTTTGTACGCCAAAATCTCCGGTGATTTTTTCATAAATTCGCGCCGCCGCTCTTCAATTTCGGCGTTGGACGCGCCCAGCTCGGTCAATTCACCAGCCACGTGGAAGGTTGACGCAGTGGTGTTTGGTGTGGTGAGGCCCAGACTGTCGGACATGATGGCGATGAGCAAATTTTCCGCTGCTTGTCGGTTGATGGTCCAGCCGGCATGCGTGAACAATTGATACAATAATTCCCCGGTAGCCACCACGGTGTCAGAGAGCATGGTATGCTCAAAACTCAGCGTTGACTCGGCGGTGTGGTGATCGATGACCAAGACGGGGTGCGTTTCCAAAAAGTGCCGCACGCCCGGCGTTTCTAAGACCTTGCTGAGTAGCACGTCGGCGCTGGTATCCACGATGATAGCCAGGTCGGCATGGGCTGGAAAATCGCCAACTACCCGGTCCCAACCGCGGATGTAGCGTAGATACTTGGGGATGTCAACTGGGCAATACAACGTCACGGTTTTACCCAGATCACTCAGCACTTCCTCCAGTGCCAAGCTAGAACCCAGACTGTCACCGTCAGGATTTTCGGCTTGGATGATGACGATATTGTTGGCAGATTGGATGAGTTGTTGGGCGGTATCAAACATGCTCTTATTATAACAGACGAGGTTTTTACTGAGAGAGTGATAATATGTGATAAATGCCACTATTATTGACAAAAAATAAAGTTTATGATAATATGGACACATAAGGTCCGAGGTGAGGATCAAAAGAAGAGGAGTTTTTATGAATAAATTTAAGAAAATCGGTATAGCTATCTCTTTGGGGATTGCTCTCATCGGTGGTGTTTGGATGGCGACTCCATCTAAGGCTGCCAATTGTAGTAACTTTAACGTTGTCCACTGTGGTACCAATTCTCTGTCAGAATTGAAAGCTGCGTATGCTCGTCCAGAGATCAAATCATTGTATAACCAATGGTACATCAATGATGAGATGGTACAAGGCGGTTCAAACATGCGTGAGGGTGTGGTTGACGCCAACGGAAATATTACCGTTGATGGTCGTGTTGTTGCCACCAATGCAGTCACTGTTCAGGCAAAAGCTGGTACTCGCCAGGTGACGCCTTCTCGTCAGTATAGTGCTGCTGGTCACACCTACTACCAGTACACGACTGGCCAGAGCTTTATCGACGGTATTACCCGGTACAAAATTTATGCTTGGTTTGACAATGATGGCAAGTTTATCACCGGTGTAATCAAGGATTGTGGTAACCCAGTCTGGGGTCCTCCGACAACTCCTCCAACAAAACCTGTGTTGACTTGTGATGCGATGCAAAAAACTGCAGTATCTCGTGATACCTTCAAGTTTAGCACCAAAGCGACTGCTAAGGGCGGCGCTAGTGTTACCAGCTACACCTACAACTTTGGTGACGGCACCACTAAAACGACTACCTCGTCTGAAATTCAACACACATACGCAAAAGCTGGTAACTACACAGTTACTGTTACGGTGAATGGTAAAGAAGGCTCTAATGTTCAAAAAACTAGCCAAAACTGTCAGACGACTGTTACGGTCAACCCTGAGCCTACTATGGAAGTTTGCCGGTTGTCAGACAAGAAATACCCAGTAACTATCAAGGCTTCAGAGTTTGACGCCAAGAAGCACTCAAAGAACCCTAACGACTGTAAGGAAGCTCCAGCTAAGATCAAGGTTTGTGTCATTGAGACCAAAGAAATTCGTGAGATTAAAAAGGAAGAGTTTACCGAGTCAAAGTACACAACTGACATGAGTAAGTGTCAATCAACGCCGACGACTCCTACCCCTCCAACAACTCCTGAGTTGCCACGGACTGGTACTGAGAATATGGTTGTATCAGTACTGGGTCTTGGTGGACTAACTACAGCAGCTGTCGCTTACGTCATCAGTCGCCGCCGCCTGTAACATAGTTGATAATGAAAGAAATACCCGCTTGATGTCGAGCGGGTATTTTGATTAGTTAGCTTTTCTTGCGAGTTGTGGATTTTTTGGTAGAAGCTTTCGACTTGGTTGACGCGCGGCCACGGCGAGTGGGTTTCGCGGGTGCGGCCTTCAGGAGTTCTAGAGCCTGCTCGTGAGTGATGGTTTTTGGGTCGGTGTCCTTGGGAATTTTAGCGTTTTTAATGCCGTCGGTGATATATGGACCGAAGCGGCCGTTAAGGACTTTGACGCCATCGCCAAAGTCAGCGATATTTTTCTCGGCTTCGGCCTTGAGTTTGGCGGCATAGAGTTCGCGAGCTTTCTCTAGGGTGATAGTGTGTGGGTCTTCAGGTTTGATGGAGACGAAAAGCTTGCCGACTTGGATGTACGGGCCAAAGCGACCGATGTTGGCCTTGATGTCTTGCCCGTCTTTGGTTTGGCCGACGATGCGCGGCAATTTGAACATTTCTAAGGCTTGTTCCAGGGTGACTGTTTCGATTTTCGCCCCCTTTGGTAGCGGTGCGAAGCGCGGTTTGTCCTCATCGTCAGTGGTGCCCAGTTGCAACATCGGGCCAAAGCGGCCAAAACGAGCCAAGATTGGCTTGCCGGATTTTGGATCAATGCCGACTTCACGGTTAGCACCGACTTTGCTACGGTCGATACCGCCTGACTGTTCGATCAATTTGTGAAATGGCGTATAAAATCCGTGCAGCATGGCGCTTTTGGCCAGATCAGCTGCAGCGATTTTATCAAATTCAGTTTCGACGTTGGCGGTAAAATCATAGTCAACGATTTGCGTGAAATGGTCGGTCAAAAAGTCGGCGATTAGTTCCCCGCTTGGTGTTGGGATGAGCTTGCCGCGAGTGGAACCGGTTTTTTCCTGGACGACGTCGCGGCTGACTTCTTCGCCGTTGTAATTTAGGACGATGACGTCGCGTGGCTGGCCTTCACTATCGCCTTTTTCGACGTAGCCGCGGGTCTGCACGGTGTCAATGATGGTGGCGTAAGTGCTTGGCCGGCCGATGCCGAGGTCTTCGAGCTTCTTGACCAGGGAGCCTTCGGTGTAGCGGGCCGGTGGCCGAGCGAAGGTTTGGCGGGCGGTGATGTCGTGGGTTTCGAGGGTGTCGCCGGTGTGGAGCTTTGGCAAGAGTTCGTCTTTGCCGCCGCCATAGACACGCAAGAAGCCGTCAAAAGTGATGACTTCGCCTTTGGCCTCAAAGCGCAGCGTGTCGTTTCCTTGAATATCTATGGAAATTGTCGTCTTCTCTAATTTCGCTGGCGACATTTGCGATGCCAGGGTGCGGCGGCGGATGAGGTCGTAGAGTTTTTGGTCATACTCGTTGGAGGTGACGGTTTCGCGGGTGATGTCGGTCGGGCGGATGGCTTCGTGAGCTTCTTGGGCGGAGGCGGATTTGGTTTTGAACTTGCGAACGGTGGAGTAATCCGGGCCGTACAATTGCTTGATGAAATCAGTGGCGCCGGCGATGGCCTGCCCGCTCAAATTGACCGAGTCGGTACGCATGTAGGTGATTTTACCGTCTTGGTAGAGCCGCTGGGCCGAGGCCATGGTAGCTTTGGAGCTGAAGCCAAGCTTGGCGTTGGCTTCCTGCTGCAGCGTTGATGTCGTAAACGGCGCGGCTGGGTTGCGGGTGCCGGGCGTCTTTGAGATATCGCTGACGGTGAATGTGGCTGGCTTGAGGCTAGTTAAGAATTCGTGGGCGGCTGCTTCAGAATCAAATTTCTGGTTGAGCTCGGCTTTGAATTCTTGATTATCGTGGATAAATATGGCGGTCACCTTGAACTGCGAGCTGCCTGCAAATTTCATAATTTCTCGTTCGCGTTCGACCAGCAGTCGCACTGCTGGGCTCTGGACGCGGCCGGCTGACTTGCCGCCCGGCACCTTTTGCCAGACTACCGGGCTGAGTTCAAAACCAACCAATCGGTCGAGGATTTGCCGGGCTTGCTGGGCTTGCACCAGATTCATATCAACAGTGCGAGGATTTTTGATGGCATTGGTGATGGCATCCTTGGTGATCTCGTGAAAGACGATGCGTTTGGTCGTCTCGATCGGCAAATCTAACACCTTACAGAGGTGCCAGGCGATGGCCTCCCCTTCGCGGTCTTCATCGGTGGCCAGCCAGACATTGTCTTTACCAACGGCCTTAACGTTTTTCTTTAGCTCACTGATGACTTTCTTTTTCTCTGGATCAACTTCGTAGACAGCAAAAAAATCATTCGCCACATCAATTGGTGGTGTGCCGTCCTTGGTTTTTTTGACAATTGAGCGGATATGCCCCACGCTTGATAGGACATGAAAATCCTTGCCCAAATATTTCTCAATGGTTTTAGCTTTGGCTGGTGACTCGACGATGACGAGATTTTTCATAACTTTATATTATATCATATTGGACGGCCCATCAAATAACGACCATTTGAAAGTGCTATTGTTTCTGATTACTGTTCATCAGGTCTCGGGCGCGCTTAACGTATTGTCCAGCTGCCACTGCTGCTACCGGAACATAGGCTGCAAAGCCCAGTCTACCTAGTCCCTTCAGTGTTTTGGCGGTTTTCTGATAGCCCAGAGACTCTGCTGAGCTACCGATGATGAGTAGTGTTGTGGTTGTCGCGACGAGTGCGCTACTGATGCGCCCTGCTTGGGTTGGACGAAGGGGTTCGCTCTCATCGGGGAGCTGGTTATGTTTATACTCGGCAACAGCGGTAGCAGTGGCTTTTGTTGATTCTAAACCAGCGATTGTCGCCACCATGGCTTTTGATGCAGAACCTTCTTGCGATAGTTTTAGCAGTGCTGCTGCCGCGACAATCTTGTCTCTGATGGGGTCTAGCTTAATACCCAGTTTGGACCGTTGGTTGAGGGCATTTGCTAGTGAACCATCAGCTTTGTCTGACAATTCACCAGCGACCAACGCTACCATGCCTTTGAGAGAGTCAGCGTGTTTGATGCCGTATAGACTGAGTATTCCTCCTAGCACTGTAATAACGTTTGGTATTGTTAATACGTCGTCTGAGATAGGCTGTTCTTCTGGGGTTTCGGTGAGGTGTGACTGTGGTTGATGTTCTGCATTCATTGACAATATCATAACACTATGGTGAAATATATTCAAACATAGGCGTTATCGTAGTGTCCAGTTGTTTGCCCCAAGTGGCTTGATCACGCCATTGATTTCCAGCATGGTCAACGCTGTGGCAAAATCAGCTGCTGATAGCCTGGACTGTTTTTGTAGCTCATCGCCGTTGCGTATGCCATTTTTGATGAGTTGAGCAATGGCGATTTCAGCTGGTGTAGAGCCAATTGGCAACGCGCATTGGGTGGGTTGGGTTGATTTCCAAGTTGGGGCAATGGCGTCCAATACGTCTTTGGCTGAGAGGGCTGGATTGGCGCCCTGAAGTAGTAGGTTGTTGCATCCTGCGGATAATGGGCTGGTGATATTGCCGGGAACGACAAACACATCACGCCCTTGTTCCAGGGCGTATGCTGCGGTATTGAGCGTACCGCTACGTTCAGCCGCTTCGGTGATGATGATAGCGTCTGCCAGACCGCTGACCAGGCGATTTCTTTGCAAAAAGCTCCATTTGCGTATTTTCATGCCGTCGCCACGCATCCATTCTGACAGGACTGCTCCGCCCTGTTTGATGATGTTTTCTGCTAATCCTCGGTTGCTGCGCGGTGCAATATCTGGGAGCTCTGACGTGACGACGCCAATGACTGTGCCACCAGCATTGAGAGCTGCAGTCTGGGCAATACTATCGACGCCAAGTGCTAGCCCACTGATGATAATCACCCCGGCTTGCGCCAGGTCTGTCGCTAGCCGTTCGGTAACCTCGCGTCCATAGCTACTTGGCTTGCGTGTACCGACAATTGCGACTCGAGGAGCGTGGGTGTCTGGCAGCTTTCCCATAAAACATAACCTTTTTGGTGGCTTGGCAATATTGACCAACCTCTTGGTAAAAATATGCTCCTCTGGTAGTACTGTATTGATTTCCATAACTTTTTATTGCAAAAAGTATTGACACTATGTCAAATCTTTGCTATAATGATACACGATTGGTTGATCAGCAGAGTTCAACCAAATGCACCTTATACCCCCTATTCTAACTATATGTTAGGTTGCGCGCAATGGCATTAAGTATCTTACCCTCCACTTTTTGCGTTAAACGTTACGCGCATACTAACCCCTTTAACTGCCCTTTTGATTAAGGCGACCTCTGTTTCATGGTGAGTACGCACTGTATTGACGATTCGTCAGGCGCCGGTCTTTTGGAGTTTTGACCGCAGACGCTTTGCCATGACATGGAAGCTCGGGTGGGTTGAAGGGTAACAAAGCACCAGGTGATGCCCACCCTTACCTGGTGCTTTGTTAGTTGGGAAATTATTTTTTATATTGCTTGGTTTGCTGACAATTTTTGCAAATGCCTTCTAGTTCAAAGTGGTGTTTGACGACGGCAAACTGATGTTTGCGACTGAGATAGCCAACAAGTTGTTCCAATTCTGGTGTCTGGATGGGTTCAGCGTTTTGGCAACGGATGCAGTAGAGGTGGTGGTGATGCGGAATGAATGGCTCAGCGAGTTCGTAGTAGTTTTTCCAGCCAATGGCAACGGCGCTGACGATGTGTAGCTGATCAAAGGTAACGAGGGTGCGGTAGACGCTGGCTCGGTCAACGTTTTTGCACTTCTTTGCAATATCACTAATGGTTAGTGGAACAGCTGACTGCTGTAATACCTCAAATACTTGCTGGCGCGGTTTAGTCAAACGCAAGTTGTGTTGTTTGAGCAGTTCGTCTATTGTCATATTGTTGCAATTATATCACTTATTGCGACAAATTTGCAATAAGTGAGAGTGTCTGACATCATGAAACATTATGGATATAGCGATTAGAACAGTCATGAATTTGCATGAGTTTGCGCCATCACCAGATGTGAACGCGGCTTTCTCTGGCTTGGTGGCGGCAGCTGTGCAGGCGACAACGTTACCGAAGTGGTGTAATGATGAGGTGTGCCGCGAGGTGCAACGCCGTTGTTCCCTGTCAGAATCAGAGATGGAAATGTATTGGTCGCGGCGAATTACCGGCTCAGCTCGTCCGCAGCAGGAGCTGGAAACGTTTTGGTATATTGACAATTATCGCGAGCTGGTGCGACGTGAGATTGGCCTAATGGGTGGCTCGGGTTTGATGTTGAGCAATAGTAGTCGCGTGGCGATGATCGGCAGCGGTCCCCTGCCTTTGACTGCTTGGTTCCTGTGGCGTCAGACAGGCGCGATGGTTGATTTGGTAGACGTGGCGCCGGGTGCTTTGGTACAGTCGCGCGAACTAGCACGGGCGATTGCTTGGCCGGTTGGCGAGTGTTTGTTGGCGGACGGAGCTGCGGTGGCTCTGCCGGACAATGCGTATGACGTGGTATATGTAGCTGGCTTGGCAGGCGATTCGGCTGAGGCCAAGCAGCAAATTATCGATAATATGTTGCCAGCGCTCCGACCTGGCGGGCGGATCATTGTGCGCGGTGCTCATGGCGCGAAAACGTTGTTATATCCAGCGTTTGATCCGAATAGTTTGCGGCGTGTACAGCTGTTGGTTGAGTATAATCCTGACGACGATATTATCAATTCAGTATATGTATATAAGAAAGGTTAACATGAAGAATAAGATTGCATTATATCTAGTGAATGGTGCGCTGGGTGCTGGCAAAACCACGCTGGTTGATTTTTTAGTGCAACAGCCTGAGTTTGCTGGCGCGCGAGTGGTTGAAAATGAGTTTGCGTCGGAAAGTATCGACAGTTGCACATTGGCGCAACGCGTTGATGAGGTGGCAACAATTGCTGGCGAGTGTATCTGCTGCAGT
>CAUVPC010000029.1:0-8864 GCA_963553655.1 uncultured Candidatus Saccharibacteria bacterium
GAGGAGAATGATCAATTTTTCCGATTTGAAGCAGGTCAGGGTAAGGTCTTGATTGATGACAATGAATACATCGTATCCGATGGCAGTGCCATTATCGTGCCAGCAGGTGCTGAACATAATGTGATAAATACTGGCGAAGAGCCACTTAAGCTCTACACGATTTATAGTCCAGCACATCACAAAGATGGTATTGTTCGGGCGACACGCGAAGAAGCGGAAGCCGACGAAGAAGATTTTGATGGTGTAACTACAGAATAGGCTGCCACCAAAAAGAGACAGTCTCTACTAATTATGTCTCACAAAGAATCAATCGTCGGCGGGATATTTAGTGTATTCGGGCGGGCAATTCTTCGTGGAATTGCATGCGTTATATCGCTAATTTTTAGGATTACACCGACAAAAGATCGTGTGCGTGTAATTGTTTATCGTAATGACGGTAAGTTTTTGTTGATTAGGAGTCGCTTTAGCCGTCAAAAATGGGCTTTGCCGGGAGGTGGGGTGAATCGTAATGAGAGTTATGAGCAGGCTGCTGCGAGAGAGATCTTAGAAGAGGTTGGATTAAAGATAGATAATCTGCGATATCTCGGAAAAGCTAATTCTCATGAATCGTATGTCAAATTTTCAGTTCGGGTGTTTGTCGCGCACGCGTTTGATTATGATATAAAATGTAACTTTGAAATAATGGAGGCTCGATGGCTTAGTAGAGAGTATATTCCTAAAGAGTATATTTTGCTAATTAACGATTATATGACATAATTGTGACATGGAGAATATGTATGATATTATTGCGAGAAGTGACCTTCATGGTTAACTGAATGATTCGGGCGGGCAATATGTTATTGTTGGTGGGCTGGGTTTGCATGCAGTCAATAACGCTGAAAAAATCGATTAGGGCGAGCGAGTGGTGACGGTGGGTAGCGATACTGATCTGCCACGACTCCGTGAGAATGGTACTATTCGCGACTTAGATACATTAGTATGTAGTGTTGATGCTGATGTCATAGATGAATATAAGAATACTATAGTTAGGGCTATTGGTAGTGAAGTGGTTGCATCAGTATTTGGACTACATCGATATGAGGAAAATAGGCGTGGGTTGCTTGATTTTACGGGCAGTCGCTATTCTGATGACGATGGTAATTTGTTTTGGTGATTGAGCGGCATAGAAACGCAACTACCAAGAGAGTCTATTGACCCGTGGCAAATCAAGCGTGATGATGAAGTTGTCTGTAATATTCTAAATCCAGTGGCGCAACTAGGTGCATATATGAATCGGTCAATTACAGGAATTAGGCCTAAGGATGAGGAAAAAGTTGCTCGTTTGCGTCAAGTAATTATGCCGCACGATAAAATTGGGGATATACCTAAGGCTTATCTTAATCAACATTATGCATTTTCGGAGCAATATCTTAAGGTTGCAAGTGAGCGTTCAAAAATGGGTCTAATTGCTTTAAAGTCGTGCGTTTTATCTGCTCTTGAGCGTAACGATACTTTAGTAGGGCTGGCTCAGGGAAAATTGGATGGTATTTTGAGTATATTTACTGGTAAGCAATAAGCTATATAATGTAAACATGAATAATCAACAAATTGCCCAGCTTGAAATAGTAAAACCTAAGGGCCGCCAGTTACTTGGTGGCGACGCCTCGGGTCATGCCGATGATCATGTCAAGCGGCTGAATGGCCAGCAGCTGCAGCGGCTGGCGGGACAAAATGTGTCTGACGTTTTAGAAAAAGTTGGGAAATAGCGCCATGGTTGCATATCGGCGTACCAGAACCCGAGATAACGGATATCAAAAGTTATTTATCAAAAAGCTCTTGCGATATTTGCCGCACCATCTTTTGCTGGCAACCACTCACAAGGTTCGGTTGCGCTATGCGGAGAAGTTACTAGGCAGCATAGCTCAGAAGCGGATCGTTACAACAAAAACACTACGCCGGTTTAGTAGCTCTGAGATAGCCAAATATCAAAAACTGACGCAAGGCACCCAGTTTTGGCATGGTACCGGCCGCTGGCAGCATGATGAGCACGGCACAGTTGATGTTCTGAAGAGCTTTTGTGATACTGGTGGACTCAAGCCAGCGCGTGATGTATATGCAGTTTTTGGCGGTAGCGACCAGCATATCATACACTCAATTTCGTTATGTCGGAGCCGCATGGTAGCGCGATCATACGCTGACATGCACGGCCTTGGTTGGAAAGAGAAAAATCGTTATGGTGATGCGCTGACTTGGACGTCATATTACTACAGTCTATTTTATACACACTTGTTCACGGTCAATGGCATCAAAATGCTGCGTCGCTGGAAAACTTGGCGCAGCTTGTCGCATGATGAACATGGTGACAACACCTGGGGTAAGAAAGTGAATAAACAGGCGCGTGATGTGTGGGATGTCTTTTGTTTAGGTAGTGATATTCCTGGTAACTATCCAATACTCATTGGCATCAAGGAACTTGCGTCACAGGTAAAATTAGAAAAACCGATGCGCTACTACGAAGTACGCGCTGATAGGCGAATAGCCATCACTAATATTTCACACATAGAAGTGCCATATAACAAACAGGAAGAAGTGCGCAGATTGTTGCTCGCGCATAATATTACTTTGCCAGTTACGAGCATTGAGTTGGGCGAATGTGTCAGTACACAGAAATCATTTACCGAGCTACTAGGCTGGTTTTAAACCCGGTCGCGATATCATAAAATAATTCCCAGCTCTTGGAGGTCGTCACGGTATGTATCAAAATCAGTATAAACCAGCGTGTTAATGCCAAGATCCTTCGCACCAGTGAGCGCAGTTGGCTTGTCGTCAGCATAGACTATCTCTTGCGGTTGGCAGCCAGAGCGACGCAGCAATTCGGTGAAAATCTCGGTTGACGGTTTAGCGGCATGAACTTGATATGAGAAAACTGCTGTATCAAATTGCTGCAGAAAACCAAACTTTCTCTCCAGACCCTGGATGCGAGCTGGGAAATTATTGGAGCAGATTAGTGTTTTATATCCCTTACGTCGAACCGTTTTTACTAGCTGCATGACATGTTCATCAATCGCATAGCCGTCAAGCATTAGCTCTATAAGCTCATGATTAGATAGGCCTGTATTCCACTGCGATTCTGCCCACGTCCAGAACTCATTGTCATCGATTTTACCCAGTTTATAATCAGCCATGTGCTGACTCGTCAGAAAGACCGACTTGGCGCTCGCTTCCTCAACGCCGTAGCGTGTGAGGCTGCTCAGGAATTCAGCCTTGCCTTTGTTGAAATACACACCATCAAGATCAAAGACGATGGCTTTGATAAGATGCTGTGAGTTTTTCATCTGTGACATACTACAAAGTATAACACCGATAGCCGGGAAGAATGTATAATAAAAAGGTGAATCAAGCATTGCAAACCAAACTTAAAACCCTGCCCCGTACTCCTGGTGTCTATTTTCACAAGTCAGCCAGTGGTGAGATTATTTATGTGGGTAAGGCGGCGGTGCTGAAAAATCGCGTGCGTCAGTATTTTCAGGATTCGCGCGGGCGGGACAATAAAACCATGGCGTTGGTGGCGGAAATTGCTGATACTGATTGGATTGAGACCGAGAGCGAAGTGGATGCGTTGTTTTTGGAAAGCGAGATGGTCAAACGTTATATGCCGCGTTACAACGTGCTGCTGCGCGATGATAAGTCGCAGATGTATGTACGAATCGACATGAAAAGCGAGTGGCCGACCGTCAGTTTTACGCGTAATCCTGCGGATGATGGTGCGGAATATTTTGGCCCGTTTTACAATGGCTTTGCGTTAAAAAAAGCCTTGCGATATCTGCGGCGGATATTCCCCTATTTGACCAGGCGGCGCCGTCCGGGGCAGTCGAAATTGGATGAAGATTTGGGTCTCAGCCCGCGGCCGAGTGATGGGTCAGCTGCCTACAAAGCCACTTTACGCAAGCTCATCAGCTACATCAATGGTAATCGTAAAGCTATCGCCGCCGAGCTGGAGCGCGACATGAAAACGGCAGCTGGGCTGCATGATTTTGAGCGGGCGGCTGATCTTCGCAATAAGCTGCGCGCCATGCAGGAGTTGCAGCGGCGGGTTTGTTTTGGCGACAAGGAATTTTTGGATATTTCTAAAGACAAGGCGTTGGCTGATTTGGCAAAATTGTTGGGTCTAAAAGGTATTCCAGCGCGCATCGAGGGTTATGACATTTCGCATATGAGCGGGCGACAAGTCGTCTCTAGCATGGTGGTGTTTACCAATGGCGTCAGCGACCGGGCGGAGTACCGCAAGTTTAAAGTCAGTGAGAAAAATGATGACACGGGTAATATCTATCAGACGATTTTTCGCCGGCTGAGCGAGCGTCATCTGAAAAGCTGGGGTCGTCCCGATTTGCTGCTGATTGACGGCGGTAAAGGCCAACTAGCGGCGGCCATCAAAGCGCGTGATGAGCGTGGTGTCACCGTGCCGATCATCAGCATCGCCAAGCGTGAGGAAGAATTATTAGTGCATAAGACTAATTCGCAGATTGATACAGCGTTCATCGAGCAAATGCGGTCGCAGCCATCGGCGGATATCGCTATTCATGAAGATGGTGATGTCTATGTGGTGAATCTGCACCCAGGCCAGCGTAACGCTGGTTCGCACTCAAAAAACTTACGAGCCAGCGTGGAACAAACTCGCAACGAACGTCCGACGGCGGATGAGAATACCCTTGCGGTAACTGACATCGTCAAATTATTCCAGCGCATTCGTGACGAGTCGCATCGTTTTGCCGTGAGCTACCACACCGCACTCAAACGCCAGCAGCAAACGAAAAATCAGCTAGAGGAAATTCCTGGAATCGGGCCAAAAACCCGTGCCAAATTGCTGAAAAGATTTGGCAGCTTTCGTAATGTTGTCGGCGCTACAGAAGATGACTTAGCGTCGGTGATTGGCCAGTCGCGTGCTCAAATCGTCCACAAATATATTGCGGCACAGCGTACCAATAACTAAAACGCTTGTGCTATACTAATAATATGAAACGCGGTTTTACTATTATAGAAGTGCTTGTTATGATATCGGTCGTAGCAATATTAACCACCATCGGAATTATTAGCTATGGCAATTGGCGCCAGAAGTCATTGCGCGATGCTATCACGGCTGACCTCAAAAGTGCAGCGCAAGCTATGGAGCAATACCGCAATTTTCACAATGCCTATCCAACACTACCCGCTGGCGCATCAATACCAAACTATAACGGCGGCCCTGTTCATGTGTATATTCAGGGCGCTGACGGGAAGGAGTTCTGTATTGAGGCGACACGTGGTTCTCAAAAAATGCACATCACCAGTAAGAGTTCAGACGTGAGTGACGGCGGCTGTTCCTGACAGCCGAGCTCTTGTGAAAATGCGAACAGATTATTATAATAAGTAGTAGTGTAATGAAACGGCAATTTTTTGTATTTTTATTCAGATGGGCCATGAACTCATTTGGCATCTGGATAGCGCTGCGACTTTTAGGCACCATGTCTGACGGTGGTTTATTAACGTTTGTATTAACCGGCTTGATATTCTCAATCATCAATAGCATCCTCAAACCGATCATTATCATCTTGTCACTGCCAGCAATTCTGTTGACACTGGGACTGTTCACGTTGATTATCAATGGTCTCATGGTCTACCTCGCTATTGTGCTGGCTCCAAACGTTTCCATCACATTTGGCGACGCAATTATTGCCGGTATCATCCTTAGTTTGGTAAACTATATAGTAAGTAGTGTGGTTGATTTACGGACTGCGCAAAAAGAACAGGAGAGTTAGATGAACTTGGAACAACTTTTACCATATATCACATTAGGATCAGCATTTTTGATGATTATTACAATTTTGCTACAACAACGTGGCGCCTCGCTTGGTGCAGGGTTTGGATCTTCTGGTGAACTGTTTACGACACGTCGTGGTTTTGATAAGAACTTATTTGACGTTACCATTGTCCTGGCTGTAGTTTTTGTGCTATCAATCTTGGCTAGTTTGGTCTTGCCGGGGCTAAAAGGCTAGGTTGTCGTCATGGCAGAGGCTGGAGATAAGCCGTCTTGGAAGCGGTTCCAAAAAATGAGCGCTTCTGGGAAAAGCTTAAATCGTCGAGCTGAGAAGATCGAAAAGGGTGTCATCAAGCACGCGCATAAATTTGTGACATCCCGCCTTGACAGATTGACAGAAGTCCGGCGCGAAGTTATCGGCTGGGCGGTCTTGTTGATGATATTGGTTGGTTTGAGTGCGGGGCAATGGAGTATTTTTCGTGCAGCCTACACGAAGAATGCACCTCAGGAAGGTGGCACATATTCAGAGGGGGTTTTGGGATCGCTAGAAACACTCAATCCCTTGTTTGCACGTTCTAATGCGGAACGGTCTGCTGCCAGGCTATTGTTTGCCAGCCTCTATCAATACGACAACACTGGGCATCTCAAGGGAGACTTAGCGAAATCAATCACCATTAATGGTACAGAGACTGAATACACGATTACCCTAAAAGACAATCTTCGCTGGTCTGATGGTCATCCGCTGACAGTGGATGACGTTATGTTTACCGTCAATCTTTTGAAAAACCCAAAGGTTGGCGCCTCAACTGATGGCTGGTCGTCCATCAAAATGCGCAAAACTGCCGACAATACTGTGACATTTGTAACTCCGTCCACCTATGCACCATTTTTGCATACATTGACGTTCCCAATTGTTCCAAAACACGTGTTGGAAAACGTAGCGCCAGCTACTCTGCGTGACCACTCATTTGGACGGTCGCCTGTCACCAGCGGACCATTCAAATTCCGACTTCTCCAGACAGACAACCGAGAAAGTGGCAGAAAAGCCGTCCATATGACCGCAAATGAATCATATCACTTTGGCAAACCAAAGTTGGACCGCTTCCAGCTGTACGCATACGCCTCACTGGATGAAATCACCAAAGGTTTGAGAACCAGTGAAATCATGGCGACACCAGAGCTGACCTATGCTTCTCAGCCAGAAAACGTCAAAAAAATGTACGACATGAAGGCCTATGAAACCCACAATGGAGTGTATGCATTATTCAACAGCAAGAGTCCGATTCTCCAGTCTCCATCCATCCGCAAGGCTTTGGTACAGTCAGTCGACATCACCGCGCTTCGCAAAAAGATGCCACAAAAAACAGGCGAATTGACGGGCCCAATTTTGCCAGAACATACGGAAGCAGAGCTAGAAAAGCCATTAGTTCGTGACATAGAAGCAGCCAAAAAAGCGCTGGATGCAGAAGGTTGGGCGGTGTCTGGTGGTGTGCGCAAAAAGGGTGATCAGTCACTGAAACTATCAGTTATTTCCTTGCAGGGTTCTAAATATGAAAATGCCGCTAATTCGTTGGCTGAGACGTGGCGAAATGAGTTGAATGCTGAAGTGGAAGTTAAAATTGTTGATGCAACAGATGCTAATCAGGATGTTCTCAGGTCGGTGTTGCAACCGCGTAATTTTGATGTCTTGATATATGAGTTGGTGCTTGGCGGCGACCCAGACGTCTATGCATACTGGCATTCGTCACAAGATCAACGCGACCAGCGAGGTTTGAACTTTGCGAACTATAATGACGCCATCTCAGATGACGCCTTGGTTGGTGGTCGTGGTAAGCGTTCTTCAAAACAACGAGCGGATTATTATCAGTCATTCGTACGGCGCTGGCAAGCATCGGCTGCGTCACTGCCGCTGTACCGTCCAACAGTTGAATACATCAAACTACCATCAGTCCAGGCTGTAACGCAAAATACTCGACTGGTTTCGCCAACTGATCGATTTGCTGACGTGATATATTGGACAGTTCGCCAAGATTCAGTTTACAAAACACCGTAGTGTCAGGTATAATGATGACAGTCGTGCGGGCGTGGCGGAATTGGTAGACGCGCTAGCTTGAGGGGCTAGTGAACGCAAGTTCGTGGAAGTTCAAGTCTTCTCGCTCGCACCAAATGGAATTATGATATATCATCATGTCAGACTTGTCAGAAACTGAAAAACCTCAGACTCGCCATATTGTTAAGACACTTGCCAGCGTTCTCGTAACAGTTTGGCAGACATCGCCACGGACTATTATTATTCAAGCAGTTGGAGCGGTGTTAACGGCATCATTGCCGCTTGCAACAACGTATTTTGCAGCGTTAACAACTACTGCATTGACAGAGGCGTATACTGGCAACGGCGACTCGCGCCAACTACTCCTGTATGTGATTATTACGGTAGTGCTGGGCGTGATCATGAGTTTTTGGGGAATTGTTCAGACCTATTTTGAACAGTTGATGCGTTACCAATTGGAGTCAAGCATTAACGACCAGATGTTTGCTCGGCTGCATGGTCTGGATTTTTGGCGGTATGATGACCCAGTGACAATCGATATGTTTGATCGAGCGAGGCGGTTTGCTGGCTCGTTTTCATGTCTGTTTTCGCGACTAACCAATGTTGCGACAAATACTGTCTCGCTAGTAGTTGGGTTATGGATCATCTCGTCAGTCAGTTGGTGGCTGGGACTCCTACTTGTCGTGGCTATCATCCCTAGTGGTGTCGTCCAATTTCGGTTGTCTCGTTTGACGTCAAAGTATTGGCGCAAAAATACTAAAGTCAGGCGGCGTATGTGGTGGATCGAATATGCGATTAGTAAACCTGAGAATATCGCCGAAATGAGACTTTATGGCCTTGTCAAGCATCTGTTAACGGAGCGGGCCGCCCTGCGCGACAAAGACCAATTGCAAATGATTAAATATGAGCGCAGCTTTATGGCTAAGCGCTTTGGTGGCGAGATGCTGCAGGCGGCCGCAGAAGTGGCGGCTTTGGTGTGGGTGACACTGGAGATCATCGCTCATCGTCAGCCGATTGGTCAGTTCGTGTTGGTGCAGCAGA
>CAUVPC010000030.1:0-8829 GCA_963553655.1 uncultured Candidatus Saccharibacteria bacterium
TCGCCCGCGAGCTCAACGTGCCATTGATCGCCCTGAGCCAGCTGAGCCGTTCGGTCGAGTCGCGCACGCCACCAATTCCACAGCTAGCCGACCTGCGTGAGTCCGGCTCCATCGAGCAGGACGCCGACATCGTCAGCTTTATTTACCGCCCAGGTTACTACGAACCAGACAATCCAGAAGTCCAAAATATCACCGACCTCATCATCGCCAAGCACCGTAACGGTCCGGTCGGCAAAGTCCAATTGTACTTCCACCCAGAACGCCTGCGTTTCATGAGCCTCGACAGACGACACGATTAACGAAACATGCTATAATAAACCGCAGTGAAAAAGAAAACTCTGTCTCATCTGTTTCTTTACCGTTGGCGCTATCTTTGGGGCTGCAGTGCTTTGATATTGATATTTTCCGCGGTCATCAGCGTGGCGTTGTTGTACGCGCCAGGTGGCATTAGCCAGTCAGAGATCAACATGGTCGCACGAACCAACTTGCTTATGGAAGGCAATTGGTCCATCGTCAATCTGCCACTACACGCATTCCAAGCAGCACTATTTTTGCTATTTGGCATCAGTACACTCACCATCAAGCTACCAGCCGTCACACTGATGTGTTTGGCGGCGTTAGCGCTCTTTTTCCTCCTCAGGCACTGGTTCAAACCAGGTATCGCCGTGCTGTCACTTTCTCTCATGATCGCCACTGGTCAATTCATCTACTTAGCACAAAGCTTCACCCCTGGCATCATCTACATCACCACGGCGTCATTGATTTTGCTGTTCGCTAGCCTGATCATCCAAAAAGCCAAGTTCGCCCAGCTCTGGAAAATCCTCCTCGCTGCCGTCATGGCCGCTAGCCTATACACGCCATTTTTCTGGTACCTCAACCTTGGTCTCATCCTAGTAGCATTATTACACCCATACACGCGCTACATCATCGTTTCACGAAAGTATCGCGCTAGCTGGACGCCAGCATTCATCATATTCCTCTTGGTAAGCGCACCACTGGTGTATTTCTGCCTGAAAAATCACGGCTTCTTGCTGGACGTGTCAGGCTGGTCGTCACTCAACTTTGATGTATTAGCAAACCTCAAAATCATCGTTCGAACCTATCTCTGGCCAGTGCCATACATCTCCAACGGGCAAGTGCTGCCAGCTATCGACGTCAGCACCGTAGCACTGATGCTCCTCGGCATGATCATCACTTTCCGTAACTGGCACACCGCTCGGTCCTACGTGGTCAACATTTGGCTATTTTTGTCATTGCCGCTACTCGCCCTGGCGCCTCAAGTCAACATGATCATATCTGTGCCGATGTTTATCTTGTTGGCTACTGGCGTAGAGCGACTGCTGTACGAGTGGTATCGATTATTCCCAAAGAACCCATACGCGCGCGGCACTGGACTGGTACTGATGATCATCTTGGTCGGTGTCATGACCCTGAGTGGTGTCAATCGATACGTCCACAGTTACCACGATCTACCCGACGCCGTGCGCGAACATTCCAAAGATCTGAGCCTTGTGCGTGACACACTACTGCGCGACGCTGCAAACAAGAAATATATATTCGTCGTAGCAGCTGCCGAAAAACCGCTGTACGACGCCTTGTCCAACCACATGAATAAGCATAATAGAGCAATATCCATCAGCGACGGCCTGCCAGCAGAGGGTGCTCAAGAAGAAGTGGTCGTCACGCGTGCTGCTCGCCAAAATATCACTGGCATCCCAGGAACTATCACACGCGTCATTACCAATGATTGGGCTGAGGCGGGCGACCGGTTTTATGTCTACAAACTTAGCGAATAATGCGGTATAATAAGTGAGTTAATTGAAGGAGGAACAACATGGCTTTTGATCAGGTAAAAATGCTGCAACAGCTGCGTAAAGCACAAAAACAACTCGGTAAAGAAATCATTGAAGTAGAAGCTGGTGATGGCGCGGTCATCGTTCAGATCACTGGTGAATTGAAAATCAAATCAGTCAAGATCAATCCTGACATGGTAGATTTGGACAACATCGAACAGCTTGAACACTGGATTCAAATTGCGGTGCGCGATGGCTTGGCAAAAGCTCAAGAAGTCGCTGCTGAAACAATGAAGCCATTGATGGGCGGCTTGGGCAATCTGGGCATCTAATCCTACCAATGAGTGCTCATATTTTACCAAAAGCGCTGACGACGTTGATTGATGAGTTTGGTAATCTGCCGGGAGTTGGTCCGCGAACTGCCGAACGCTACGCTTATGCTGTTTTGCGGCGTGAAGCAGGACAGTCCAAAAGATTGGCTCAGGCGTTGAATGAGTTACACCAACGCGTCAAAACGTGTCCGGTGACGTTTGCGTTGATTGACGAAAGTGATGATCTGTCGCCACTTTACACCGACAGTCGCCGCAATCGCCAGCTCGTCTGCGTCGTCGAAGAACCGCTGGATATCATGGCGCTGGAACGCACTGGCCAGTTTGATGGTACCTACCACGTTTTAGGTGGAGCAATTTCACCAATCGACGGCATTGGACCAGAGCAGCTTCATATCCCTGAGCTGATTGAGCGCATCAAAAACGACGGCGTCACCGAAATCATCATTGCCACCAACGCCTCAGTCGAGGGTGAATCCACTGCGCTGTTTCTGCAACGATACATCCAAGAAGCTGGCTTGACGCTGACGGTTTCGCGACTGGCTCGCGGCATCCCTGTGGGAGTCGACCTAGAATACGCTGACCAGATCACGCTGTCGCATGCACTTGAAGGCCGACGCACCTTGTCTTAGTTTTATTAGCATAAGCGACATGCTATACTAATCATATGGAAAAGCCTCGAATTCCTCAGGATAAACTCATCAATCACTCTAAATTCAAAGCGTTCACTCAGTGGGTCCACAAACACCATTTGGCATTGGCACTCGTCGTAGGCGCGGCGGTTGTTGCGATTATCTTCATCATCGCCATGTATTCCGTCCAATCAGACAGCGGTTCGCCATTTTTCGCTGGCACCAAAAAGCCAAAAGAGAAGTTTTACTCGTCACTGACCGGTCTGGAAGTAGCTGACGCAAATGCCGTCAAAGCTCCCGTCGCTGGTGTAATTGTCGAAAATAGCCCTAACGCGCGACCACAGTCTGGACTATCAAAAGCTGGCATCGTCTACGAAGCTGTTGCCGAAGGTGGTATCACTCGTTTCTTCGCGTTGTACCAGGGAAATAAGCCGGCCAAAATTGGTCCAGTGCGCAGCTTGCGCTTGTACTATCTGCAGTGGTCAACGCCATACAAAGCCTCAATTTTCCATGTTGGCGGTAGCGCCAACGCCCTCAGCACAGTTCGTAACGGCAAATATCACGATATCGACGAGTTCAGCAATGGCAACTCGTATTGGCGCGCCAATGATCGACGCGCGCCGCACAATGCCTACACCTCAGGTGAGAAGATTGATCAAACCAATACCGCCAAAGGTCACAACGAATCAGTATTCACCGGGTTTAAACGCGCCGATGGCAAGCCTGCCGAAACGCCAAACGCCACCCAAATTGCCATCAATTTCAGCGGTCCACTATTTAACACCAATTACACCTACAACAAAGATTCAAATACCTACGCTCGCACACTAGCAGGGCAACCGCACAATGACGCCGAGGCTGGGCAAATTGCGCCAAACAGCATCGTAGCGCTGGAAGTGAACGTTGAGCATCGCCCAGGCAGTCGTGAAGGCTACGAAGATGTCATCACCGTCGGCACCGGCAAAGCATATATCTTCCAAAATGGTGTCGTAGCTCAAGCCACCTGGAAGCGTGACAATGAAAACGCAGAATTGAAATTGGTCGACGCCGCCGGCAAAGACATCGCGTTGAACCGCGGCCAGACGTGGATCGCCGCCTTTACACCGGGGCGAGGAAGTATTGCATGGCAGTAACCCGTCGCCGATCGATTCGCGACTACAATCGATATTATATGCGTCGGTCGGTATTGCTGCTGCTGGTGCCTGTCGGTATCGCTGCTGCTTTTGCTACCATCACTCATCTCATACTGACAAACTTGGCTGCCGTCGAGGTCAACTGGTACGTCATCATCCTCCTCGGCGCAGCCGGAGGTGTCATTGGCACGGTAACCATCACACCGTTCATCAGCAAACCAATGCGCGACGTGCTTTACGCTACAGCTTACAAAACAGGGGAGCTGACTGCCGAAAAGCCAACCAAGATCAATTCGCCAGCACACGCACGCACTGGTTTCCAAACCGTACTTGAGGCCATCTATACCAACGGTGTACCAGCCAAGCCGACTGCCAAAAAAACTTCCTCCCAACTTGACGCCATCATTCAGTCGTTCAATCACACGCCGTGTGGCATCGTCGTACTGGACCACCAACAACACATCATCTTTGCCAATGAAACCGCGCCAGTCGTTTCCAACATGGACGGCGTGCTGACTTTGGGGCTAGACTTTATTGATGAAATTTCCATCAACCAGTGGATCCAAGAAGTTGCCAAAGACAACATCACCGCCCATCACCAATGGACGCGCGTACCAGCTCAGGCCAAAACCTCTGCGCCACAAAAGTTCTATGACGTCAGCGCCTCCTACGAAAAAGGTGCAGCCGGCGAAACGGTCATCATCCTCTTTGACCGCTCAGCCAAATACTTACCCGAGGAAGAGGATCTCAATTTCATCGCCTTTGCAGCGCACGAACTCCGTGGACCCATCACCGTCATTCGCGGTTACCTGGATATCTTGGAACAAGAGCTTCACGACCGCCTGCGGGATGATGAGCCACAATTGTTCAATCGTCTAACCGTTTCTGCTAATCGTTTGTCTGGCTATATCAATAACATCCTCAATGTTTCAAAGTTCGATCGGCACCACCTGTACGTGCATCTGCGCGAGGACACACTGGAAGCCATTTACGCCACCATCGCTGACGACATGCAGCTGCGCGCCTCGGCTCAGCACCGCATGTTGAATGTATCCATCCCCAGCAACTTGCCGACCGTAGCAGCCGACCGTGGTAGCATCGGGGAAGTGATTTCCAACCTCATCGACAATGCTATCAAATACAGCTTCGAAGGCGGAGTTGTCCAAGTTTCTGCCGTGCAAAAAGGCGAATTTGTAGAAGTTTCCGTCTCAGACAACGGCGTCGGTATGCCAGCTGGCGTGATCAAAAACCTCTTTCGCAAATTTTACCGCTCACACCGATCACGCGAAACAGTGGCCGGCACTGGCATCGGCCTGTACATCTGTAAAGCCTTTGTCGAATCTCACGGCGGCAGCATCTCCGCACGCAGCCAAGAGAACCAGGGCTCAATTTTTTCTTTCACCATCCCCGTCTACGCCTCGGTGAAAGAAAAATTATTAGAAGACGGCCAGCTAAACAATCGGCTCATTCGTACCGACGGCGGGTGGATAAAAAATCACAAAATGTATAGGGAGTAATCATGGCGATCAAAACAATTTTATGCATCGAAGACGACAGATTTATCGGCGAAATGTACGTGCGCAGCCTGGAGCGTGCCGGCTACACCGTCACCTGGATGGTGGACGGCAATGACGGTTTGGTGGCGGCGCGTAACCAGCCGTACGACCTGATCATTTTGGACTTGATGCTACCAGAACAGCGTGGCGATCAGATCTTAGACGCCCTCAGAAACGGTGAAACTGATCTGGTGCCTAACAGCAAAATTCTCATCATGACCAATTTTGAGCAAGACGACCAGTCCAAGTCGCAGCTGCTACCCAGAATTGACGGCTACCTCATCAAAGCCGACATCACACCTCGGAAACTGTTGGAGGTGATCGAGCAGCTAGGCGACTAGCACAAGAACACAGCTTTCAAAACAAATCATTACAATACTAAAAAAGAACTACCCAAGAGGGCAGTGCTGATAATTTCTCTGTGGTGACCTCACGGGGAATCGAACCCCGGTTGCCGGGATGAGAACCCGGTGTCCTAACCGCTAGACGATGAGGCCAACACTAAGCATCATACCATGACGCAGCCGCTTTTGTCTATACCGCCGCGCCAGCCAACAGAGACGCGCTTGCGTTTTACCACCGTTTGACGCTATACTTAATATCATGAAAGAATCGAGGGTGGGGCAGTCTGACAGAACATTTTCCAAATTTTGGCTGCGCCGTCTCAGTAAAGCTTCGCTACTAGTCAATCTCTTCATTCTCCTCACATACGCATCAGCTCGTTTTTTGCCTGGCAATTATCGCTTTACTATTGGCGATTCAGTGACTGACTTGGCCGCCACCATCAGCGTATTGTCTGCAGTTTGGGCGCTTGGTCTCTGTGTTTGGACGCCCAAAAAACAACGCGCCTACCTGGCAGGCGCCACCTATGCGTCGCTCATCATCACCATCGCCGCACTCATCGCTACCAGTGGTGGCATCTATTCTCCATTTACCAGCCTGTGGCTCATGGTGACTATCTTTGCGGCCGTATTCGGGCTGTGGCTGACTGGCGGCATCATCTTGCTGGTCGTGGCGCACATCGCTATGATTCATTTCGAAACACCACTGACACTGGAACAAATAGCTATCAGTACAGCGCTTGGCATCATGCCATCTGTCCTGAGTATCGTCCTGTGGCGATACCAATCACAGAAGAAGCTTGATGATCGATTTACTGAACTGGAAAATAGGCTAACCTCTGCCGAGGGCAAATCGGATGTCGTCATCAATACCATCGACGACGGCGTGATGGCTATTTCCAATGACGGTATCATTGAACTTATCAATCCAGCCGCGCAACAGATGATTGGCTGGGACAAAGGCGACGCTTTGGGGTTGAGTTGGCAAAGTGTCCTCAAGCTGGTGCTCAAGGACGGATCTGACATCCCAGAGGGCAAACATCCCGTTGCTCAAGCATTGTCTTCAAACCAGCCCACCCACAGCGACAACCTATTTCTCAAAACTTTCTCAGACAAACGACTGCCAATCACCATCGTCAGTTCTCCCATAGGTCCACAAAAGGAAGGTGTCATCATCGTGTTCCGCGATATCTCCAAAGAGCGCGCCGAGGAGCGAGAGCAAGCCGAGTTCATCTCCACCGCCAGTCACGAGATGCGCACGCCCGTGGCTTCCATCGAGGGATATCTGGGTCTGGCGCTCAACCCCGCCACCGCCCAGATTGACGACAAAGCACGTGATTTCATCACCAAAGCGCACGCCTCAGCCCAGCACCTGGGCCGATTATTCCAAGACTTGTTAGACATCAGTAGAGCTGAAGATGGGCGTCTCAAAGATGAGCCAAAATTATTCAACGTGACTGATTTTGTGGCAGATATTTTTGAAGGCCTGGCGCACAAAGCCGCCGAAAAAAATCTGCTCTATTCTTTCCGGCCACACGCGCTGGCCAAAGACTCCGCTGATCAGCATTTGCAGCCCATTTATTACGCCTTTGTCGACCCCGACCATTTCCGGGAAATTACCGCCAACCTCATAGAAAACGCCATCAAATACACCAAAGAAGGCGAGGTGGTGGTTGACGTCACTGGCGACTCATCAAAAGTGGTTGTCAGTGTGATGGACTCTGGCCTAGGGATCCCCGCAGAAGATGTGCCGCATCTTTTCCAAAAGTTTTATCGGGTTGACAATTCAGCCACTCGTGAAATCGGCGGTACTGGTCTGGGACTGTACCTGTCTCGCCGACTCGCCGAAAGCATGTCGGGCGATTTACGTGTCGAGAGTGAGTACGGCAAGGGAAGCACCTTCTTTCTGGAAATACCGCGAATTTCCAAAGAAGAAGCCGCTCACAAAGAAGCATCCTTGCAGCCAGTACCAGTTCAGTACCATCAGCCGCAAACTCCAGTAGCTTCTGTCGTCACACCCGCTGAGCCGCCAGTGACACCTCAGTCTCAGCAGCTAACCGAACCTGCCCTAGTCACTGAGCCGTCTGTCCAGCCCAACCAACCACCACAGCCGCAGCCAACACCAACCAGCCCAGAACACGCCACGCTTGCCGACATCGAACATCATTTAGAGACCAGCCGTCGCGCCATCAGCATACCACGGAGAACCAATAATTCATAAAAGCATAAGAATGATAGCAATTTTAATAATAATATCGTATAGTAGGTAGTAGATATGACAAAAATTTTACTCGTTGAAGATGACAAAAGTTTACGCGAAATCTATGGCGTACGATTATTAGCAGAGGGATACGACATCGTGTCCGCAGGTGATGGCGAAGAAGCGCTCGCCATGGCCATCAAAGAACGGCCAGCGCTCATCCTGAGCGACGTGATGATGCCAAAAATTTCTGGCTTTGACATGCTAGATATTTTACGGTCTGCCACCGAAACCAAAGACATCAAAGTGATCATCATGACCGCCTTGTCCTCAGAAGACCAACGAGCCCGCGGTGAACAACTCGGAGCTGACCGATATCTCGTGAAATCCCAAGTCGGTATCGAAGACGTCGTCCGCACCGTGCACGAAGTTTTGGGCGATGTTCCGGGACTTACGCCAGCACCACAGCCGCAATCAGCTGCCCAGCCAGCAACAGTGGTGCCTCAGCAAACTCCAGCCCCAACCATGTCACCATCACCACAAATGCCACCTGTCCGACCTGATGTCTCAGCGCTCTCACCGCAGCCAACCCTGCAAGCTGCAGCTACACCAGCGCCAACCACACTGCCGCAGCCGACTGCACCTTTCTCATCTTCAGCGCCGCGTCCTGCCAACCTAGGCGAACGCGTCATTCGACCACTTGAGGGCGCCAGTCTGACGCCAACAGAGGATGTTGCCAAGCTCATGGAACAAGAATTAGAGGGTATTCCAAACCTCAAACCACAGTCAACCACGCCTGACAACACTCCAGATGAAACAACACCAGCTCCGCAACCTGATAAAGC
>CAUVPC010000031.1:0-8301 GCA_963553655.1 uncultured Candidatus Saccharibacteria bacterium
ATGTTGTGTTGTAATTCGTCAGTTACCAGGGCAGGGAGGTCGTGTGAAGGAAAGGTAAAGTCTTTACCGACTTCGCGCTGCACTGTCCTCAGAACGGCTGTTTTAAGGCCAGAGAAGGAAAAGTCATACTCACCAACGAGCTTAGCGATGGGTAGATGAAAGGCCTGCGGATCACCGAGCTCAGCTGCTTTGGCGATGGCAGGGCCGCCAGGGTAGGGTAGACCGATAATTTTAGCGACTTTGTCGAACGCCTCACCGACGGCGTCATCTTGGGTTTGGCCGATGAGCTGGTAGTCGCCATGGTTACGGAACAGGACGAGCTGTGAATGTCCACCAGAGACGATAAGGGCAAGGAGAGGGAAGGTAGGTTGGTTTTTTGGCAGTGTTAAAGATAAGCTATCAGACTGCTGGTTGATGAAATTAGCATACACATGAGCTTCTACATGATGTATTTTATACAACGGTTTGTGATGAATAATGGCGAGGGTGCGGGCAGCGAGGGTACCAACAAGGAGCGAACCGATGAGGCCAGGAGCGTAAGTGACGGCGATGGCGTCGATATCATCCCAAGTACAGTTGGCCTCAGATAACGCCTTTTTGACAACCGGGTTGATAACCTCCAGATGTGAACGGGCGGCAATTTCTGGAATGACGCCACCATATTCGGCATGGATATCGATTTGTGAGTTAACAACATTTGATAATAGTAGATGACCATCTTCGACGACAGCGGCAGCTGTTTCATCACAGCTTGATTCAATTCCCAAAATCCTCATAACTATGGCATAGTATAACACATATTCGCCTCTGTTGTCTGGAAGTGTGAATCGGCACGCAAAAGTGGTATCATGGATATATGAAACAGATTCTTGTCAAAGCAGCCAGAAGTATTTTGCCCGCTAGTGCTTTGCATGGCGTGGAAAACGGATATCGCCGAGTTAGAGTACGACTATTGAGCGCGCGGTATGGTAACCCGTCAAAAAACTTGCGAGTTATCGCAGTAACTGGTACCAACGGGAAGACAACGACCGCCTGCTATATCAATGAGATCTTGAAGGAGGCCAAATTTAAGACCGCCATGTTCACGACAGCGTTGATCGAAGTGGCAGGGAAGGCTCAGGTCAATGATTTGAACGCAACAGTGGCTTCGACTGGCAGGATGCAGCGGTTCTTTCGTGATGCAAAAAAGGCCGATGTGGACTATGTCGTGTTGGAAATCACGTCGCACGCGCTTGACCAGCATAAGCTTGACGGCGTGCCGATTGAGGCAGCAGTGATGACCAATTTGACACAGGATCATTTGGATTATCACAAAACCATGGAGAATTATGCAGCGGCTAAGGGTAAGCTGTTTGCACTGGAACCGCGATATATCATTTTGAACCGCGATGATGAATGGTATGACTATTTTGATCAATTCGTTGCTGGTGAACAAAAAATGACCTATGGTAAGCATCCGGAAGCAGAGGCGCAGATTCAGCGAGTGAAGCTGTACCGCAAGGGTACTGAAGCCGATGTGGTTTTGGACCATCAGACTCATTTGGAGCTGGCGACGGCGCTGCCGGGTGAATTTAATGTACACAATATGACGGCGGCGGTGACGTTGGCGTATCTGCTGGGTGTGAAATTACAAGATATCCAAGAAGGCGTGGCTAACGTCGAGGCGGTTCCTGGCAGGTTTGAGCGAGCAGTCGAGGGTGTTGGTTATGACGTAATTGTTGATTATGCACACACCCCTGATGCATTGGATAAATTATTGACGGCTGCTCGTAAAATCGCCAAGGGTCGAGTGATTTTGGTGTTTGGGGCTTGTGGTGATCGTGACAAGAGTAAGCGGCCAACTATGGGCGAAATTGCTGCCAAAAACGCCGACAGGATATTCCTAACCGACGAGGAAAGCTACAACGAAGATCCTGATCAGATTAGAAGAATGATTTATGAAGGAATTGAACGGGCGCACGGTGACGCCAAGACAACGGAAATCCCTGACCGACGACAGGCGATTGAGCGAGCGCTTGGCTCTGCGCAAAAGGGTGATATGGTATTGATCACTGGTATGGGGCACGAGAAATACCGAATCGTGAATGGGCAGCGACTACCGTGGAATGATAGTCAGGTAGTGCGCGAGATTTTGGGACAGGAAAAAGCGGAATAATCAGCTCAATGACTTGCTGAAAAAAGCTTGTTTTTTGCGGAGCCATTCTTTGGATTGGCGGACAAGTTTTTTGGTATCTTTCGAACTTTTGAGGAGTGGTTTGATGGCTTCTTCAAGGTAGACACCACCTTGAGAACCTTTGAATAATAGGACGGTATCTTGACGAGCCAGGGATTGTAACAGTTCTACGGCGTCAGTGGCTTTATCAAAGGAGGTGACAGTGCAGCCGTTGTCTTTGGCGGCTGGTGCCAAGAATTTAGCTGTGTTGGGGCCAACAGTGATGACGTGCGATAGTTGCGCTGGGTCGCATAGGGTGCCGAGTGTGCGGTGTTCAGACGCTGTTGTATCGCCAAGCTCGTTCATATCTCCCAAGACGGCGATTTTGGTTTTACCAGGCAGCTGATAGAGGGTTTCTAGCGCTGATTTGGCGGCGAGTGGGCTGGAATTGTATGAATCATCGATGAGCATTGAATTGTTGATACCACTTAGGAGGTTCATTCGCCCCGACACGGGAGTGAAGTTCTCTAGAGCGGTGATGACGCTTTCAACGTCAAGGTTGAATTCTAGCGCAACCGCGGCGGCTCCAGCAGCAATGCGTAGCTGATGTTTAGCGACAACAGGCATGATGAACTCACGGGAGGTTTGCTCGCCGTGTGTGAGAGTACAGGTATATCCTTGGCTGTGATTGAACTGATGAGCGGTGATGTAATAGTCAGCATCTGGCTCAGTACTGTAAGAAAGATTGCGTTCAGAATTGGCAAAAGCGATGAATCCAGAATTGATATCATCACGGTTGTACAGGGTAACGATACTGTGGCTAGATAGGGCAAATTCCTCCTGGGCTACTGTTTTGAGATTGCTAAAAAACTCCATGTGCTCAGGAGATATGGCTGTGACGACGAGAATATCAGGGTGAGCGTAGCGACCAAAGGCGGTCATTTCACCGGGGTGGTCGATGCCAAATTCTTGAACGATGACGTTGATGTCGTGAAGTTGGCGAGCTGAGCGATAGGCGCGGTAGATGGTTGATAGCCAATCAGTGATGGATCGAGGATTTTTCGGGCCATCAATATCAAGCATCTCCAGGGGTGCACTAAATTCAGCATTGAAATTACCCCTGTTGGTTCGAACTTTTTTGTTGTGTTTGAGAACGTCGACGATGGTTGATTTGGTGGTTGTTTTGCCGACACTTCCGACAACGGCGACCAGGCGAATGTGTGGATTATTGTGGAAAAATTTACGCATGATTCGCACTAATAGACACGAGATGAGAGATTTGAATAGCTTCATATAGGTATTATAACAATATCAAGGCGGGAGGGCTATTTTTAGGGAAGGGTATTGAGTGAATTAGCACTCACCCTTGACGAGTGCTAACGTGGTGCGATACAATAAGATGTATTGTTAATGAAATGGAGGATATTATGAGTGTACCTATCAAGCCTCTCGGTGACCGCGTGGTAGCGGTGCGCGAGGAGGCGAAGACGCAGACGGCGAGCGGACTGTATTTGCCGGACAGCTCGAAGGAGAAACCAGTGGTAGCTGAGGTCAAAGCGGTCGGCGGTGATGTCAAGAATGTGAAGGTGGGCGACAAGATTGTATATAAGGAATATTCGACTACGGACTTGAAAATTGACAGCACGGAATATTTGATCGTCCGCGAGGAAGATATTTTAGCAACGGTTGTTTGAGAAAAGGGGAGTTTACGTTATGGCAAAAAAAGTATTTTACGATGATGATGCACGTGCTCGCGTGTTGGGCGGTGCTGAGGCGCTATATAACGCCGTTAAGGTAACCTACGGGCCAAAGGGCCGCAATGTGGTGATTGCTAAGGGTTTTGGCGGGCCAACCGTGACGCACGACGGCGTAACAGTGGCGGAAGGCATTGAGCTGCCAGAGAATGATGATGAGACGTTGGGTTACAAGGTTGGTGCTGATTTGATCAAGCAGGCGGCCAAGAACTTGAACAAGCAGGCTGGTGACGGCACCACGACCGTGACGGTGCTGACATACTCAATTTTGAAGGAAGCTAACCGGTTGATCGCAGCGGGTCACAACCCGATGGAACTGCGAAAAGGCATCGAGCAGGCTGGCGCGGAAATTGTCAAAGAGCTGAATAAATTAGCGGAGCCAATTGAGGGCAAGTCTGAGCGCGTGGCGGAAGTGGCAACCATCTCGGCGGGTGACGCGGAAATTGGTAAACTGATCGCTGGTGTCATCGAGAAAGTTGGCAAAGACGGCGTTGTGACAGTTGAAGCTGGTCAAGGTTTGGAGTTGGAGGCTGAGGTCGTTGAAGGCTTTAGTTTGGATAAGGGCTGGGTCAGTCCGTTCTTCGTCACCGACACTGGTCGGCAAGAGGCGGTTTATGAAAAACCAGCGATTTTGATTACCGATAAGAAAATTTCCAGCGTGCAAGAATTCCTGCCAATGCTGGAGAAATTGGCACAAAGCGGTAAGAAGGACGTGGTGCTCATCGCTGATGAGGTTGAAGGCGAGGCGCTGAGTATTTTGGTGCTGAACAAGCTCAAGGGCGTATTTAATACCGTGGCGGTCAAGGCGCCAAGCTTTGGCGACCGCCGCAAGGAAATTTTGCGCGACATCGCGGTGCTGACTGGCGCAACGGTGATTTCTGAAGATCACGGGTTGACGTTTGAGAATGCTGGCCTGGAGGTATTAGGTTCGGCACGTAAGGTGATTGTCGGTAAAGATGAAACCACCATCGTTGAGGGCGCAGGCAAGCCGTCTGGTGTTAAGGAGCGAATTGCTGAGATTAAGTCACTGTCTGACAACGCCTCCAGCGAATACGAAAAAGAGCAATTCGACAAGCGAGCAGCTGCCCTGAGCGGCAAGGTGGCCGTCATTAAAGTCGGCGGCGCGACCGAGACAGAAATTGACGAAAAGAAGTTCCGCGTGGACGACGCCGTGGCAGCTACCAAGGCAGCCTTGGCCGAGGGAATTGTCGCCGGTGGTGGCGTTACCTTGGTGAATTTGGCTGGCGGCCTGAAGGTGACTGGCGCAGATAGCATCGCGGCCGGCCGGCAGATTCTAAAGGACGCCTTGAAGCAGCCGTTCCTGCAGATTATGCGTAACGCTGGCTTAAACGCCGACGCACTCCTGGCGCAAGTTGAGGCGGGCAAGGCTGGATTTGGCGTTAACGTGATGAAGCCCGAGAACGAATTGGTGGATGTCAAAAAAGCTGGCGTCATCGACCCAGCGCGCGTCACCAAGGAAGCGGTGCAGAATGCGGTGTCCATCGCTTCGACTGCAGCAACCATGGGTGCACTGGTCGTCAACGTGCCAGAGCCAGAAGCTCCAGCTACACCTGGTGGTATGCCGGGTATGGGGATGATGTAATACGTACATCAAGAAATAGGGCCGGTAACCGGCCCTATTTTAATGAATTGAAATGATTATTTTTGTGGATTTGACAGATAATCTATCTCTTTAATGACATCCAATAGAGCCTGGGCACGGCGAGACTCGTCGGCGATGGCGCCAGCTGCTGCATGTGCTGGAGCGATCAAGGCGCTGTCATCAGTTGAGCGCAGCAATAACAAATAAGTGTCAAACTTTTCTTCTGGGGAAATGTTTAACTTATCGACCAGGGGACGAAGCTCCAATAGCGCTTGTTGCTTGATGGAGTCCAGATTTGAATCATTTACCGGGGCTGCAGGGGTCGCAGTATCGACGGAAATAGGCACTGCTGGCGGCGGTGCGACCATTAAATCGTCCGTTGTTACTGGGACTGAGTTGTCTGGTGGTGGCGCGACTACCTGAGCGTCGTCTGATTGCGGAGTTGTCCCCGTCTCTTCAAAGCTCAAATTATCATCTGTTTGTTGTGTTACACCTGCCAAAACCTTGGCAAGCTCTTGATCATCGGTAACTGATTGGTTTTGCATGTCCCCACCCATCTTATTAATGATTATGCTTATATATGTTATACTTTAGCATGAAGAAAGGTGGTATGACAAGATGCTTGATGATCCTATGATGATTCGGCGAAAAGATCCAGCCGACACCCTGTCTGGTTTGTTACAGTTATCAACGCAGACTTCGTTTGAAGTAGTTATCGAAGGGAATGATTATGTCCCGAAAACTATCAATGCGGTGGTGATTGCTGGTATGGGTGGTTCGGCGCTGGCAGCAGAAATGGTAATTGCGTTAACGAGGGGTTGGCTGCATATTCCTATGATGGTGACGAAAGGCTATGACCTGCCGGGTTTCGTGAACAACAGCACCTTGGTAATTGCCATCAGCCATTCCGGTAATACCGAAGAAACTTTGAGTTGTTATGATCAAGCGCGTGCCAAGAATTGTCAGTTGGCGACAATCACTACGGGCGGAGCCTTGTTTGAAAAAGCAGCAGCTGACGGCGTAAAAAGGATAAAAATACCAGCTGGTGCACAGCCGCGCATGTCGACAGTCTATCATCTGCGAGGATTGTTGAAAATATTACAACATTTTTTGATCATTGATGGCGATTTATATCAAAAACTGGAAGAAAGCGGCGAATGGTTGTCTGGTCAGGTGCAAGCTTGGGCACCAGACGTACCGACCGAGCAAAATATCGCCAAACAATTGGCATTCAAGTCGGCTGGTAAAACCCCGGTGATTTATGGTGGTGAACTAACGTGGCCACTGGCATATAAATGGAAAATCAGTTGGAATGAGTCAGCAAAAAATATAGCTTTTTGTAATCAATACCCTGAATTTAACCACAATGAGTTCATCGGCTGGTCATCTCATCCGGTTGAAAAGCCATTTGTGATTTTTGATTTGATGAGTCATTTGGAACATCCGCGTATTCGCGAGCGTATGGAACTGAGCGATCGCCTGTTGAGTGGTATGCGTCCGCACGCTGTGTCTGTAGAATTGCAGGGAGAGACCTTGCTTAAACAACTACTGTGGGGCTTGGCGCTTGGTGATGCCGCAAGTATTTACACAGCAATCCTGAACGGCGTTGATCCAGCGCCAGTAAAACTGGTAGAACGTTTGAAAAAAGAATTAAGCTAAATCAGTCTGGATTACTTAGTTGCGCATCGCTTCAATAGTGTTGCGGTTGGCAGCGCGTACGGCTGGATAAATACCAAAGACGATACCGACCAGCATGGCAGCACCAATGCTGACGACAGCAGGCTGCCAGCTCAAGATTGGTGAAACTGGTAGGAAAGTACTGACTGTGTACGCACCAATTAAGCCAAAGATATACCCCATGATACCACCGGCTAAACCAATGATTACTGACTCAATCAAGAATTGATGGATGATGTGTCGGTTAGTGGCACCAATAGCTTTACGGATACCGACCTCACGCTGTCGTTCGGCAACATTTACCAACATAATATTCATGATGCTAATTCCGCCAACAAACAGCGAGATGATCGATACAGCAATCATGATTGCTGACAGCGATAACAACATAGCGTCGCTAGTGGCGGTAATATCTTTACCGGTTATGATGTGGTAGTCATTAGCATCGTGGTGATTTTGATTGAGCTTTGCTGTAATGTCAGAAATTGCTTTTTCAAGAGATGAGTCGCCGTCAGTTTTGATGGCAATTTGCTGAATTTGTGCGACATTTTGTGTTAGCTTCTTGCTGACATCCAGTGAAACGATGGCTGAGTTATTGAAATTAACACCCAGGTAAGTAAGCGGTTGTTTGACTGGTTTTAAAACACCCATGACCGTAAACGGCTTATCTTGAATACGCAGTACATTACCAAGTGAATATTCGGTACCAAACAGATCAATTGACAATTGATGACCAATCACCACACCGTTAGCCTGTCCAACAAACTGACCATCGCGTAGTTCTAACTCTGCCAGGTCTTTGATTTTTTCAGTGGTACCAATGATGGCGGTTTTATTAGCATCAACGCGTGAATTAGTGGTAGTGATGGTGTTATGAACAACTGACATTGGAGCGCTGTTTGGAGTGATGCGCGCAACATCCTGGACGTCGTATTCGGTCAGGGTCGGGAGAGGTGTGATATTTTGCGCTTGAGATAGTGACCGCTCGATATTACCACCCAGACCAGACCGTATCAATGCTACACTGTCTTTGGTTGTTGAGAACTGTTGGTTAATCAATTTATTGACACTAACAGACAAGGACATGATCATGGTGATGCCCATGATGCCGATGG
>CAUVPC010000032.1:0-8077 GCA_963553655.1 uncultured Candidatus Saccharibacteria bacterium
TGCGCCAATCACCAAAGCAAATTTTAGCAAAATTAAGTTAGGAGTTATTATGTCACTACTTACGTTACGCGATATCATCTACTCATACGCCGACGGTACGAGCAACGTGCTCAACGGCATCAATTATCAATTTGAAAAAGGCAAGTTTTACGCCATCGTCGGCAGCTCTGGCGCTGGTAAATCGACCCTGCTGGGGCTACTAGCCGGGCTGGACACGCCGACTGGTGGGCAGATTTTGTTCGACGACGAAGACATTGCCGAGCAGGGGTACTCGCACCATCGCAAGCACAATATCTCGCTGGTGTTTCAGAATTATAACCTGATTGATTACTTGACGCCGCTAGAAAATTTGAAGTTAGTTAATCCTAAAGCTACCAATGAAACACTGCACACTATGGGCTTAGATGACGACCATATCCACCGCAACGTCATGAAACTTTCTGGCGGACAGCAGCAGCGTGTGGCGATCGGGCGAGCGCTTGTTTCGCACGCACCGATTATCTTGGCGGACGAGCCGACCGGCAACCTGGACGAAACCACCGCTGCCGATATCATCAATATCCTGCGCCAAGCTGCCCACGACAACGACAAATGCGTCATCGTCGTCACTCACAGCAAACAGCTAGCTAAAGAGGCGGATGTGGTGTTGACACTCAAAAATAAATTACTCCAAAAAAGCAAGGAAGATAAAAAATCAGCCCGCAAGAAAGCTTAATCGTGGTGCAGATAATGCCGCAATGTGTCAGGCAGGGTAGGAGCGAGCATATCGTAGGTGTCATCAGTGAGGGCAATTGATAGTTGGTCGCGTGGCTGACGCTTGGACAATTTCGTCATACCAAAGAGCGCTGGACTCATTTTTCCACCAGGAACATTGTCGAGTCGGCCAAAACCGGTGGTCAGTCGAACCGTATATTCATCCTGCGCTTGAGCGAGATCAACGAGTTCGCTAAGCAGTGGAACGAGTGTATCATTACCAAAATCAGCCCGCTGCTCACGTGAGAAACGCGCGTTGCTGTGTGGTAGTGGCACTGCAAGGTTCTGTCCATCGCCCGTCCAGTCGATCAGCTCGCCGCCATAACGTTGCACGGCAGTGATTGCTTGGCTACCAAACCAAACGATGAATGAGCGCAGTTTTCCATTATCACGCGCCATCTCCCTGGTTGAGTCCGACACATCCCACGTGGTGAGGATTGCGTTCGGTGTGGTGGGTGATTTGAGGGCTAGCATGTCGGCGACTGACTGAGTGGGGTATGATGCTCGCGCTAATGTTTGCAACGCTGTGATGCCAAGACTGAGTGCAGTTTTGGTTCTGTCATATCGCCATAATGTTTCTAATTCGCCCAACTGACGTTTTGTCGGTGTACTTTTCGTGAAAGCAGCTTGCAGAACGGCGTGTTGGTCGGGTAGCGGCAAGTTGAGGACGCGATGATCAGGATTCATTGCACTCTCAGTCAGGGTAATGTCGTCTTGGTTGCTTTCAATGACACGTCCAGCAACTGACGACCCATCAACGCGGTGCCCTGTGATATGTGCTTTCTGAAAATCAAATCGGCCGTCAGTCGGAGCCTGCGGTGAGCACGCAGTAGCGATTGCCCCAATCGAATCAGGATTACATTCATCATGCACAAAGACAGTTGCTGCATCTGGCTGAATCTCAGTCGCGTGTACGTGCTGCAAAAAATTACCCACAGTTTGCGTGAGTCCTTGCTGATGAGTGCGAGCCAAAGTTTCGCAAGAAGGCTTCCGATGCATTTTGCATATTATATCATATATTTATGAATATGGGAATAATGGGGAAATTGACTTCCCTAGATTTTATATGACAGCCGTCCTATGATGGAGGTAAAAGGAGTGTAGGTCATGAGTTTAGAAGAAAAGGTACATAATGCACAGATAAAGATATTGCGAGAACTACTATTTTTACCAACTGCTCATTTTGCTACGTTGCAGAGAGCTACTGGGCTTGATAGCGACCATGTCAAATTCCACATCAAACGACTCGTGGCGTTGGGCTACGTGACGAAGATAGCTGATGGCTACATGCTTTCGATCAAAGGTAAAGAATACGCTAATAAGCTAGACACTGATGCTGGTGTGATTGAGCGTCAACTAAAAGTAGCGGTATTGTTGGTCGTTGAGCGGCAGTATCATGGCAAGAAACAGTATCTTCTGCAACAGCGGCTTAAGCATCCATACTATGGTTTTTGGGGTGCGCCAACTGGCAAAGTACGCTGGGCGGAGTCCGTTGTTGAAGCGGCAGCGCGTGAACTTGCTGAAGAGACGGGGTTAGACGGTACTTTTGTGCACCGCGGTGTCTATCACGAGCGGGTTCGTCACAGCCAAACAAATGAGATTGTTGAGGATAAATTATTTCATCTGATGTTTTGCGATAGTGTTTCTGGCACAATGGTTGAAGAATTTGAAGGCGGTAAAAATGCTTGGCGCACGCGTGAAGAGATGGAGGGCGAGCCAAAGAAGTATAAAAGCTTCATGCATGAAATGACAGCATGCATTGATGGACACGGTGAACTGACAGAAGTGATATATGAATATGACGCGACAGAATTTTGAGCCACCTCGGGCAGTGCTTTGCGGCTCATACACGCGTGACAGGGCAGGGCTATTCCGGGTCTATGATGAGCTTGTTGTGACTGGCTGCCAGGTTTTATCGCCAAGACGGATGCAGTTTGATAATGCAGCATTTGTGCGAGACGCTGCCGAGCAAGGTATATCATCGGCGAGCGATCGAAGCGTGGCATTTGTCAGCAATTCGTCAAGCAAATTTTGTGATGCTTCATGCTCCAGATGGCTATGTTGGACTGAGCGCAGCAATGGAAATTGGTTTTGCGACGGCTCAAAAATGTCCAGTTTTTTCACGCACGGCACCGCAAGACATTACACTGCGCGGATTGGTAAACGTTGTGCCCAGTGTATATGATGTGCTGTGTGTATTAGGTCTACGATAGATAATTTTATGCTGTATAATGCGTAATCAATCTAGCTATATAATGTAGAATAAATAATATGACTAGGTATTGCGCTGGTCTATATTAATTAAGCACGAAGGCTAATAGCAATATGCATGATAACATTGTGACAAAACTGGCAAAGCTCACTGAGGGCAACGAGACGTACGCTGAGTTTAATAAGCGCATCGTTAACACTAAGATGCCGGTCATCGGTGTGCGCGTGCTGGATTTGCGGCGATTGGCGCGGGAATTGGCGTCTGATGTGGGTGCAGTGGATATTAGTGAATTGCTGACGGTCCAGGACGAATCTTTCGACTATGTGTTGCTGTGTGGATTGTTGATTACGCATGCTCGGCTCGATGATCAGACGGCGATTGATTTGACCAAGCAATATTTACCCCGCGTTGATTCATGGGCGCACATTGACGTGTTTGTCGATAAAAAGCGGCGGTTTGCTGGTGAAACGTGGTGGGATTTTGCACTGGCATGTTTGCGGAGTGAGGCTGAATTGACAGTGCGTTACGGCGTGGTTTCTTTGATGACTAATTTTCTGGATGAGTTGCATGTCAATCAAGTTTTTGCCGCGCTGCGAAACATCACGCACGACGGCTACTATGTCAAAATGGCACTGGCTTGGCTATACGCTACGGCGGCGGTGCAGTTTTTTGAGCTGACGCTGGCTGAACTAGAAAACGGACATATTGACACTTGGACGCGCAATAAAGCTTACCAAAAAATGCGTGAATCACGGCGATTTACACCCGAACAGCAGGACATCATTGCCAAATATAAAGCTAAAGAATATCACCAATAATTACCGACATGCGGCTTGGCTTTACAAAAGTCGAATAGTTACAGATAAGATGATATACTAGTAGCTAGTATGAAAGTCAGCCTAAACATTATCAAACAATTGATTAATTTTGAATTGCCTCCCGTAGATGAGTTGGTGGCGCGGGTCAATCAGCAGCTTGGCGGTGTCGAAGAAGTGATCGACCTGAAAGCCAAATATGGCGGCGCGCGAATTGTCCGGGTGGTTGAATGTGCCAAGCATCCTGACGCTGATCGGCTGAGTGTGACCAAGATTGATGATGGCGGCGTGGTGGCGGATGTGCCGCGTGATGAGAACGGGCTGGTGCAAGTGGTCTGCGGTGCACCAAATGTACATGCGGATATGTGGGCGATTTGGTTGCCGCCGAAAAGCACGGTGCCAGCGAGTTTTGATGAAGACGAGCCATTCGTGCTGGATGCGCGGCCACTGCGTGGTGTGCTGAGTCAAGGTATGTTGGCGGCGGCGGACGAGCTGGCGATTGGTGCGGATCACGAGGGAATCGTTGAGATTAAGGAGCACGACGTGCCGGCGGGCGTTGAGCTTACGGCGGGTGCGAGTTTTGCTAAAACGTTTGGCTTGGATGATTACGTACTAGACATTGAAAACAAGATGTTTACTCATCGGCCGGACTGCTTTGGGCAACTCGGCGTAGCGCGGGAGATTGCTGGGATTTTTCATCAGCAGTTTACTAGTCCTGATTGGTATAAATCAGAGCAGAAGTTTGCTGAGGCCGAAGGTCTAGAATTGACAGTAACGAACGATGCGTCAGAATTAGTGCCGCGATTCATGGCGGTGGCGATTCGCAATGTTACCGTGCAACCGAGTCCACTGTGGCTACAATGTCAATTGGTGGCGATGGGCGGTAAGCCGATTAACAACATTGTTGATGCCACGAATTACATTATGCTGATGACGGCGCAGCCAACGCACGCGTATGACTATGATAAATTACGCGGACATAAACTTGAGGCGCGGATGGCTCGTGATGGCGAGAAGGTCAGTCTGCTCAATGGCAAAGAGTATGAACTGACGGCTGATGACATCGTCATCGCTGATGGCGAGAGTGTGATTGGCTTGGCGGGAATTATGGGCGGTACCGACACTGAGGTTTCGGATGGCACGAAAAACATCGTTTTGGAGTGCGCCAATTTTGATATGTATGCGCTGCGCCGCACAGCCATGCGTCACGGTATTTTCACCGATGCATTGACACGGTTTAACAAAGGTCAGTCGCCGCTCCAAAATGCTGCCGTGCTGAAGCGGCTGATAAATATGGTCGGCGGGGTGCAAGCTAGTGAAGTGTTTGATTTGAAGCAATTTGATGACTGGCTTGATGATTATTTTGATGGAAAATACACACCAGCAAACATTGATATTGATAGTAAGTTTATCAATGAAAGATTGGGCTTAGACTTATCTGACAATGACATTTGCGACTTGTTGAATAACGTGGAAATAAAGAGTCATGGTCCGGAAGAAGAATTGGATTATATTTGCATCCAATCACCATTCTGGCGCACCGACATTGAGCTGCCTGAAGATATCGTCGAAGAGGTCGGTCGGCTGTATGGCTTTGATAAACTACCGCGCCAGTTACCAATGCGCAGCATTAAATCAGCACCGAAAAACCCGCGCCGCGAACTGAAAAACGCCGTTCGCCAAAGTCTATCGCGCGCTGGTGCCAATGAAGTCTTGACCTACAGTTTTGTCCACGAGCGTGTCCTGAAAAATGCCGAGCAAGACATTAGCCAGGCATACAAATTGTCAAACGCCCTCAGTCCTGATTTGCAATATTACCGCTTGACGGTGTTACCAAGTTTGCTCGACAAGGTCCACGCCAACATTAAGGCTGGGCATGATGAATTTGCCTTGTTTGAAATGGGTAAGGGGCATGTCGAAATGCACGGTTTAGGTGAAGATGGTCTGCCAGAAGCCAGCCAGTTCACTGATATCGTCTATGCTGCCAAAAAGCCGGGAACGGGTGCGCCATTTTACAAAATTCGTCGCTTGGTTGAGCAGCTAGCACACGACCTTGGTGCCGAGTTGGTATTTAAGCCGATTGAACAAGAGCGTAATTTCCCAGTCACGGCACCGTTTGACCAATCGCGCAGCGCATTGGTCGAGACGACTGACGGAACGTTTATCGGTATGGTTGGCGAACTGAAGCAGTCGGTCATCAAGAATTTCAAGTTGCCGGCGTACGTAGCGGCGGCCAGCTTGGATACAGCTGGCCTAGAGACCGTTTACGCTAAGCAAGGTAGTCATTACCAACCGCTCAGCCGCTACCCATCGACGAGTCGTGACATTTCCCTCAAGCTACCGACTGATGTCAACTATGCATCTGTCGCTCAAGGCATTGATCGCGTTCTCAAAGCGGTGGAGATTGGTGTGGCCTTTCATGTGGTGTCCATCTACCAGCCGCCAGACGACACATCGACGAAAACACTAACTTTCCGCTTAGTCTTTACAAGCCACCAACGCACCTTGGTTGACTCTGACATTACGCCAATCATTGAATCAATCCAGCAGGTCATGCAACAAACCTACGGCGCGGAGCTTGTCTAATGAAATCACTCCTCCGCACGCTGGGTTATACGCACAACATGATGCCGTTTTATGCCAAAATTAGCCTGTGCTCCGTGTTGGTAGCGCTGACTGGTATTGCTATGCCATATGTCATATCGCGCGCTACTACTTTGATGGTGGAAGTAGTGGAAGGTAATAACATTGGCGTTGGTCAGGTGTTGTGGCTAGCAGCTTTGCTATTGGTGTTTGATGTTGCCAATGTGTTGATCCGTAACTTAGGTGGCTATTGGGGCGACGTCATGTCCACCAAGCTCAAAGCGCAGCTATCAACGCATTATTATCATCATCTGCTCAGCCTGCCACAAAGTTATTTTGACGGGGAATTGACAGGCACCATCATCAACCGCCTGAACCGCGCCATCACCGAGATGAGCAATTTCCTGAACATGTTTGCAAACAATTTCCTGCAAATGCTTCTGACCAGCTGTATCACGATTGGTATCGTCCTGACGTACAGCTTAGAGCTGGCACTACTGGTATTGATATTGTATCCGTTGTTCATCTGGCTGGCAGTATTGACCAGCAAAAAATGGCGTTATTTCCAGTCAAATAAAAATCACGAAGTCGATATGGCTAGCGGCCGATTTGCAGAAGTCGTATCGCAAATCAAAGTGGTCAAAAGCTATGTTCGCGAAAGTTTAGAGTACCGACATTTTACCAAACGTTACCGTAAAACCATCGCCGTAACGCGCAAGCAGTCGCGCTATTGGCACAAAATGGACGTCATTCGTGGGCTTATTTTGAGCATCGTTTTTTTCCTCATCTTTGCCTACATTTTTGTTCAGACGACCGAGAAAAGGTTTACGATTGGTGAGATGATTTTGCTTATCACCTTGATCAACAATCTGCGAACGCCGCTCTTTAGTATGAGTTTCATCGTTGATGGCTTTCAGAAAGCAGTGTCGGGGAGCAAGGACTTCATTGCGGCCATGGAGCTCAAACCTGGTATCAAGGACGCGCCTGATGCGGCTCACCTGAACACGGAAAAGGCGACGATTTCCTTTGACGATGTGTCGTTCCGGTACGCTAGTGTGCCAAATCGTCCAGTCTTGCACAACATTTCCTTCACAATTCCTGCTGGCAAACGCGTGGCTTTGGTCAGTGAATCTGGCGGCGGTAAAACTACGATTACCAATTTGTTGATGCGGCTGTATGAACGTGATAGTGGCGTCATTTCTGTCAATGATACTGACATTCGCAACCTGACTCAGCGCAGTTTGCGCGGACACATTGCAACAGTCTTCCAAGACCCAGTGCTGTTTTCTGGTACAATTCGTGAAAACATCGCTTACGGTAAGGCGGATGCAACGGACAAGGAGATTTTTGCCGCTGCCAAAGCTGCCAACGCCGATGAGTTTATTCGTCAATTGGACTATGGCTACGACACGCAGATTGGTGAGCATGGTCTGAAGCTTTCAGGAGGTCAGAAGCAGCGCATTGCCATTGCACGTGCAGTGTTGAAAGACGCGCCAATTTTGATACTAGACGAGGCAACCAGCAATTTGGACAATAAGAATGAACATTTAGTGCAGCAAGCGCTTGACCGGTTGATGAAAGGTCGCACTACACTGATCATCGCTCACCGCTTGTCGACCATCGCCGCGGTTGATACCATCATCACCTTGAAAAATGGGCGAGTTGATGAGATTGGGTCGCCAGATGAGCTAGCCAAAACAAATGGTATCTACGC
>CAUVPC010000033.1:0-8025 GCA_963553655.1 uncultured Candidatus Saccharibacteria bacterium
GCAGGGTACTTTTTCCAATTCCCGGCTGCCCCGCCACCAGCACCACGCCGCCTGGCAAAAAGCCGCCGCCGAGCACCGCGTCAAGATCGGCGATGCCGGTTGCCAGCCGTGCTTGCTTGGCCTCGGCGGCCGTCTCGCTGAGCCTGAGCGTGGTGAGCGCTTTGCCCTTGCCACTGCTGCGGGCTACCGCCGACGCGCCAGTGTCAACTGGCAGTTGCTCAACCAGCGAATTCCACTCACCGCAATTTTCACACTTGCCGACCCACTTCGGATAGCTGGCGCCGCACTGCTGGCAAATGAATTGTGATTTTGCCCGGGCCATCATTCTACCGCCCTTTGGCTGTCGAGGCTCTGACTGAGCCGATCAGCTTGCTCACCTAGCGCATTCAATTTTTCAACGTCAGCATTGTACTGATCGATCTGCTGGAGTAACGCAGCCTTCTGACTGCTCAAGCGTTGACCTTCGGCTTGCAATTGCGAACGCTCAGCCTGGAACTGCTGTTGCGAGCCAAACCCGCCGCTGGTAGCCCGTTGATTGAAATCGCGAATCTTCTCATTTAGCGCTGTCATCGACGTATCGTAACTTTCTTTTCGCTGCTCAATCACCGCTCGTTGCTGTTTCAACTTCGCCTGCAAAGTAGTCACTTGCCGCTCCAAATCAACAAATCGCTGATTGTATTTTGCGTGCAAGGCAACCACTCGTGATCGGTCACTGAAAAATCGAGCATAGTGCGTTTCCAGCTCTGAGCCCAAATCAGCATGCTCGGTGCCCAAAATGGAATGAAGCTCGTTAGACCGAGACCCGGGCTGTGCTCGGTCGTAATACGCCATGCGCTCTTCCAGCTTGCTGTCTTTGATCCTCGCATAGGCGTGTTCCAACAATTGACCCAGCCGCTGCTTTTCCGCATCGGACAATCGCGACCACGCCGCGTGTAACATTTCGTGCGCCGCCGTCACCTCTTTGATACCGTCAAGTTCAGGGTTTGGCACATTGTAAATATGGATAGTATCCTCTCCTGACTTGTAGCAGCCCAAAATCGGACTGGCTTTTTCCGACCGACGGCACTCAGCATTGAACTCATTGGACGACTCCAGCCGTGGCTGGGTTACGTAAAATTGAAATCTGCCGTGCTCCGACATACCAGCATTTGTCGCTAATTGAGCAATCTCAGTACTGGGCTGAAATTGCCAGGCCCGCACATGATCGAGCACGAATTGCCGATTGAGCACCACCCAACCACTAAAGGCCAATATAGCTACTGACAGTAAAAAGCTGCATAGTTTGCTAATCTTCGACATCAATTATCACCTCACCTTTTTTCATTGACGCAATTAATGTTGATCCTGCGTGCGCTTTCGACAGCACTGCTTCACTCAACGGATCTCCCAACAGAGTCTGGACAGTGCGTCGGAGGCGCCTTGCTCCGCGTTCAGCATCAAAGCCATGGTCAATAATATGGCGTTTGACACTTGGTTTAATCATCAGTTTCATGTCATGATTCTCAATCGCCGCGACGAGCTCACTAGCGATAGCATCAAATATTTTGCCAGCCACTGCTCGGCTCAACGCCTGGAATACGATGATAGCATCAAAACGCTCAATCAACTCTGGCTTCAAGAAATCCTCCAGAGCCTGTCGCGCCGTCCGGTCATTGTGTCGCTGCACGTCCTTGGCGCTGCGTTTCTTTGCGCCGCCAAAGCCCAGCGCTTCAGTATTCATCATGCCCGCCGAACCAACATTGCTGGTCAAGATGATGATGGTATGGCGAAAGCTGATCACTCGCCCTTGCGCATCAGTCAATTGACCATCTTCCAGTAGTTGCAATAGCAGATTCATCACGTCCGGATGCGCTTTTTCAATCTCATCAAATAACACCACACTGTACGGCTGTCGACGAACTTTGTCGGTCAATTTACCGCCATCTTCATACCCAACATAGCCCGCTGGAGCGCCAACCAACTGACTCGTCGTGTGCTTTTCGGAGAATTCACTCATGTCAATTTTGATGAGGCTCTGCTCGCCACCGAACACTTCCCGCGCCAACACGCGAGCCAGCTCAGTTTTACCAACACCTGTCGGACCCAAAAATACGAAAGATCCCATTGGCCCACTATGTCGATGTAGTCCAGCGCTGTTTCGTCGAATAGCCCGAGCCAGCTCAGCAATTGCTTCAGTTTGCCCCAGCACAAATTTACCGAGTCTATGTTCCAGCTTGATCAAACTTTTAGCTTCGGTGCGTGCCAATTTCTTCACTGGCACACCAGTCATGGCACTAACCGCCGACCTTAAATATGCTTCATCCAACCGCGGCAACATGTCCTCGCTCACGCCCAAATCACTAGCGCGTTTTTCCAATTGCTTCATTTGCGTTTTGAAACGCGCCGCTCGTTCATAGTCTTCCGCTTCTACGGCCGCATCGATTTTACCTGCCAGGCGCTTGATCTGTTGGGCTAACTTTTGGCGTCGACCTGGTTTGAGTGGCTGCTTTGAGCGCATCAACGCCGCCGCTTCGTCCAGCACGTCAATTGCCTTATCTGGCAAAAATCGATCCATGACATACCGCTGGCTCAAATCCACCGCCAGCTTCACAACCTCCTCGTCGATACTCAGCTGATGATGCAGCGCCAAGCGACCACTCAGCCCCATCACCATCCGCACCGCTTCTTCTGCCTCAGGTTCCGCCACCACCACCGACTGGAACCGTCGGCTCAAAGCAGCGTCTTTTTCAATGTATTTGCGATATTCATCAAATGTCGTCGCCCCGATCACCCGCACTTCGCCGCGCGCCAACGCTGGCTTCAGGGCATTGGCGGCGTCCATTGAACCTTCGGCCGAACCAGCGCCCACCAGTAAATGCAGCTCATCGATAAACAAAATAACTTCTTGGTGCTCCTTGGCAACTGCTAGCACTTTTTGCAGACGTTCTTCAAACTGTCCGCGAAATTTCGTCCCCGCCACCATGGAAGCCAGATCCAACTGAATAATCCTTTTGCCTTCCAAAAATGCCGGCACGTCACCATCAACGATTCGCTGTGCCAAACCTTCAACAATTGCAGTTTTTCCCACGCCTGGCTCACCGATCAAGGCTGGGTTATTTTTGCTGCGCCGACCCAGCACCGTGATGACGCGTGACAGCTCCTTATCTCGCCCAATCATCGGATCGACCAGCCCCTGCCGAGCTCGCTCCGTCAAATCATTGCCAAACTTCTCTAGCAGCTTGATAGACTTGCGTTCAGTCGTCGACACTGACTCAGTTTGTTGGTCGGCTTCCGACTGTTGCCTATCAAACACGCCCTCCAAGTCGCCACGAAGCGCCTCCAAATCAACGTTCATATCACGCAAAATCCTAGTAGCCCGTGCTTCGCGCTGCGTCAAGATGCTATACACCAAATGCTCCGTACCGATTCGCGATTGTCCAAATTCCAGCGCCAGCTCCCACGCCATGCGCACTGTCGCCAAAACATCAGCCCGCACTCCATGGTCAACAACCGCAAATACTACCGCACTCGGCGTCAATTCCAGCGCCGTCTCAACGCGGTCAAGCGTCACACCGCTTTCCGCCAAGATTTTAGCACCCAGCGAAGAATTCTGAGCCAATATCCCCAGGAGAATATGCTCAGTTCCCACATACGGGCTTCCTTGATTTTGGGCAATCACACCAGCTCGCTCAAAGCTAGCCCGCGCCGTATCTGTCAGGCGCGATTCCAGCTCAGAGAAATCTCTCGGCTGTTCCATTATCGCCTCCTTTCATCGCTTATCGGCGAATGTCTCAAGTACGTCGCCAATCTTATTCTGCTGCTTCCTCAATGGCATTAAACAGACTGTCTTCTACATTCTTGCGCGGCTTGCTTTCAGCTGGTTTAGCAGCTGCTTTTGCCTCAATGTCCAGCTCATAACCAGTCAGACGTGACGCCAAACGAACATTCTGCCCAGCCCGGCCGATAGCCACTGACTGCTGATCCTCGCTGACGTAGACGGTTGCTCGCTTTTCGTCCTCATTGACCGTCACGCTCAGTACTTCCGCTGGGCTCATAGCATTAGCGATGAAGCCAGCCGCGTCTTCCTCAAACGGAATGATATCAATTTTTTCCTGCTCGCCGATTTCGTTCATCACCGCCTGAACACGCGTACCGTGACCGCCGACGAACGTACCGACTGGGTCAACACCTGGCAGTGCTGATGCAACCGCCAATTTGGTGCGGCGACCCGCCTCGCGAGCAATGGCTTTGATCTCCACGGCGCCCGTTTCCATCTCTGGCACTTCCTGGCTAAACAAGAAGCGTACAAATTCCTCATTGCCACGGCTCAAAATCAATTGCGGACCGCGACCTTCACGCTCGATATCCTTGATATACACCTTGACGCGGCGACCAACGCCATAGTATTCGCCAGGGATTTGCTCGGACTGCGGCATGATGCCGACCGCCTTGCCCAGCTCAATTCGCACCACGCGCGGCTCAACTCGCTGCACTGTACCAGTCACCACCGTGCCAATTTTATCCTCAAATTCTGCCAGCACCACCTCGCGCTCTGCCTCACGCAGCCGCTGCAAAATCACCTGTTTGGCGGTCTGGGCCGCCACCCGACCAAACGTCGTCACGTTGTGGGTCTCGACCGTCACTTCGCTGCCCAGCTCAGCTGCCGGGTCAACGGTTTTAGCTTCGTCGAGGCTCATTTGATTGACGTCATTTTCAACTTCTTCAACCACGGTTTTGACAACCGACACCACAGCCGTGCCGCTGTTGATGTTCAGGCTGGCACGCACCAATTGCTCACGGGTACCGTTATCACGCCGCCACGCCGCCGCGATAGCCTGCTCGATTACCTCTAGAACGGTTTCTTCTGGCAAGTTCTTTTCCTCAGCAATCGTCCGCACCGCCAACGTCAACTGCTTAATGTTCAAATCTTCCATACTACTCTCCTTTATCACTTATGATTATATCACGATACGAGGTTACGCTGCGATGCACATATCCTCATACGAAAAATTCCGACCTTGGCGGCCGGATGTACATTGCACATTTTATAGCAACTCAGCAGCTATGTCAAGCATACCGCGTAGCCCACGATGTTCCCATGCTATCTTAGACCAAGCCGCTATACAAAGTCCAGATGTAAACTCAGTAAACGGCTGATCAATTATAGTGATTTCCTCGTAACATTTTCTATCTTTCGTCACCTTATCGACCGAAAAGACATTGGTACCTTCATTGTATTCACGCCGTATATCATTGATCAGCACCCTTGACGCAAAACGCCCAATCATTTCATCGACTTCCTGCTGAATATAACCTAGATGGGTCATAAGCGCTTCATAGCGACGATAGCTCCTGTCCGTACCGTACCACTCTTGCAATGACCTGCCTGGAGCTCTCTCGATAACACCAGCAGGTGGTGAATAACCATCCCCCACCAGCGCTAATACCCGCGAAGTAGTAATATCTGATTCATGCTCCGCAAATATCGTACCTAAGGTATTCAGGGTGGCAGCCTGTATTAAAGCTTCTTTCTTAGTTCGATACCGCTTAACCATATATGGCGACTTCTTTTCTAGAGGTGATTCTTTTTTCGGATCTAAAACATAGGCGTGTGGTATATTCGCTGCGAGAAACTTATTTTGTATCGCCTCCGCCTCATCGCTCACCCAGCCTGGACTTCGACTAACCGACGCAAGAGCTGCCAGCGCCAAGGCTTGCTGAAAATCTACATTATCAAGCTCCTCTGGGCAAAACACCCGCTCTGTTACCTGATGATACTCTCGATCCATCGGTGACTTGACCGGATACTGGCGAATTTGCTCACTTTTCACCTTATTATAATAGCATTTTATTTCTTTATTGTCAATGTAATTGTGTCCGTGTCGTTGCTTATTTTGCTTTTCTATGACATAATACTGATATGTTTACCATCCGCTCGACCGATAAAGATGGCCAGCCAAGCCTTCAGGTGGACATTGCGCCAAACTGGCCTATTCTGGATCAGACCAGAACCCATTGGTTGACCGGCAAACCAGCTGTTGTTGACAAAATACCCATATATCCTGAAACGCGCGACTGGGTGTTTGGACCAGCCATTCAGGTTTATAAAGAAACAACGTTCTATCTAAAAGATAACCGGATTCCAGATTCTCCAATCAAGACAGCCAATGATGAAGCACGTTGTGGCATAATGAATTACTACGTTAACCCTGAGGATATCACAACATTATTATTGATGCCCCACCTCGATAAGGTATTTGACATTGATTCGCCCGAAGAAGCCGCGTCAGCTGAATCGTATTTGAACCGCAAAATAGGCTCAAAAGTACTCCGTATGATATTTAAAAATATTCCTGAATTAAAGGACCCTATTTTGCGAAGAACAATCGACGGCTCTCTAGTGGAAACACAAGAAGATATCGCTCTGGCTGTTGAAGCTCGTAAAATTCATGGGCTATCACCAGATGACGAGTCGGTAAATCTCATCAGGCAAGCCGCCTGCAAACAAGTTGACAGACAACTCTCATCCATGCGAGACGCCATGACAGAACTTGCGTATGTTAGTGGCACCTACCGGCCAAAACACAGGCCAGAACTAAATACTACCGACAGAAGAGAAATCTTTGCTGAGATGGTCGCAGCTAAATACGAGTCACCAGCCGAGTCTTAGATCAACCCTTGCATTTTTCCAGAACATTGGCAGAAGCTTGCTTTTCAGCGTCAGTGACCCACAAGTGGTATTTTTTCTTCACCGCAATTTGCCGGGCAACATATTGGCAGCGAAAATCCTTGTTAGGCGGCAACCAAGCTGATGCATCGCTATCACCCTTATTCTGATTTGCCTGTCCTTCTGATGCCAGTAGGTTCAGTGGGTCATTCGCCAATTGTTCCCTGTCAATCGCTGACAAATTCTGCGCGCCCTTTTGCCAGGCGTCACTCAGCGCCACCACATGGTCGATCTGTACTTTAGAACTGGTTTTTTCACCACGCTGAAAATGAATGGTTTGACCAGTATATGGGTCTTGCAAAACACCAGAAAGCACCTTGCAACCTTCGCCCACTTTTTCATCACTCAAGTCCCTGGCTAAAATCACTTCACGCACCGAGCAACCATCGATTTTGCCCCAACCATTACCAAATTGCTTGCGCGTATAGCCCGTTTTGGGTGCACGACCCTTTACTTCTAGTTTGTTCAATTCATCAAGCGCGGTTGAACTGCCAAAATACTGTTGCTGTAGATCAGCCGGGACAGGAGCCAGCTTTGGCTGCGACAGCTGTGACGACCACACCGCCAAAACCGACAGCACCACCACAAACAAGGCCATGATACGCCTGCGCTGTAATTTTACCCCCTTCATATTGCTAGTATATCGAATATCATAAGCCTTTTCCAACCAGTCAGTCTCGCAGCCAGCAAATGATATAATAAAACCATGACAAAACTCAAGCATTTACTCGATACCTTTACGCCACATCACTATAACCTAACCCTCGACTTAACACGTGCCGAGAAAAAATCGTTTTCTGGTACGGTGATTATTGCTGGTGAGTTGACCGGTGAATCGATTTCGCTGCACGCCAAAGATCTGACTATCCATACGGTGTTGATCGACGATCAGCCAGCTGAATTTTCTCATGGTGAATTTGATGAATTACGCCTGTCGTGCCCAGAGTTGTCCAGCGGTGAGCACACGGTTTGCATCAAATTTTCTGGCGCTATCACCGACGCTATGCATGGGCTGTATCCATGTTATTTCACCCACGATGGCGTGAAAAAGCAGCTGTTTGCCACCCAATTTGAATCACATCATGCCCGCGAAGTATTCCCGTGTATTGACGAACCAGCCGCCAAAGCCACGTACGACGTGACGCTGGTGACCGCTCCGGGATTGACTGTCCTCGGCAATATGCCCGTCACCGAAGCATCTGAGAGAGACGGCGCGCTAACAACCACTTTCGCCACCACGCCGCGAATGAGTAGTTATTTGCTGGCCTTTGTCGTCGGCGAATTACATAAGAAAACCGCCCGCACCAAATCCGGCGTTG
>CAUVPC010000034.1:0-7933 GCA_963553655.1 uncultured Candidatus Saccharibacteria bacterium
CGCACCACAAACGAAATCATTTGATTCAATGAACCCTTTCCAGGGTTCATTTAGTTTATAGGATACTTTTGACCCCTTAAAAGTGTCTTTTTTAATGGGTTCAATTATGAAGTTAGAGAAGAATATTTTTAAAAGCTCGTCCAGCTCGCTCATGTCATCAAGTTTTTCGAAAATAATAGGAAAAACCTTTGTTCTGAATCATCATTGAAAAAACAGTTACGAGCGAGTATTATAAATAATAGAGAAAGCAAAAAACAAAAATGAGATATCGTGAGACTGCTATTGAACAAGAGATACGAGACCATGGACTCGATGGTGTACTTGGGTTAGGCCGAGGCGTCTTGAGAGCCGGTGATTTATTGAATGACATGTCAGAACAAGATGAAGGGAAATACAATGAGGTATTTGCGTTCATCGAAGCTGATACCAAAAAGGAGATGGATGGTGCAGAATTGGCCGATGCACTTGCTAGCAAGAGCTCAAAAACGGCAGATATACTTTCTGCTCTCAGGCTATGTTCTATCCATGGCGCAGTCAATGCCATTGCAAATGCCGGTTCAACACATCAAAAAGAATATTTAGCTAGAGTCCTTGAAAGATACGACAGCCCAATCGCTAAGAGTGCTTCATATGAGGATCATGATGACGATTATACATCGGATGATGATAGACATTCGGGCGAACCGCACAATGTAAAGTTAGGATTATGGCAAGATGTTGTGTTTGCGAGTATGATTGGTACTCCAGAAATGGGCGCATTGTCATTGGCTAGACGATGGACATTGGCAGATTCAGAAAAAGAAGACACCAGACGAAGTACTTACAATTTGCCCGCAATACGCGGCTACCGTTCTTATATTTTTCCGCCCGACGAAGAGGCGCGTTGGGAGTATAGAGATGGTGAGCGAGTGACTAGTAATCCCGATCGAAGAGCTGGAACTGTCGGCTACGCTTTTCCAGAACTAGCAAAAACGTATGAGCAGGTCAGAGCTGCTATAGAGCGCAAAAATCCTGACGATACTGCTGAGGCGATCGAACATGCAGCGGTGTGTGAGCTCGCAAGGATCATAGCAAAGTCTACTGAGTACAATAGTTCTTATCGAAGCGAGGGTTCTCCATACCGTGCACATTTCGCCGAGCAAATGGCGTGGGCTAGGCTGGGTGATCAGGTACAAAGGCAGTTTCGTGGCATGCGCCAGAAGATTAGAGGTATTGACCTACACAATATTGGGCGTTTTATCGGAAAAGCAGGGGATAATCCTTATGATGTAGAATGGCGGAGGCTCGAGAAGCTGGCCGATACAGTAACGCTAGATCATATTGACCCTGCCAGGGAATATCTGTTGGAGAAAACGCGTGATGATATACAGCGCCAGTATCGACGATATGGCAAGAATGCGGCACATGAGATTATCACGGAAGGTGCCGCAAAGCTTGCAGGTATCGACAGCTTGACTGATGATGAGGTTTTAGCACGTTTTCAAGAGGAGAGGGAGAAGCTAGCGCAAAAACGTAACGAGCACATGAGCTTAGCACAAAAGGCACTAGATCTTCATTTTAAGGATGGAGTAGATGATGACACAACCCCGATTGATTGGATTAATACCGCTCCCTTTGGACTTATTAATCGCACTCATAAGGCGCTCAATAGAGGAGTTAGTAAAGATACGGCTTTTGCGTATGCGGTAGCAGAATATAGTTTTCCAGGTGAGGCGACAACACGAGAGCTTGTAGAGGCTTGTCATGGTTTTACGAAGGAGAATCTTGATAAAATGAGAGCTCTCCATACATATAGTAAGGAGATTGACCTAATAGACGAAGTTCGCCTAGGTAAGGTGGCAGTGGCATATGACTCTAGTGATGTCATCGATCTCATGGGGCAGGGATATTCTGCTCGTGAAATTATTGAGAATGGATGGTTATGCCATCTTGATACACGTAAAACTATTGATTTTCCTGCTCGCGGAAATGATGCTCAGAAGCAGCGGTGGTGTACCGAGAATGGTTATGCGTATCTAAATGGTGGCTGGATTAAGACGTCGATAGGTAAGATCATCCTTTCAAGGCTTGAGTCGGGTCTTGAGAGGTCAATCCATGATGCATCTCAATGGCTCGAGACATTCCAAATACCTGAGGAAGGCTATGACATACCTGCACTTAAAGCACGTATCCAAAATGACGAGCAGATTCAGCTGGACGATATAGAAAAAACAACATTCTATGACGTTGACTTAGAGTCTAACCTTTTGGCGGGTATACTGAAAGCGCCTCAGGATTTACGTGACAGACTTTTACTTCCGCGTAAGACGCAAAAGATTCAACAGATATTTTTTGCACCTGAACACCAGCTGTTATATCTTGCATTGGCTGATGTCTATCGAGATAGTGATATAGACATAAACACTGTGCGCGACCATGCTTTTGATAGACTTGATGAATTTTATGACGAGTGGCTAACCAATGCACGCGGCAAGGAGACAACTCATCGCATTTCCAAAGATGATCTCAGAGAAAAATTGCTTGCAGCCATAGAAAATGTTAACAACTCTGTTCTATCTGATGATGAAAATATTACCGGAGTTATCCAGCGGTTAAGTAAATACGGCAACAATCGTAAGCGGTATATAGATGATGCAACTTCCTGGCTATTACGGCACGCGACCTCTCCAAGTGCACGTTTGACCAAAGTATGGGGAGACAGGGCAGTGGCATTAATAGAAGGTGCTCATGATTCTGCAAGAGATATCGAGATCTGGCAAAGTGATAATGCGCTACGGTTACAGTTGCGTGAGATGACGCGCCAAGGTAGCATGCCGCATAACTTGACAGCTGCTGAAGTTATGGGAGAATTTGGTGGTTGGGTATGGGAACTATCACGGTGTTATGATAGCGACAGAATTATCCGTGCAATTAGTGAATATAAATCAGTACGTACAACAGAGGCATTATTGCCACCACAGGTGATGGAAATGCAAACCTCTTCTGGTGTATACAAAGCAGAGGTATTGGCTAAAGATGACCCGAGGGGGATGACGATTGGTGTCGATACAGGGTGCTGCATGACGCTAGGTGGCGCTTCTGCTAGTTGTATAGAATCGGGATATAAACATAAAAATGCTGGCTTCTTTGCGTTATATACACCACAGGGGCGATTAGCAGCTCAATCATATTTCTACGTTAACCCTGAGCACCCTAACGTACTTGTGCTCGATAATATTGAGGCAAATCAGGGCCGTAATACAGATAAGATACTCGAGTTGTATGAAGAAGCTTTAACTCAGTATCTTTTAGACAGATTTGCTGCAGATAGTGAATGGAATATCGATACTGTGCATGTGGGTACTGGTTATGGAGATGTCGTGAAGGCTAGTGTACTGCGGTTACCTGCAGCTAATACAATTAGTAATAATTTAGGCCGTATCTATACGGATGCGGATCAGCAGAGGCTACTATTGCGTCTATCGAATGAGCAGATTGCTGAGTCAAGACAAAGCAGGTCATTAGCCAGGAGTAAAGTGGAGAACATTCCTAATCATTTGCCTGAGATAGTTACGCGGTCATTATCCCCTAATGACTCAGAGATTATCAGGGAGCTAGAGGAGCAGATCTATCCAGGTCATATGCGTCAATATGGCGACAGAGAGATGCTTCAAGAAGAATTGGATATGAACGGTATGGGCATCTTTAGTTTTCTGGTCGCTGGTCAAGCTGACTCTTCCAAAGACTATATTGGGTATTGTATGGCTTATCTCGAACAGTCCGAAACAGAGCCTGATCGTAGTGAACCAGTTGTCTATGCTGCCGATATGGCTATTTTGCCCGAATCACAAGGCTTTCATATTGGCGCAACAATGTTTGATGAGTTGCTGAGACGAACGAGTGAACGAGGTGTTGATAAAATTGAGATGCATGCTCGTGAAACCACGTCTTATGCTGCGCTTAAACATAGTGAGTGGGCCAAACATATCTTATACCATCGGGGCTATAAATTTGTTGATTACGGTGCGGTTGATGAGTTTGATGATGGAAATGGGACTGTAGAGAAGCTGTATCTTGTCGGTATCGAGAAACTTAGTAGGTAGTTTGTGAGTTAGTGCATCAGCTAATTCTAATAATAGGATAACGAGGAGTCTATTGGTATTTTTTATCTATTTCGCTTATACTTAAAACATGACTAAAGCGTGGCGTGATGTTGGATCGTTGTATCAGATTTATCCGCGAAGTTTTCGAGACTTGAACGGTGATGGGGTCGGAGACTTGAACGGCATTACGCTCAAGATGGACTATCTCAGTGATCTCGGCGTTGACGCCATTTGGATTTCACCGTTTTTCACGTCGCCCATGACTGACCTTGGCTATGACGTGGCGGATTATCAAAATGTCGATCCGGTGTTTGGTGGTCTGGATGATTTCCGTATGTTGTTGGACGAAGCTCACGCGCGCGACATCAAAGTGATGATTGACCTGGTGCCGTGTCACACGTCTGACCAGCATCCGTGGTTCGTTGAGTCGCGGTCTGACCGGGATAATCCCAAGCGGGATTGGTACGTGTGGCGAGATGGCAACGACGGGCATGAGCCGAACAATTGGGTCAGTTTGGCGGGCGGTAAGTCATGGACGTTTGACGCTGATTCTGGTCAGTACTATTTGCACTCGTTCTTACCAACCCAGCCAGATCTCAACTGGGACAATCCTGAGGTGCGCCTGGCCATCAAAGATGTGGTGCGATTTTGGTTTGATATGGGCGTTGACGGCATGCGCGTGGACGCTATTTGGGGGATCTCCAAAGATCCAGAGCTGCGTGATGATACCGTGAATTATGATTTTCATGGCGATTCTAACAGCTACGGCGCCTATATTCATGACCATTGCAAGCACGGGCCACATTTTCAGGAGTATTTGCACGAGCTAGCAAGCATTTGCGATGAATATGACGATAAGCAAATGGTGTTTGAGTTCTATCCAGATGAGCGTCTTGGCGACATTTGGCAACAATACCATGGCGTCATCCATGTTCATCCGAAAGCCACGGCCTTTTTCATGGAACATCGGCAAAATGACTGGCATGGTGAGCACACTGGCTGGAATATCATGAACTATTTGGAGGCGGCAGGGGAGAATATGCCGTTCTTTTGCCTTGGCAATCATGACCAGCCGCGCGTTACGTCCCGCCTGGGTTTGCCGCGGTCTCGTGCGCTGCAGTTCCTTAATCTACTGTGTCCAGGCGTTAGTGTGATGTACTATGGTGATGAAATTGGCATGGAAGACGTTGATTTGACGCAGCATGATGTGCAAGATGGCTTTCACTATTCGCTGCAGGATGACCGCAACCGCGCGCGTACGCCCATGCAGTGGAATAGTTCTCGCTATGCCGGGTTTGCCAATGTACTGCCGTGGTTGCCGGTGCATCCTAACCGCAAGCAAGTCAATGTCGCCAAAGAGACGAAAGATCCAAGCTCGCTGTTGTGGCTATGTCGGAAATTATTGGAGCTGCGACATGAACTGCCAATTTTACGCTACGGTACCATGGAAAAGCTTGACACTGGTAACGGCTTTGTCTTAGGATTTCGCCGTCAGCTTGACGGTCAGCAACTGCAGATATATATCAACTTTGCCGACTCAGTACAAACGGTGTGGTTACCAGAAACTGGTCGCGTAATCATTGGTACAAACCCAGACATTCGTGTAGATGGTAATGTTTTACAACTGCCTGGCTATGGCGGTGTACTGATTGATATAACATAGCCCCGCCAAATGACGGGGCTAACGTTTGTTTGCTTTGTTTGTTATGGGTTCACAAAGTTCATGCCTGAGTACGATACGTCGTATTGGTCGTAGTTTGGCAATGTTGCGTTTGGATATTTTGCTTTGTAGGCGTCGCGAATTGAAGCGGCCTGAATGTCAGATGTCACCGTGTTGTTAATGGTGTCGACTGTCAAAATCCTGGTTGGGTTGTAATCATTTGAGTGGAATGTGCCCAAGAATGAGGCAACCTTGTTGCCATGCTTACCTGTATCAACGCGACTGGCCGCTTGTCCAACATGTCCTGAGAAAGCCATGCGGATGTTTGGATATGCCAAGATCAAATTGTCGTAGACATAGCGTGGGGTTTGTTTGCCAGTGCCGTATCCAGCGCCGGTACCGATTGAACCATCAGCGTTCAGCAGCGAGTGGCTCAGGACGATGACGTTGTGTTTTGGATGTGATGCCACAACGTTCTTAGCCCAATTGACCGCCTCAGCGCGCGGCCAGAGCTCAAGTGTCAGGACAAGCCACTGTTTACCTTCGGCGGTGAAAGTTTTGTAAGCGTTATCAACTTTGCCATTTTCAAACATTTGGTTAGCTGACAGCTTTTGGCGAGCAGCAGAGAAGTATCGGTTGAATACCGTAGTGTCTCGTGCCCACTCGTTGGTGTGTCGCCAGTCGCAAGCGCCACCGCCACCACAAACAGCCTTTGTGTCGTGATTACCGATGGTGGTCAAGTAAGGAATGTTTGCTTGGTCAATAGTCTTGAATGCGTTGGACGCGACGATGTATTGATCTGGTTTATCAATGCCTTCATGTCCACCAGAAGTGACCATGTCACCAGTGTGAGCCAAGAAGCGGATGTCATATTTTTCCTTATTTTTCACGGTCCAGTTGGTGCGGGCAGCGAATTGATTACCCGACCATTGGAAAACTTCCTGCTGCGTGTCAGGGTAGACCGCGATGGAGAATTTGCCATCTTTGACTGGGTCGACGTTACCGTTACCATCACCGTTGTTGTTCTGTACTGGCTTGACGTAGAACCACTCTCGGCTCTCCTGGATATAGCCAGCTTTCTGAAGCTCTTGTCGATCTTTGGCAGTGACTTGGCGGAAATTGAAATGCTTGTACCGCATGCGGTAAACCATCTCAGCACCATCTTTCAGCTCAGCTTGAGCGTAAAAGGCGATTCCTTTGCAGGTGAAGCCGTACTTTTTACAAGCATGGTCAGCCTCATTTTTATTGACCGTCAAAAGACTTGTGTAGTTGCCGTCTTGTAGTGTTGCGTCAGCGCGGTACACTGGCGTCAAACCGCTACCTGCAGTTGTTGACACCATAAAAATAGGGCGCACTGTCGTGAAGCCATTTTTGGCTGCTTGTTGGATTTCTGTTTGAGATGTTGTGACAAAGCTGTGTGGCTTGCCAGGCCTGGACACTTCATACGCAGTTGCGTTGATCGCTGGGCTGGCGGCTTTGGCGTTTGATGACGTTGCAATTGGCCAGGCGATTGCCGCGACCGCAACGAGTGCAAATACTAAACTTGCTGTAAAAGCACTCAGACGATGTTTGATCGTGATATGTTTCACTTACCCTCCTCGTTTAACTGATACCATTAACCATTTTACTATACAGGACGGGAGGATGCGAATGCGGTATAATGAATATATGAATCGACGACCCCTGGCCGAACAGATGCGGCCGCAGAAATTGGATGAGGTGATCGGACAAAGCCATTTGCTGGGCGAGGGTGAGCTGCTCCGCCAAATCGTGAGGCGCGCTGAGCCGGTCAGTTTGATTTTGTGGGGGCCACCGGGGACGGGCAAGACGACCTTGGCACGGATTATTGCCCGCGAGGTCAATGCGGAGTTTGTTGAGCTGTCGGCGGTGACTAGCGGCAAAAAAGATGTCGAGCGGGTGATCGAACACGCCAGACAAAATTGGAATTTGGGGCTACGGACAATTTTGTTTGTTGATGAAATTCACCGCTTCAATAAGGCACAACAAGATGCGTTTTTGCCGCATGTCGAGAGCGGGCTGATCACGTTGATTGGGGCGACGACCGAGAACCCGAGCTTTGAGGTGATCACGCCGCTGCTCAGCCGGACGCGGGTGTTGGTGCTGCAGCAACTGACCAAAGATGAAATTATACTAGTGCTGAAGCGAGCGCTGAAAGTTTTGAAACAAACCA
>CAUVPC010000035.1:0-7839 GCA_963553655.1 uncultured Candidatus Saccharibacteria bacterium
ACCGCCGCCGACCGCTAAGATCCGCATGGCTATCCTTCCCTTCTGTTAATGGCCTGTGTGATGTGTAGCAAGACAGCTGAAAAACTAATCCAAGGGCCGCAGCGATGAACAGCATGCTGGTTCCACCATAACTCAGTAGTGGCAATGGGATACCAGTCAATGGTGCCACCCCCGTCATAGCTGCCACATTCAATATCACGTGAGAAGCAACCCAACCAAACACACCAGCTGCCACTAATCGAAGTCTAGGGTCAGGCAGTCGTGCAGCAATATGCAAAATACCAAGCAGCAAGGTGGTAAATAGCCCCAAAATAATCAGCAGTCCAACAAAACCAAATGTCTCACCCATGATGGCAAAGATCGAGTCGTTGATAGCCTCAGGCAGGTAGCCCGACACCTGCACGCTCTTCCCGATACCCAGCCCTAAGATACCACCAGAACCGATGGCGATACGCGCCTGCTGCACGTGATAGGTGTTACTGCTGCTGTCCATAGACGAGGCATTTGAATGATCACCCTGAAAGAATGTCATGACGCGCTCCAGACGGTGTGGCGCAATGAGAATCAACATAACACCTGCTGCCAGTAAAACACCCAATATTTTCCAGAGAATATCTGACCGCATGCCTGAAACCACCAGCATGGACAAGACGATGGCAACCAGTGCCAAACCAGTTCCCAAGTCTTTTTGTAGCACCACCACAATAAACATAGCTATCGCTGCTGCAATACCGAGCGGAATAAGCGTCTCCTCCACGTCGTTGATTTTGCCTTGTCGCATACGCTTGCCCAAAAATCCAGCGATAAACACCAAAATACCAAATTTTAATAATTCAGCCGGCTGAAAACTTCCCAGTCCGCCAAGATAGAACCAGCGGTACGCACCATTGGTTTCCTGCGCAAACGAAACACCCAACATGCCCAGCGCTACCAGCAAGAAACAGAAGAATAAGCCACCAACAAACAGCCAATTCGCATATTTTTCAGTGAAAATTTTATATGGAATAATAGCACATGCAGCAAACGCCGCAAAGGAAATTACAACGGAAATAAGCTGCTTGTTAAAGAAAAACATATCGCCGTAGTTCGTGCCGTATGCAAAATTCATGACATTGGCTCGTTGTGGCCCCAAAGCATACATCACCACCAAACCCAATAGCAACAACAGGCTGACACATAATGCCACCTGATAGACCGGCCGATGCTTACGAATCGTTCCGGCTGGCACATTGGGAATGGTGTTACGCAATATGCCCTCCCGCTAAAGCCACGAGGAAACCGATGAACGCCATCACGCAGCCAATTACCCAAAAACGCATGGTAATCTTGGTCTCCGGCCAGCCACTAGCCTCCAGGTGATGGTGAATCGGTGCAGATTTGAAGATTTTTCGACCAAACAGTCGCTTACTGGCAATTTGCAAGGCGCTGGAGCCCGCTTCTACCACAAACAAGAGACCAATGATTGGGAGGAGTAATAATGAGTTCGTCAGCATCGCCACCACGCCTAAACTTGCTCCATATGCGAACGCCCCAACATCGCCCATGAAAAACCTCGCTGGGTAAATATTGAACCACAAATAGCTCAGCAATGCACCGACCACCGTAAAACAAAAACCAGCCAATAAGAAGTTCCCCTGCAGTAGCGCAATCACGCCAAACATCACAAAGCTGATAGCCAGCAGTCCACCCGCCAGGCCGTCCAGTCCATCCGAAATATTAACGGCATTACCCGTAGCGACAACGGCAAACGCAAACAGTGGTATAATCAGCCAGCCGACTGATAAATCACCATAAAACGGTACATGAAAGCTACTAACGCCCAGTTTGGCAAAAAAGAACCAGCCCAGTACCAAACCAATTAGTGTAATTAGTGCAAATTTGACAGGCGCCCGCATGCCAGCGTCTTTTTTGTTACTGCCAAAGATATTCAAATAATCATCTATCAGCCCTACAGCTGCGCCACCAACAAAAGCCGCCAGCGGCAACCAGGTTTGCCTGCGGTCCAGATTGAAGAGCACGGTGATCAAGATGATGGAAACTACACCAATGATGCCGGCCATCGTTGGGATATGACGACGTAACTTTTCCTCGTGAAGCTTATCAAATACCTGAAGCTTTTCCCCGGTCACCGCAGAGGTACGTTGTCGTTTCCAGAATTGATATCTATAAGCAAAGAACGTGTAAATTGGCGTCAAAAACATTGCCAGTAAGAACGCCGCCAGACTCAACACAAAGATATAGGTCATTTCGTTTGTTACCGTTTGTATATAGCTTTTCATTTAGGATCTCCTCGGTGATAATTTCAAATACTCAATCATCCAGTTCGAAATATCAGTAAAAATTGGCGACGCATGAACACTACCTTCCAGCGCAGCGTGCTTGTTTGGCGCCGATACCCTTATCATTATGACATATTCTGGCTTATCTGTGCCACCAAAACCAACGTAGGTACCAGCCGTTTCTTTCATACTGTATGCACCGTTCACCAAAAGCTCTACCGTACCTGTCTTACCGCCGACAAGATAGCCTGGCTTATCGTCCTTGCCTACCCAAAATGAATGGCGCGTTGTATCCAGCATTGTGCGCATCTGGGTAGATGTTTCCGCACTCACTGTGTGACGCAGCGGCTGCGGCTTTGACCACTCGACAGCATCGCCCTTTTTCACTCCAGCGATGACCGTTGGACGGTAGTACACTCCTCCATTAATGATTGAGCAAAACGCCGAGGCGACTTGGATTGGCGTTAGGTTCATTCCCTGCCCGAATGTCATGTTTGCATACCGAACTTCATTTCCTTCTTGTTCAGTCGGACTGGTAATCAAACCCTGTGCTTCTGACAGCTCAATCCCCGTCTTCTCACCAAACCCATATTTATCATGAAAGTATTGGTAAATCGTTTGCCGCGCGGCGTTATTGATATACGAACCATCACCCAGTTTTCGCCCAACCGTCACTGTTCCAACGTTGTGCGAGTTGTTTAGTGCTTGCTGCATGGTGGTTGTACCAGTCAAACCGCGCACTGCATTACAAATCTTACGGTCGCCAACTTGGGTACAATCAGTGTTCTGGTAGGTGGTATTTGGCGTAATCGCACCCTTGTCAATTCCCATCGCCATAGTAAATGATTTCATGATTGACCCCGGTTCTTGTGGTGTCATGGTTGCGGCGTTAATGAACGCAGCTGCATTTTGAACCTTGTTGTACTCGGCAGGATTGAACGTTGGATAATTCGCCATGGCTAACACTCGGCCATTGTTAGGATTCATCACCACCACACTGCCCTCTGTACCGCCAGCTTTTTGCAGGCCACGTTTGAGAGCTTCTTCGGCATAACTCTGGACATTGCGGTCAATTGACAACACTAAATCTTCACCTGCCTTTGCTTCAATGTTCACATCATTCTTACCTATCATCAGCGGCACATTCCGCACGTCAGTCACTGCTCGCAGCAGTCCGTCACTACCCTTCAGCCGTTTATCCAGCGCTCCCTCCACGCCGTACTGGCCCTCGCCATTTGCATTGACAAAGCCCAGTACCTGTGCGCCCAGAGCTCCTTCTGGATAATTCCGAACCGAGTTGAGCTGGTACAATACGCCTGAAAAATCCTTCTTCTTCATCTGCTCAGCCTGGTCTAGCGTCAAACCGCGCGCCAAAACTTCATAGCGCGACTTTTTGTTAGCAAGTCGCCCCTCAGCATTTTCCATGATCTTATCACCAGCTGTCTGACGCAGCGCTTGAATGATCTCATGGCGTTGATTATCAGAAACGGTTTGCGGATCAGCCACCACATTAAATATCATACGATTCAGCACCACTGGAGCCGGCGTCTTGCCATCCATCATGTAAATTTCGCCCCGCGTGGCCGGAATCACCAATGTACGCTGCTGATTGCGCGCTGCCAGTTCAACGTATTTGCCGTGCTGCAGCACCTGTAATTGAAATAATCTCAACACAAAAACTGCCATTATCCCCAGCAGAATAATGGCGAGTAAACTCGTTCGTGATTGCGCAAGTCGCCCCTTCATAGTGCTTCTTAAATTATACCACTTTTGTCTAGTTAGCGTAATCAGTTTGTGATGGCTTACTCATGGCTGACGCCACGTTGCTATTTTTCACTTTATCAAGAGCCGTCAATCGAGCATTTTGCACTTCAAGTTCAGACTTTTTGGCATGAAGTTCACTAATCTGTTTGTCCAAGCCTTGAGACTCTTTACTGTACGCGGACGTTTTAGTCGCCTGCGTCAAGTAGATCAAGCCAAGCACAGCAACCATCAGCGCAACCAGCACTGTATGAGCCACTGGGCCGAGTTTGACATTAGACCGAAAACGAGTTGCATTTTGATTGCGGCGCATCTGTTGCTGCCGTCGAGGTGTGAAAGTGGTGGATCGTGCGTACATTCTGTTTTCTATGTTATGTTTGTTATATAATTTCTAAAATTGTGACATTCCAAGATAACCCGGTCCGCCTCTAAACCTAAGGACGGACCAGATCATCAACTGATACACTGTCCGGATAGTGCGTCAGCTATTCTACTAACGACTAATTAGCCGCGGCGAACAGCAACGCTCTCGGAGTGGTCTGCATCTTGGAACTGAACTTTGATGTGTACTGGCATAATTGCCTCCTTTTTGTGTTATGTTTTTACGGCCCAGCGAAGCTTAGCGCTCCGACTGCGCGGATTGTAAACATCTGTAGTCCCTAGAATCAATTTTTTATCAGGAATCATCAGCTCGGCTTCATACCCTGCTTCTGATTGCTCCTTGAAAAAACGTTTAACCAATCGATCTTCCAGACTGTGAAAGCTAATAATGCCGACACGGCCGCCTGGATTGAGCAGCTGAGGTAATAATGGCAATACCTGCTCTACCTGCTGAAGTTCTTGGTTAACTTCAATTCTGAGGGCTTGAAAGGTGCGAGTCGCTGGATGTCTTTTTAGTCCACCGCGACCAACAGTCCGCTCAATCAGTTCAGCCAGCTCAGACGTTCGCGTCATCGGACGATGCGCTACAATCGCTTTCGCAATATGCATAGCGCGCGAACGAGCCTCCTCGCCGTACAGGGTTATCAGCCGAACCAATTCATCCACTGAAGCGTGATTGATGATATCAGCTGCTGTCATCTTCGTTGTGTCGTCCATCCTCATGTCCAACGGACCATCAAAACGAAATGAAAAACCCCTCTCTGCTCTGTCAAGCTGCGGTGACGACACCCCCAAATCAGCCAAAATCACGTCAAATTTTCGCCCAAGCTTGACCAAATCACGTGCCGCTGACGCAAAATCTTGATGCATCAATTCGACACCTTGTTCTGTCAAATCGCCTAATGTTCGAATCGCGTTACTATCGCGATCGACCAATACAGCGTTCAAATAGTTATCTGTCCTCTTGAGAATCTCCCGCGCATGACCGCCATATCCAGCAGTCAAATCAAGGTACGCTTCACCCCGACGAGGGGTGAGCGCACGCACGGTCTCCTCTAAGAGTACGGGAACATGAACCGGAGCGTCATTCGACAAATCCGGCTGTGGTGGATGTTCTTTAATACTCATCATTACTCCATTATAACGGAATAATGCTCGAGATCACCTATCTGGATATTTAATTTGAGCTTTTGTGTTTGTTTTGTGTTTGTTTTTTATGTCTTTAAGAGAGGAAAAGCGTGTTTTCCAAAAGAGACTTATGTGTGAGGTGGAGTTTTTTTGGGAGGTGTTTTAAGGAAGGTGCATTGCCGTTTTTATTGTGGAGCAAATAGCCACGAGTGCTCTTCTCAAATACCCAGGTAGTTGATCTCGAGAGGTTTCCTAATTGTTAATGTGCGTACAATTCATCAATCCGCGTCGACTGCATCGGCTGCCATCACTCGGAAATATGCTCCGGCGCGAACCGCCACAATTTCCCGATCAATGCCAGCATAGTCCAGCAAATGCTGCTCTACTGTCACCCGACCTTGTTTTTGGTCGAGCGTGGATGCTGTTTTACCCCGTCGGAACTTGACGTTCAGGTCGGCAATTCGCTCATCCAGGATACTACCCTGCAAGGCGCTTTCAACCTCCTTATCCCAGACACGCCGTGGATAGAGGTGGAGATATTTGCCAAACCCTCTGGTCAGAACCACACCAGACGCAAATTCCTCTCTGAGTTCAGCCGGCATCGTCAAACGACGCTTGTCGTCCAGCTTTCGCTCAAAGTAATCTACTTGCACTGAGGCTCCTTCCCTGACGGAATTAGATTGATTTTTTAATGTTAGTGGTTGTTTGTTATTGTTCAACGACTGTTGCCGTTACCACTGACTTCATAATACTACCCACAACTACCCACTTGCAAGTCCTTTTTAGTACTTTCTACCCATTTTATCCCCAAATGAAAACTTTTCCACAAAATTGTGGAAAAGTCTAGTGTACTATGTGGCTAGCTGGACACTATGATCGCAATCGCTTCACAACCATACCATACCATTTACCACTTGCCCGCAGGGTGCGTTCCATGGTCTTTCTATCAACTTTTACCAGTCCAAACTTAGGCCAATACCCCTTGTCCCACTCAAAGTTATCTAGTAGACTCCAGTGCAAATAGCCGATAATCTTGACGTCTTCTTTGAGCGCCCTGTCCATGGCTCGAATTGTTTCCATCAGCCACCACTTGCGGTGCTTATCTGTTGTGTCAGCTAGCCCATTTTCTGTGATAAAAATTGGTAATTGATGCTTTCTGTACGTCTCAATCAGCAACTCATACAATTTGTCTGGCTGCATATCCCAGCCCAAATCACTTTCTGGGTTTTTCTCAGAATTATGTATCCGATAACCAAAGAACCGCTGCGCAAAGTAATAATTGATCGCCAAAAAATTACTGTGTTTGCGCACTCGCCGAACGATCCACTGATTGACCAAATAGTCAGTTACTCGAGTGCTCAACCGCGATACCCACGCATCATCTCCAGCATAAATGTACGATAGATTATGCGCCATTGACACCTTGTGGCGGCGATTTTTGCACGCCAGCTGATAGACCTGTTTGTGCGCCCGTATCAGATTCAGTAACACCTTAAATCCAAGCAGCTTTTTAGTTTGATTTGGCGGCCATGTTCCCTGAAAATAACTTTCTCCGACATACACCAGCGGCTCATTGATACTAATAATCCACTCCAAATCACGGCCCAATTCATCCAGAATTTTTTCCACAAATCGCACAAAATAAGCCACATTACTTCGCTTCTCAAAGCCACCCTTCTCAGCAAACCAAACTGGCAAAGTAAAATGAAACAGTGTCACCACAGGGGTGATTTCCAACTCTTTCAGCCGCTTCAAATAGGTGCGGTAATGATCAATGACCGACGCATCCCAAGCGCCCTCTTCCGGCTCCACACGAGCCCATTCAATTCCAAACCGAAATGAATTAAGCCCCATCTGCGCTAATAGCTGGAAATCTTCCTCGTAGCGTGAATAATGCTCAACAGCGGTGCCTGAAACGTAATTACCAGGATTCGTAGCCTCTTTTTCCACATGTGACCACATGGCAGTTCGTCCAAAGCTGTACGGCGCCTGCGTGGCTAGCTTTTTGGCATTTTCCAGTTCCCAGGCGGTCCACTGATTGTTCAAGCCTCCCTCTGTTTGGTGCGCCGAAATAGCCGCACCCCATAAAAATCGTTTTGGAAAGCTTGGATTCGATCGTTTTGTCTCCGTCATATCTATCATTATACCGTATATTCTGCTTACGCTACGGTATCCTCCCCAAAATGCTTCTGCAACCGCATCTTGATTGAGCCTTCATGACGACCAAGCTTTTGGCTAAGCTGCTGGATGGTTGCGCCTTGCAAGAACTCCTGTTTAAGAAGGTCATCGT
>CAUVPC010000036.1:0-7737 GCA_963553655.1 uncultured Candidatus Saccharibacteria bacterium
TCTTCGGTGAGTTGAGACCGGAGGAGAAACCCTCGCTGGTTGGCGGCTAGTTCTCGGTAATTCATAATATGTTTTCTTAATATTGTAATGGGTAAACGTCGGCTAAATTATTAGGTATATCTTTTAATGGGTAAATTTGGTCTGCCCCGCCAAATATGAAGTGTGGCAGATGATCTATAGAGAGTCAATAGATGGCTTGCATGGGGGTATTGGTAAAATTTTTTCTGTTTGCCGATACATTTATATGTTTGTTGAATTGTTGCTTAATTTTGAGTTAATATGGATTAAATTTTGTAAGATTAGCTAATTTATCATTTGTGCTTTCACCTTTATGGGGTAGCTGTTATGGTGCATGATTTGTAAGATGGGTTGACCCTTGATGTGTTTAACGTCGGGTTTTAGTAAAAATTTACAAATAGTATTTGTTCCTGTCTATGGCCTTATGGGCTGGTGTAGTGTAAATATTATCTTATTAGTTCTTGCGCTACTCGCTTAGGGCTTCATCTGTGATGGTCATAGGTATTTGTGGCGTGTATATGAATGTTTTGATAAATGTGTGCCTGTTATACAGGTTTAGATTTCGGATTTGTTTTAAGGAGTTATGTAATGGCTGGTAAACACCGTCGTGCATCTAGTTTGGGAACTACACGAATGACAGCAGGGGTATTGACTGCATTAACTATGGCTTCCACTTGTATTAGCACTGCTAATGCTGTGCCGAAAGTGGTTTCACAACCAGGTACGCAGGATGCCCAGGAGCAGCCGCCCATTCAACAAGCACCTCCACAAACGGTGCAGTCAACACCAATACATCGGGTTGAAGCAGTTCGATATATTCCAGGTGCTCCACAGGCTGTACAACCAGTGGTTGTAAAGAATGTGATTACCAAGAAAGTTGTGTATGAGACTTCTCCGGGGATGGTTATGCTATCACCTGCTGGATCCAGAGTCTTAAATCCCGTGAATGTTGCTAAGACGTTTAGTCGGAATATTCGCCAAGAAGATCGTGGTGTTATGGAAGCTGCTGGTGGTGCAGCAGCTGGTGGCGCACTTGGTGGAGCTATGATTGGTGCAGCTGCCGGTGCTGCTGGTCTTGGGGCTGCCGGTGCTGCTGTAGGTGTTGGTACTGGTGCCATGATTTGTGGCGCAATCACTGCGACTATTCCAGTTAATCCTGCGGCTGCAGTACCAGCAGCTTTATGTTGGCCTGCAGCTTCTCAAGTTGTTGGCCCTGTTGCGGGTGGTGCAGTAGGTGTTACAGCGGGTGCTATGCTTGGCGCTCCTGCTGGCTTATTGTTTGGTGCTCAAGCTGGTGCTTCAATGGTTCCTGGTGGACGTGCTGCGTTTGATCGTACTGTGGCTGATACTACCTGGGATTTGGAATCCCAAGCCCGAGTGTCACAGGGTGCAGAGCCGCTTGCTGGTGACAAACCGGGTGATTCTATGCCTAGTGGTCCACAAGCGGCCACTAAACCTGATACACCAAAGATGCCAGTTATTGCAGATCAAACTTCTGTTGAATCTGTACTTGTATCATCTGCAACACAGTTGCCTAGTATTAATGCTGCAAATCTTCAATTGCCAGATCTGTCTATGGGGTCGCTGCCTGCAGCATAGCTGAAAATCCAATATGCGAGGTGAGAAAGCATGGGAACGAGCTGGTTTGATGAGGATGATGATCATGTAGATGATCAATTAGATTCAACGAACGGTTTGGTTGTTGATGATGCTGAGGATGATTCCATTGATACTGTTGATGATACAGAAATGGAACAACAATCCTTAAAGAAGCCAAAGAGGATTAAAACGGGACGTCAACAATTATGGGTTGCTGCGATCGCTTGTTTGATCATGCTAATTGGTGCTTCGGCTTTTGGAGTTATCAAATCTATACATCCAAAAACCCAGGATATGGCGAGTGCTACAACATTAGTATCAATAACACCACCGCCGGTTGTGACGTCTACTAAGCCAGCAACTACATCATCAGTGATTGCCTCAAAAGATGAAAAATGCCCAAATCAACCAAAAGCTAATAGGAAAACTGCGCAGGGAGCAGTGGCTGAATTTCAGAAGGCATATTTTACTGGTGATACTAAAGCTCTGAAAAAAATTATTGCCTCTGATAGCCATCTAACATCGGTGGATTGGTTAACTTCGGCTGGGGAATTAGTGGGTTCAGACTATTGCGTGAAAATTAGTGATGTTACTGGAGAAATTGTTGATGCGGAAACAACAGTTCGTACTCCCAAAGGCGAAGAGCTGTTGTTTTTGCAAACAATAACTACGAGAAAAATAGATAATGAATATAAAATCTGGAAGATTGAAGATCGCCCAGTACCAGAACAAACTTAAGAATTTAGGGAAAGGATGGTTGAAAGAGAAATGAAAATTGCACGTGTAGTAATCATTAGTTTGATCACTGCATCGTTGTTTGTTCCCCTTCCTGGTTATGCAGAAGAGACAGGAGGTGGATGTCCAAAGATGCAATTTGTAGTCGTACATGATTCCCAAGATGCAAAAGCACAAAGTAGTGAAGATACCGGTTTCTTGGGGGATGTGGTTTCTCCAGTAGTGACAGCTGCCAACGATAAAAACGTTGACAAATCCGCAGGTTTCTCTGAAGCACCTAATCCATCGAGTAGCGCATCGGCAAGTGCAGCAGTGCCATCTACGAGCTCTATGACGGCGACTACAACACAACAAGGATCAGAGTGGAAGAAACAAGATTATTGGGGTTCAACCTCAACAAAACCACAAGAACCCACTGCTACGTCGTCACCAACCGTAACATCATCAGCAGTCACTACTACATCAACGTCAACCAATGAGCCCCAATCTAGTGCAAAAATTGGACGAACATACGTTAACATTACGGGAATTCGGACAGGAGCATTTATTCCAGGAGTTCATGCTGAGACCGATGATGATTGGCGAAGCACTACAGCAGCAGGTAAAGAAAAAACCAACCAAACAATAGCTGATATTCACAAGAAGTGTCCTGCAACTAAAGTGGCATTGGTTGGTGATAATCAGGGAGCTGCAATTGTTAGTGAAATTTCTCGTGATATTGGTGCAGGTAAAGGTGTCATTGAGCCGAATTTGGTTGCTGGTGTGGCAACATTTGCTGATCCCACACGAGGTAAAGACCAGCCAACTGTAGCATCGGGTGCTGATGCGCCTGCTGCTGCACCCGGAACTTCGGGACGCAACGTTTCTGCTGCAACTGAGGGGTTTGCGTCTGAAACGACAGAGGGTACAGGTTTAGCGACAGTGGCTGAAAAAGAATCCCCTCGTGGTTATGGAGAACTTTCAGATCGCACAGTCTCATGGTGTGCTGAAGGAGATACACGTTGTGGTGTGAAAAAACCAGCTCCATTAACACGCCTGGCAGAAGTGACCAATAAAGATGTCGATTTTGCTAAAAACCCTGAAGGCAGTGTCCGCCATATTGCTGATGTGCTAGGGCCAGCAGTTGCACTTGCGGGAGCGGAAACATTGGCGGAAGATGTAAACTTCGGAAGTAATGGGTTCACCTTTAATCGGGCGGAAAGCGCAGAAAAGACCCTTATTGGTCGCATTGCTGATAATAGTGAATCCCATGTAGAGCAATCAGAGTTTGATCAACGGTTAGTTGCTGCGGGCCAACAACTTGGTGGTATGGCGCTTGCTGCTGGTGTTACTTTGGCGAAAAAAGTTGTGACTCCGAGTAATATCGCGCAGATTGCAGCTGCTGCAACACTAGATCCTATGGCAGGTGTAGCTCTTGCTGGTGTAAAAGTAATCGAAGCTAGTGTTGATTTATTTACTCCCGAGACTGCGACAACTGGTGCTTTACGAGTTATGGATGAAGCGAAAGCAGGTGGTGTTGAAGTTCCTGAGATTGCCGAGACTACGGTTGCTACTGTAGTGAGTCAAACTGTTGAAGATTCAGCTTATCGGAAACAACCAATGACAGAATCCGGCGATAGTGCGCAATCAGCGACCACATCATGGCTATCTGGAGTAGCAGCAGATGAATTGGGTGATGAGGCGCCTGAAGCACTGGTAGCGCAGTCAAAGAAGAAATCTACTGTCAAAGGAACGGATTATGATCAAAAGGCAGTGACTGATGCAACAGCTTCGATGAAGAAAGTAGGCAGTACTGATTCTCCTTCCACAGCGAAAGTAAGGAAGATGACCATGCCAAAGGTCACATCGTCAGCTGTGGAGCAAGAGTCAGAAGAGCCTACAGATAGTGAACAAGCTGAATAGCATGATCTATAGGGAGAAACCAAACGAATGCCAGGATCACCACCACGCAAAATCAATCTCAATAAGGAGGTTATGTTGCCAGTTGCAACTGAATCATTATGGCAGGTGACGGCTGTCGATAATGACCGGTCAACATATCCGCCGGCGTTATGGCTAGTGGCAGCTCATGGTGGTGCTGGTTGTACCATGCTATCGGAAATGTTGGCTTTTTGTGGTGATGCTGGTCAGGTATGGCCAATCCATGATGAATACCGATTTTGCGTTGTAGTAGCAAAATCAACAATGCGGGGTTTGGAAAGAGCCCATCAGGTTGTGCTCCAAGGTCTTCATACCTTGGATGAGATTACGATTATCGGAGTAATAATTATTGCTGATGCGGTAGGGAAGTTGCCAAAGGCTTTGATTAATAAGCTAGAAGTAATCGAAAAACTTGTCACGGTGTGGCAAATCCCGTATTTGCCTGCATTACGGATAGTTGAAGAAGGCACTTTGGCAACCTGGGCTCCAGGAGATGAAATTGATGTATCGCGAAAAGCACGAAAAAGACCTCCCACTGAATCATGTCCTATATCAGTAGCCACAATAGGCAAAGAGCTATTTGCCACAGTGAAGTCTGCACATTCTGGAAACATGTCTGGTACTTCATCCAACGTTGAAGCCACTGAAGAAATACCAACAGAAATAGAAGGAGAAGATGACAATGAAACTACTTAACTCAATTGCTATGGTTTTGGCTCAGATGCCAGGTCAGAACATTACGCCGCAGGCACCCAGCGGATTCGGTGACAAAATCAATCAAGGATTGAATTTTGCATTCTATATCGGTATCGCTATGGCGATTGTAGGTGTGATGGTTGCTGGCATTACGATGGCTGTTTCACGAAGGGAAGGATCGAGTGAAGAAGCAACAGCAATGGCTATGCGGATTGGATTTGGGGTCATGTTGCTTGGTGGTGCTACCAGTATTGTTGGAGCATTTATCTAATGATTCTTGCGGATCCACCCAAACCAATTGCTCTTACCGGTGAGGAAGGGGCCCACCCTTCTGAACCGCATGATGCGTCAACGAGTGCAAAAGCGTCACAAACCGCAAATCAGGCCACTCCTGAAAATACGGAACCTAGAGATACAAAGAAAACGTCACCGACATCATCTACGCCAAAGAGTACTAAAACTAGGTCAGAAAAATCGACAAAATCGGCAACATCTCAGCCTGGAAAAGGCATAGTGGATAACTATACAGGTGAGGCTATTGTGCCACCATCTAGTCCATGGACACCGCCAGGAGGAGTGACGCATGAGGTCATGCAGTGGTTAGGGTGGGTGATGTATGTGGGATTAGCTCTCTCAATGTTATCAATCATGATGATGGGTGTCATGATGATGATTGATCGTAATAGGGGAGAACCCATGTCATCAAGTGATGCACAAATTACAGCAATGCGGATTGCAATCGGATTATTTTTCATCACTGGAGCGGCTTCATTAGCAAAATTTTTTGCATAAGTGAGGATAAAAATGAAAATAGTGAGAATAATTGTATCACTAATGATGATTTTCATCCTTGAGGGTACTACTGGATGTAGCAAAGATCAATCTAATACTATCCCTCAAACAAACACATCATCTACTGCAATTGCCCCACAAGCATCATGGTCACCCGGACCAGCTGGCTTAATTGTGCCAAAAGGTCCTGATGGCCCTACAGAATCTCAGCCAGTTCCCCATGGTTTCTCGCATACACCGCAAGGTGCGGTGCTGGCAGCGATTACAGCACAATCATGGATGGCTGGTGCGGATGATCAGGTATGGCCACAAGTGGCAGAATATTTATTAGAGCCTGGTATTGGACGAGATCAATGGGCCCAATCACGAGGTTTAGTAACAGTCAAAGGCACTGTAGATAAACCAGCTCGTTTTGTAGCATTTAAATTCAGTGAATATAGCAATGAGAAGGCTGTTGTGGTGTTAGCAACGCAATGGCCTGATGGAATGTTGACAGCCTATCCAGTGCAGTTATCAGCAACATCTGGGCAATGGCGGGTAGTAATTCCACCCCAGAAACAGGCTCCAGACATGGAAGAAATTAAACAAGAACGTCTTACTGATTTTGTTGCTTTTAATAGTTCGAAAGAACCGAAAGGATAAATGCCAGTGTGGAAATTAGCAGTGATTGATGTTCGACTGTTACGGAAGATTGCAGTGGTAGGAATTGTAGTATTGTGTTTTGCCTTTGCTGCTCCAACATCTCACGCTCAAACTGAATATAATGGTATTTACCAGAAAAGTTATGGTAAAAGCGTAGGATATCCAATTTCTACTGCTATAACACTGGCGCCAGTAGTGATTCGCGCTTTTTGGGGGGATCCTATTGGCAAATTCACAAAGGCACTATATGAGGGTAATACCCAAGCTATGCAGCTTGTCATGACTTTCTGGATGGATTTTGATATCAATCGAAGAGTCGATGTCAATGCCAATACTCAAGGTGTAAAAAATATTGTCTTTGGGTTATCTGGTATGGCGCTTATGGCATCATTCCTGATTGGTGGCATTCGTATGGTTGCATCTCGGCGAAGAGGGTTGCAAGAAGGACTAGAAGACATGGGCCAGGACTTGGGGAAATGGTTCATCTTCTCAACATGCTTCCCAGGAGCAATTGCTCCAGCGTTAGCAGTATCTGATAAACTATCCAAATCTATTTTGGATAGTTTTGGAGCAACATCATCAGATACGTTCATAAAGATGACATCTTTTTCAGATAGCGGAGCTGGCCCGATTCTCATGGCTATTCTCGCAATTGTTGCAATGGCAGGTTCAATCATGCAACTTTTAGCGTTAATTATCAGGGCATTAATTCTACCTATTGCAGTAGGTCTTACTCCATTATTTGCGGCTTTATCTTTTAGTGAAGTGGGCCGGTCTGGATTACATCACTTGGTGTCATATACGATTGCTGCACTGGCGTTTAAACCAGTATGTGCGTTGCTGTATGCAGTGGTGCTATGGAATGTTACCCGACCATCACCAGCAACAGACCCTAATAGTATGTTGCCATTAATTGATGATGTTGTTAACGTTGTCATGATTGCGCTTACTGGATTAATCGCACCAACATTGGTGCGAATGTTGGTGCCGGCGGTCTCTCAGGCAGGGGGTGCAGGTGGGGGACAATTACTTGCTGGTGCAGCCTCCGCAGCTGGTGCTGCTGTTGGTGCTATTGGCGCTATTGCAGGTACAGCAGTTGGTGGTGGTATGGGGTCATTAGTTTCCGGGGCTTCTAATAATGGTGGTGCGAACAAGACTGGTGCCGGTGGTGGAGGTGATATTGCCTCTGCTGGTGCATCAACAGGTGGTTCCGGTGGTAGTGGTGGTTCATCATCCGGTGGATCTTCTGGCGGGGATTCTGGTGCTGTTGCTACAGGTGCTTCCGGTGGTAGTGGTGGTTCATCATCCGGTGGATCTTCTGGCGGGGATTCTGGT
>CAUVPC010000037.1:0-7108 GCA_963553655.1 uncultured Candidatus Saccharibacteria bacterium
ATCATTCGCGAGCTGGTTGGTCACGGTGTGGGGCTGGAAATGCACATGAGTCCAGAGATTCCAAATCATGGCCAGCGCGGTACTGGTCCGGTGTTGCACGCTGGTGATACCATCGCTATCGAGCCGATGGCGAGCCTCGGTGGTGAGAAAATTGTTACCGAGGATGACGGCTGGACGATTAGCATGAAAGATGGCAGTCTGGGTGCGCATTTTGAACACACCGTACTAATTACTGAGACGGGCGCGGAAATTTTGACGAAGCTATAGAACTACGTTAAATCAATTTCTGCAACGAGATAATTTGGCTGGATGCGGAAGTTTCCACTACCCCAGCCGCCTGCGTAGCGGCTAATACCGTGTTCGGCCAGCCAGGCTTCGTCGGTTTTTTGTTGGCAGTGAAGGTCTTCCATTTTTTTGCTGAATTCACGCTGTTCGATACCTTTGCCATATATTTCAATGTAGAAAAAGACTTTGTCTTTGCCGCATTGCCGAAAGCCGATATTATTTTTCAAGTCAGTGTCCTTTTTGGGACCATTTTTCAGATCATCTGTTATATTGCCAGACAGGAAACCAGCTTTATTTAACGCATTACCTATCCCGCCACCATGAAAGACGGACACTCCAAGATCCATCCATCCACCACCTGGGTCATTATAAAACTTGAGAGGATGGTAGTAGCGCATCGGTATTTTATTGCCTGCTGTGATATAGGCTTTGAATGCCGTCTCAACTTGTTGCAGCGCATTTTTGGCTTTGGCGTCATAGGCGTTTTGCCTGACATGTTGATAACTCACGATGCCAATTGCTGAGAGAATAGCAATAACAGAAATGATAATGATCATCTCCACTAATGTAAACCCAGGCTTATGAGAAAAAGTACTACGTTTCATATGCTTAGTGTATCATGCTTATGCTTTTTTGACAGCTTGCAAAATGACCCCATATTCCTATATACTGTAAGCATATGCAAGAACAATCTCATTATGCGGTAGGAATTGATATCGGCACGAAAAAAGTGCGATGTGTTATCGGGCACATCGACGAAACAACGGGCGTGCCAAGAATTATTGGAGTGGGGCAAGCTCCCAATAGCGGGATGCGTAAGGGCGTGATTACGCACTTGAATGGGCCAGCGGCGGCGATTGATACGGCGCTTGATGCGGCTGAGCGAATGAGCGGACATCGAGTGAATCAAGCTGCTTTGGGTACCAATGGCGTACATATCATCAGTACTAAAGTAGACGGTATGGTTGCTGTTAATGCAAGCAGTAGTGAAGTGACGGAAGACGACGTAGCGCGTCTGGAGAATGTAGCGACAGTTGGAAAAGTTCCTGCAAATCGTGAGATTTTGGAAGTAGTTCCGTATGAATATCGATTGGATGGGCAAGATAACATCAAAAACCCAATTGGCATGACGGGGACGAGGCTGGAACTACGAGCAAATGTTGTTTCTGGATTGGTGCCGCACTTGGGGAATTTGCACAAGTTGGCAGAGATGTCCAATATCGATGCTGTTAGAATAGTTCCAACGGTGTTGGCGAGCGCTCAGGCGGTGTTGAATGAATCTCAGATGGAAAATGGTGTGGCTGTGATCGACATCGGGGCTTCCACGACGGGCGTGGCGGTATTCGAAGAGGGTGATTTGCAGCATCTTTCAGTCGTGCCGATGGGCTCACAAAATGTCACCAATGATTTGGCGATTGGTCTTAAGGTTGATTTGGAAATTGCTGAAAAAGTTAAGTTACAGCATGGTGAATTGGGTGGCGAGACTACGGGCGTGGTTGACATTAAGCACGAGAAGGAAACACAGGTTTTTCACCGGGCAGAAGTTGCAGAAATCGTTGAGGCGCGCTATGAAGAAATTTTTGAGCTGGTCGCTAAGGAACTGAAAAAGGCAGGTGGCATCAGCAAAATGCCGAGCGGAGCCGTGTTAGTTGGTGGTGGCGCTAAAGTTAAGGGCTTGGCTGAATTTGCCAAAGAACAGATTGGCCTGGCAGTGAAAATCGGCAAACCGCAGGATTATGCTGGCATGACCGATGATATCAAAGATCCAGAGTATGCAGCGGCTATAGGACTAATGTTGGCAATATCCACCAATCCGTCCCGCTCTGAAGGAACTCATGGTAAAAAAGCTAGTAAAGTTGCCCAAAAGGCTGGCGGATTCTTAGGTGGGTTGTTCGCAAAATTCAAATAAATATGACCACTCCAGGGTCAAAGATGATATACTGGATAGAGATTAGAGGGGAGATACAATAATGCCACAAATACAACCAAGCGAAGTTCAGACATTTGCTAGCATCAAAGTTGTTGGTGTTGGTGGCGCTGGTGGTTCAGCAGTCAACCGCATGAAAGACGCTGGCCTCAACGGTGTGCAGTTCATCGCTATGAATACCGACGCACAAGCGTTGCATAACTCAAAAGCTGACGTCAAAATTCATTTGGGACATTCCACGACAAACGGTCTTGGTGCTGGTGCTGACCCAGCGGTTGGTGAGGCAGCCGCTAATGAATCACGTGAAGAAATTCGTGCCGCTCTTGAAGGCGCTGACATGGTGTTTGTGACGATTGGTGCTGGTGGCGGAACGGGCTCTGGTGCTGGGTACGTGGTTGCCGAGATCGCTCGTGAGTTGGGTATTTTGGTGGTTGGTGTTGCCACGCGACCATTTAGCTTTGAAGGTGAAAAACGCCGAGTGAATGCTGATTGGGCAATTACTCACCTGGGTCGACAAGTTGATACGTTGATTACTATTCCAAATGATCGCTTGTTGCAGACTATCGATCGACGCACTCCGCTATTGGAAACTTTCAAAATTGCTGACGACGTGTTGCGCCAGGGTGTGCAGGGCATCTCTGAATTGATCACCGAGCACGGATTGATTAACTTGGACTTTGCTGACGTGAAGGCTATCATGAGCAATGCTGGCTCAGCCTTGATGGGTATTGGTCGGGCGAGCGGTGAGAATCGAGCAGCTCAGGCAGCCCAGCAGGCGATTGAGTCGCCGTTGATTGAAGTGTCAATTGACGGCGCCAAGGGTGTACTGTTCAATGTTACCGGTGGCTACGACATGAGCATGGCGGAAATCCAAGAAGCGGCGGAAATTATCACCAGCGCGGTGTCGCCAAATGCAAATATCATCTTTGGTGCGACGTTGAAGCCAGAAATGGAAGATGATTTGGTGATTACAGTCATTGCTACAGGATTTGACAGCGAGACCTTCCACGACAGGGACGTAACGCTTGATGTGAATCCAGTCGAGACTAGCTCCAACAACTTGGACGAAGAAATGGTGCAAAATATCGACATGGAGCTAGAGCACAAAGAAGCTGCTGAGCATTTTGCTGCTGAGGATGACACAAATATTTGGGACAATCCACCAGAAGATGAGGATGACGACGAAGACGACACCCCAGCGTTCTTACGCCGTCGCAAGAAGAACAGGGAGTAGTCTATGGTAGTAGTAAATATTGGTGACAGTCGGGTGCTTGAGTCGCGTGAAGTTGCTGGCGGCATGGCAATTCGCCGCCGCAGGGAGACGGCTGATGGCAGAAGGTTTACAACCTATGAGCGGATTGAAAAACCAAACCTGGCAGTACTTAAAAAGAGTGGCCGTCGAGAGTTATTTGACCGATTTAAATTATCTTCAGCAGTACATCAATCAGTTGGTAAGTTTTTCAAGTCAGAAGAAGAGGTTGAGCAAATTGTCAGCGCTGTTGAAGACGCTTTGTATGCGCTGGGAGAGTCTGAGGTGCCATCAAAACAGATTGGTGATGCGGTTTTGGACGCTTTGGCTGATCGTAATGAGGTAGCGTATGTTCGATTTGCCAGTGTGTATTATGATTTCAAAACCTTGGATGAATTTGAGAAAATTTTAGCTCAGCAACGAGAGAAAAGGGATTAGAACATGCGCGTTGTTGTTGTGTATAAAACAGAGAGTGATCACGCTCGCGCAGTGTTCGATTATCTCAGGGATTTCAAAAATCAGACAGGTCATGATTTGGAGGAAGTCAATCCTGACTCGGCGGCTGGCAGTGATTTCTGTAGGACATATGATATTGTGGAATATCCGACGATCATTGCGTTAAGTGATGGTGGCCAATTACAAAATATGTGGCGAGGAACTCCGCTACCAACGATTAGTGAGGTAAGTTTTTATGTTTAACAGGGTGCAAAATTGGTTATTTCATGAAGATCGGAAGCGACGGCATATGTCGGCATTGGCATTGTTGGTCGGAAGCGGATTGGGACTGTTAGCATCGCTAGCTTTATCAATTGAATCATTGGTATTAGCCAAGAATTCAGAAGCGGTTCTTAGTTGTGACTTAAACTCAGCTTTGAGCTGTTCGGCGGTTGCTAACCACTGGTCGGCGGCAATCTTTGGTTTTCCGAATAGCTTTATTGGCCTGGCAACTTTGCCGGTGATGATCACTATAGCAGTTGCTTTGTTGGCGGGGACAAAGTTTCCGAAATGGTTTATGCAATGCGCGCAGGGTGGCGTAATTGCGGGGCTGCTCTTTGCTTTCTGGATGTTTGGTATGAGCTATTTGGTGATTGGCGCACTGTGCCCGTGGTGCTTGACTCTGGACCTTGGTATGGTTCTGATCTTCTTTGGCATGACGCGGTACAATATTTTGGTTAAGAATATACCTGGTAAGACCTTGGGCAAATTTGTTGATCGCGGATATGATATGTTATTTGCAGCAGTTTTAGTAGTTCTTGCCATGATGGCGATAATCGCCAAGTTTGGTGAGCAATTGTTCTAGACGTATCGCCTTATCTTACGAAAGCATTATTGCAATTTTTTTACTTTGGTAACGCGTGATCATATGTCATAATGAAGATATGAAGAAAAACTTTCTTGTCAGAGCGTTCTTTGGTGTTACCATTGTAGCGCTCGGCGGGGTTCTGCTACTGAGGAATCTCGAAATCATTAAGTTTGATAGCTGGAACGTGTTCTGGGGAACGGTTTGGGCAGCTGGTCTGGTTCTGGCGGGGCTGGTGACAATAGTTAGCTCCCGGCAACTGCTGACGCGGGCGTGGGGCCTGCTATTGATGGCCGCTGGCGTGTCAATTGGCTTGAATGCGTATGGCGTCATTGATGTTAGTATTTGGAAACTGTTCTGGCCAGTGGTATTGATCGCTGTTGGGTTGATGATGGTGTTTAGTATTGGATCTGGAGGTCGCAAGCGGGCTGAAAAATTAGCCGCTGATGGCCGTGAAAATGAGAAAATTGCGATTTTCTACGGTGAAGAATCACGAGTAAGAGGTGATTACACTGGTGGCTCACTGACGGCGGTATTTGGCGGCGTCGATTTGGACCTGCGCCAGGCAAAGATCAAGGACGGTGCAGTCATCGACATCTTTACCTTTTGTGGCGGCATTAATATTAGTTTGCCTGATGATGTGATTGTCGAAAATGAGGTTCGCGGTGTTTTGGGCGGTAGCGATGATAAGACTGTGCCGAAGCCTTCTGCTAAAAAGACAATCTATCTGAAGGGCGAATGTGTCCTGGGTGGTCTGGAAATCAAATAATCTCTTGGGATTTTGGTAAAAACGCGCTACAATGAGAGTAGGGCGTTTTTGCGTGTGTCTAATGAGGTTTTCTCTGATGATGTCAGCGCAAAATGAGCGGCTATCAACCGCGAAGCCTGCGGGAAGAAATCAGTTTTTAGCACCTGAGATTAGACCCCGCCGTGAGCTTGCGTAAATAGCATAAGAAAGAGCTAAAAGAATCACTTCTTTTGGAATCGAGATGGTACCGTCCGCGCTAAAACCCAGCGGATTCTCGAGGTCAAAAGAGGTGATTTTTGCTTGGAGAAAGGACAATATGAAGGGCATCGTTTATATTATGAATACTGCGGTTTCTGGTTTGATTAAAATTGGCAAGACTGGTTCGCAGAACTATGGTGAGCGAATGCGGTATCTTGAAGGCAATGGCTATCATAATGTTCCTGGACTGAAGCGTTTTTTTGCGATTGAACTTGATGATTATGATGATAAGGAGAGTCTACTACACGAAATTTTTAGCAAGCATCAAGTTGATGATAGTGAATTATTTGCGCTGGACTGCGAGCTTGTTAAGCAACTTTTGCTGGCATTTGATGGCAAAGTAGTGTACCCAAAGCATATTGATAAGGAACGTGAATTTGATGAAGTGACGCAGTCACGGAAACAAGGAGCGCTCTTTAGTTTTTATCGAAAAGGACTAAAGAACGGCGATGTAATAACTTTTGCACAGGATAAAGCGATTAGCGCGACTGTTGTTGGTGAGCGAGAAGTTGAGTACGACGGTGAAATCTATAAACTATCTCCACTAACTCGCAATATTTTCCAACAAAAAGGAAAGCGTAACGCCAGCGGTGCCTATCAGGGCGCAGCGTATTGGATGTTCAACGGCAAGAAATTAAAGGATTTGGATGATAGGGAGGGGTAAAGTAAGCTATGGGAGGTCAACGCCATGAGTAATATTCAACAATTTAGAGATCCGCAGCTCGTCACCGATGGGTCAATTGTGGGATTTTATCCACGAGAGTTTTATGTGCTTGATAATTTTGCGAGCTTTCAAGTTGACTGGCGTGGGCGTCGCTGGTCGACGAGTGAGCATGCGTATCAGGCGGCGCATTTTTTTGACACGGCGCCAGACTTGGCGGAGCAGATTTTTCAGGCGCGTTCTGCACATGAGGCATATAAAATCGCTAAGGCAAATGCTGACAAAGCGCCCCAGAACTGGGACGAAATAAAAGTTGGCATTATGGAAGAAATCGTCCGCGCCAAATGTGAGCAAAACCCATACGTTAAGCAAAAACTACTTGAGACGCTGGATGAGGAGATTATTGAAGATTCGCCAAAAGATGCTTTCTGGGGCTGGGGTGAGAACCGCGATGGTCGCAATGAGCTGGGCAAAATTTGGATGAGATTACGAAATGAGTTAAATAGTAAAACGCATGAAATGAATATAAATCAAGGAGGAAACCAATGAAATTCACACATGGCACACGCCGCCGGGCGGCAGAATACGAGAAGGACTGGGTGCAGCGCTGGAAGGATGACCAGACATTTGAGAAGTCGGTAGCGCAGCGGCCGGCGGATAATGCCTACGTTTTTTACGAC
>CAUVPC010000038.1:0-6977 GCA_963553655.1 uncultured Candidatus Saccharibacteria bacterium
GAGAGTTGTTTAAGCGAGACCTTGAAGATTATAAAACGATTTTTGCCGGAGCGGGCATCAATATGCCGACACCAGCTGAGTTGGCACAGGGCGGTATTGATTTTAGGTATCTGGCGGAGTTGAAAGAAACATTGCCAGAGTATGACTTGGTGGTGGCGCCACTGACATTGCCGTTGGATTCAGTGCGTCAACTTGTGTCGGCTGTCGCGCAGGATAAAACCGTGCCGAATAATCCGCTTGGTATAGTGCAGACCCAGACAAGAGAAAAAAGTGATGGATTGTTTGCAGAAAGCGAAGTTGCTAATTGTTGGGATCGGATGATAAATAATACTGTAGCCTACTGGGGATTGCCGATTGTAGAGGATGATTATAAGTGGACGGCTTTTTTACTGCTAAATAATGACGATCAAGACAGGCTGATACCCTACGAGCAAGCAATGAAAGAAGGCAGGATGCCGACGCCAGTCACGAGCTATGTTGCGTACCAGTTGCACCGAATTCATCAGGCCATGTCACTAATGGATTCTAAAGAATGGGTAATAACATCAAATGAATTTGCTAGCTCTGAAGGATCTGCTAGCGTATTAAAGTCTTGTTTTAGTAATTCCGGAAACGACATAATGATACGCTGTACGAGTATTGAATTTGCGAAAACATTTGTAAAAGTGCGCCCTCTTGTCGGATGACGGTTAGTTTAGTCTGTCGTAGACAGTTGGCAGGGCTAGTCGTGTCCAAAAACTCTTTAATCTTAGGGTAAAAAATGCTACAATATATACAGTTTTGAAAATGTCCGAAAGCGAGGGAGTTTTAAGGTTATGGCAATGACACAACAAAAAGCGCTGAGTAAAGTTTTTGGTGATCCGCAGAAGAAGATTTTGAAGCGGCTGGAAAAGCGTGTTGCAATAATTAACGGTTTGTCTGAAAAGTATGAAAAGCTGTCAGATAAGGAATTGCAGGCGCAGACAGAAGCGCTGAAAAAGCGTCTGACGAAAAAGAATGTAACGCTGGATACGATTTTGCCAGATGCCTTTGCAGTGGTGCGTGAGGCAGCCAAACGCGTCATCGGTGAGCGTCCATATGATGTTCAGCTGATCGGTGGTATGGCGCTCCACGAGGGCAACGTAGCTGAGATGAAGACTGGTGAAGGTAAGACCTTGGTGGCGACGCTGCCGACGTACCTCAACGCGCTAGAAGGCAAGGGGGTTCACGTGGTGACTGTCAACGACTATCTGGCGCAGCGCGACGCTGGCTGGATGGGCCAGGTGTATGACTTTTTGGGTCTGACGACTGGTGTGATCATTAACGAAGCATCATTTGTGTACGACAAGGATTATGATAATGAGCATCATGACGATCCACGCATGCGTAAGCTCCGCCCGGTCACTCGTAAGGAAGCCTACGCGGCAGATATTACTTATGGCACTAATAACGAGTTTGGTTTTGACTATTTGCGCGATAACATGGTGAACGACGTCGCTTTGCTCAGGCAGCGCGAGCTGAACTTTGCCATCGTTGACGAGGTGGACTCAATTTTGATCGACGAAGCGCGGACGCCGCTCATCATCTCGGCACCAGCAGCGGAGAACCCAGACAATTACTACACCTTCGCTAAAGTTGCCAGCAAATTGGTGCCAGACGACTATGTTTTGGACGAAAAGCGCCGCAGCGTAGCCCTGACCGACGAGGGTGTGGAGAAAGTCCAAAAACTGTTGGGTATAAAAAATTTGTACACACCAGACCACGTGCGCAGTGTGTATCACATGGACCAAGCGCTGCGAGCACAAACATTGTTCAAGCGTGACAAAGATTACGTGGTGACCAATGATGGCGAAGTGATCATCGTCGATGAACACACCGGTCGTTTGATGCAAGGACGCCGCTACAACGAAGGCTTACACCAGGCAATTGAGGCTAAAGAAGGTGTGCCGGTATTGGAAGAAAGTATGACGCTGGCGACTATTTCGTTCCAGAACTATTTCCGTTTGTACAATAAACTTTCTGGTATGACTGGTACGGCGTTCACCGAAGCCGAGGAGTTCCAACAAATTTATTCACTGGACGTTATCCAGATTCCACCGAACAAGCCAGTGATTCGCGACGACAAAGAAGACCTGATTTTCAAGACCGAAAAGGGTAAGCTGAAAGCAGTGGCCGAAGCCATCAAAGAGTATCACAAGCAAGGTCGGCCGGTACTAGTTGGTTCTGGCTCGATTGCCAAGAACGAGCAGATTGCCAAATATTTGGAAAAAGAGGGCATCAAGTTTGAGATTTTGAACGCTAAGAATAATGAGCGCGAGGCGGCTATCATCGAGAAAGCTGGTGAAAAGGGCGCGATTACGCTAGCGACAAACATTGCTGGACGCGGTACCGACATCAAGCTCGGCAAGGGTGTTAAGGAGCTGGGCGGCCTGGTGGTGATCGGTTCTGAGCGCCATGAATCACGACGTATCGACAATCAGCTGCGCGGTCGTGGTGGTCGTCAGGGTGACCCGGGTGAGACGCAGTTCTATGTGTCGACCGAAGATGATTTGATGCGAATTTTCCAAGGCGAGCGCATCGCAGCGCTGATGGATCGGCTGGGCGTCGACGAAGAAACGCCAATTCAAAACCGCGCCGTGTCCAAGACGTTGGAAGCAGCGCAGAAGCGTGTCGAAGGCTACAACTTTGATACGCGCAAAAATGTTGTTCAGTACGACAACGTCATCAACCGTCACCGCCGCGTGGTGTATGTCATGCGCCGCAAGATTTTGGAAGGCGACAACATTAAGCCGGAGATTGAACGCTTGCTCAAAGAAAAAGTGAACGATTCAACACAGCTGCCGCTCAAGAATAATCCTAATTTTGTGAAAGAATTTACTGCAGTTATCCCGGTTGATGAGGGAGCCCTGGCAAAGGCTGGTTCAGAGAAGAAAGACAAATCTCGTATCCAAAAGGTGATGAAACTGGCGCGTGAAGCATACGCAGCGAAAGAGGAAGAAATTGGTGATGAAAACTTGCGTGGTGTTGAGCGAGAAGTCTACATGGCGGTGCTTGATACCTTGTGGATGCAGCACTTGGAAAACATGCAGCATTTGCGCAAGGTATTCACTGGCGCAGTGTTGGTCAGCGTGATCCACTGGTTGAGTATCGGTCTGAGTCACAAAAATTGTTCACGAGTTTGCAGAACAATTTGCGCGACGAAGTCTTGAGCACCATCTTCCGTGTGCGTAAGGCTGATGCCACAGTGCAACAATCACAAGATGATGAGTATGACACTGAGCTGACTCGACTCGCTGAAACTGCTGTCGAGAAGGGAGTTAACGAGATAACATCTGGCGAAAAGAATCGTGACGATGATTTCTCAGTCAAAAAGGCCAAAACTGCTTCTGAATCAAATCGCGCCAAAAACGCAGCACGCAAGAAGAAAAAGGCCCAGCGCCAAAACCGCAAAAAGAATCGGAAATAGTCCATGAAGCACACAGTTGAAGAAGTACGACTAAAGAACGGTGCTCGGGGTTTATTGATAGATGTGCCAGACGCCACGGTGATGAGCTTTCAGTTTCATTTTCGGGCGGGCAGCCGTTACGTGCGCGACAAAGACATCTATGAGACGGCGCACATCATGGAGCATATGTCATTTGGTGCTAATGAAAAATTCCGTTCACAGGCGCTGTATGATCAAGAATTCGTCAAAAACGGCGCGTATTATAACGCCTATACAACAGAGTATTCCATGGGCTATGAAGCATTTTGTGCTGATTTTGAATGGGACAGGGTGTTGGAACTGCAGCGGTTGGCTATCACAGTACCGCGTTTTAATGCCGAAGAATTGGAGGCTGAGAAGGGTAATGTGCGCTCGGAGCTGACAGGCTATCTGAACAATCACAACCGCGTGATGTGGCCGCGGGTGCAGCAGGCGTTGGGTGAAGACATTTTGACGTACAATCAGCGTCTCAAGACAATCGCTAACGTGACGTTGAAAGATATCAAAGAACATCACCGTCGCACGCACACTCTGAAGAATATGCGCTTTGTGATCGCTGGTAAAATGACAGGGCGCAAGTCACGCATCAAGGAGGCGTTGGAAGCCTGGCGATTGGAAGAAGGTGAACGTTTTGAGATTCCTAAGGACAATCTACACAGCGCCGGACCTCTGTTGATTAGGCGTAAAGAAGCTTCCAACCTGACATTTGGTTGGTCGATGATCGTCCCTCGTGAAATTAGTAATTCTGAGGCTGATGCCATGGGCTGCTTGAATCACATTTTGACTGGTACATTTAACTCTCGCATTTTTGGGGCAGCTCGCAAGCGAGGACTGGCGTATAGTATTTTTAGTGACACCTCTGTTGGATTTTATGATTCAGCATGGGATTTCACTGGTCAGGTCAACTTGGAGACGGCTGAAGAGCTGTTTGATATCATCGTCAGTGAGCTAAAGCGCGTGCTAAACGGCAAAATTTCTGCTGAAGACATTGAAAGCGCCAAGTCCTATTCTTTGGGGCGTTATCAAATGGGTGCGCAGACTGTTTCTCAGATCAGTAACTTCTATACCGGTCGCTATTTCTCAGATGATTTTGTGAAGGATTATACTGGGGTGCCGCCAGCGATTTTGGCAGTGACTGATGAAAAAATTGTGCAAGTAGCACGTGAATTTTTCCAGGCTAACACATGGGTACTAGCTGGAGTGAGCTGTGGTGAAAAAGAACTGCTGGAACGCATCCAAGAAAAGCTGGGAGCATTGTTCTAAGATGAACATTGTCATTGCAGGATATGATGTAGAAGGTAAGTCGAGCTACGCGTATTTTCAGCGCAAATTTCCAGACGCACAATTGACGATAGTGGATGAACGAGAGCTGTCTGACGTACCAGCGGGTGCGGAGGTTTGCACTGGTGCAGGGGTATTTTCTGATCAGTTTTATGACGTTGATATGGTAGTCAGAACGGCTGGACTACCGCCAAGCCGCATCAAGACCAGTGGTACTATATGGTCGGCGACCAATGAGTTTTTTGAGCAGTGTCCAGCGCCTATCATCGGTGTGACAGGGACAAAAGGTAAGGGGACGACTTGTAGTTTGATCACTAGTATACTGCGTGCTGCTGGCAAAACAGTCCATCTTGTTGGGAATATTGGTGTTCCATCGTTGGACGTGCTGCCACAGATTCAGCCAGATGATATCGTAGTGTATGAATTGAGCAGTTTTCAGTTGTGGGATTTGGAAAAATCTCCGCACGTTGCAGTCGTCTTGATGATTGAGCCAGACCATCTGGACAGGCACGATGATTTTGCTGATTATCTTGATGCAAAATCGCATATTGCCAAATTTCAAACGGCTCAAGATAGTATCATTTACAACAGGAATAATCAGTTCAGCCAGCAGATCGCTGCCAAGTCGCCGGCGCGTCAGTTGTCATATCCGATTGATTTGTCGCCGGATATGCAACACGCACTCAAGTTGCCGGGCGCGCACAATCAAGAGAATGCCAGTGCAGCAGTGCTGGTGGCTAAGACAGTGGTGCCGGAGTTGTCAGATGACGTGATTTGTCGGGGATTAGCTGGGTTTACAGGCCTGCCGCATCGGCTGAAGTTTGTGGCAGAAAAACGAGGAGTGAGGTTTTATGATGATAGCATCTCGACGACGCCAGGCAGTGCAGTGGCTGCGCTGCGGTCATTTCAGCAGCCAAAGGTGATGCTCCTTGGTGGAGCAGACAAAGGCGGTGATTACACGGAGTTGGCCGAGGAATTAGCACGCTCACAGTCACTAAGAGGTGTGATCGTCAGTGGTGGCAATGCTGATGATATTGCAAAAGCGTTGCAAAAAGCTGGTTTGCCAGATGCGACAATAGTGCAAAAGGGTGTGATACCGATGACCGAAGTTGTCTGGCATGCCCTCGATATTGCCCAGCCAGGAGATGTTGTAATTTTGAGTCCAGCTGCCGCCAGCTTTGACCAGTACGCAAACTACACAGCCCGTGGCGAAGCCTTTGTTGAGGCTGTCGCGGAGTTATAAGACACGGATCTGATGGTATAATGGGTTCTATGCAGCCATTGAAAAAACGTGTCCAATCCCTCCGCAGCGACGTCATGCAGGCTAAGCAAGCATTGCAGTTTGATGCGCTTGCCGAAGAATTGGCGGTACTAGAAGAGCAATTAAATCAGCCCGAGATTTGGAATAATCCTGATCATGCTCAGTCGGTTGCCAAAAAAGCAGCTGCGTTGCGTCAAACGGTGCAACCGTGGCAGGTGTTGGGTGTTCAGTTGGATGATTTGCTGGAGCTGATGGAATTGGGGGATGATGACCTATTGGACGAGTTTACCAAGCAAATAGATGCTCTGGAGACGGAATTCTCGGCCCGCAAGACAGATCTATTATTTAGCGGGAAATATGATGGCCGTGAGGCGGTGGTTCGTATTTCGGCAGGTGTTGGTGGCTTGGATGCTCAAGATTTTGCGCAGATGCTGGAGCGTATGTATTTGCGGTGGGCGGAACGATCTGGCATGAAAACTGACGTTTTGGAGCGGTCTGCGAATGATGATGGTGGTTTGAAAACCGTTGTGTTGGAAATATCGGGACCATTTGCGTATGGTAAATTGCGCTCAGAAAATGGTGTGCACCGGCTGGTGCGCCTCAGTCCGTTTAATGCCGATAATTTGCGCCAGACTAGCTTTGCACTGGTTGAGGTACTGCCAAAAATTGATACGCCAGACGAAGTGGATATTGACCCGAATGATCTGAAAATAGACGTTTACCGTAGTGGTGGCAAGGGCGGACAGGGAGTGAATACGACCGACTCAGCAGTTCGTGTTACGCACGTACCGACGGGAATAGTGGTGGCGATTCAGAATGAGCGTAGTCAGATTCAAAACAAAGAAACTGCGTTAAAAATTTTGCGCTCCAAACTGTTGGCGATGCAGCTCGAGCAACACGCGGACAATTTGTCGGACCTCAGGGCTGGTGAATCAGCTAACTGGGGCAGTCAGATACGAAATTATGTATTGC
>CAUVPC010000039.1:0-6355 GCA_963553655.1 uncultured Candidatus Saccharibacteria bacterium
CCACCAAATGGCAATTCATCATCTCGTAGCTCTACCGCCTCATGAGACCCAGTACTCGCTCCGGACGGCACCGCAGCCCGACCAAAACAACCGTCACTCAATATGACATCTGCTTCAACCGTTGGATTGCCTCGAGAATCTAAAATTTGACGTGCTCTGATGTGTGTAATTGTGATAAAGTCCATATGATCTATTGTATCAGACCACGCGATAGACCACTAACTGTAGTGTACGTCAGCAAAACTTGTTTCACCTGAATGGGCTATGATACCCGACATACAGCTCGTTACTGTCACCGTCTTGCCATCCCGCGAACCACGCATCTTAAGAGGTCCCGCACAGTGACCAGTAAGACGATCTACATCAGCCTGTAGTGTAGTCGATTGATGGTCAAAATTGTTTAATATTTCTAAAGCCTCTCTTTGCTGATGGATTGTAGCACTGACGGCTATTTGATCTATCTGGCCCTCTGTTAATCGCGCCAAAGCCTCATGACCCGCTTCTCTCATCATCAGTAAACGCTTCTTTAGCTCTTCAGGATCCGCGCTCAGACCTTCTTGCACTTCTTTACGTATACAAGCTATCTCTCCTAGGTTGCGCTTTAACACTGGACAGTCTCGGCACTTCTCGGGAACAGCAGCCATGTCTTCGCCAGTTATGTCTGCGCCCGCCATAATGTCATCAAAGGTCGCGCCAATAGTTGTTTCATCGTGCCCACCAGGTGTAAGATTACTGTTTTCTCCACGTTCCATAGTAATTACAAATACTATCACATTGTTGCTAAACACGCAATTATTCTATGAAATACACCCACTGCTATTGATTTTTCTGCAATTCACTGGTATAATATATGTACATGAGCGAAGCACCATTTACCAGTCCCCAGAAGCGACCAATTGATTTGGGCAGCCTGATGGATATGGCCTACAACAGGGAAGCGACGCTAGACCTAGACGAGACATTGCAGAAAACCCTGAACAACCAACTATTCACTCCTGAGTTACTAAGCAAGCCGGTCGACATCACCGCCATAACCTCCCACAACAACAGTGACGGCGAGCCTACCTTAGGTATTGAACAGTTCTCAGAAGCAGTCGCACGGTTTGAGGTCAGTTCAGAGCTAGGCGAACGCACGGTACGCTTGGCGTTCGATAACGGCGACCGCTTGGATGTATCTCACATCATGGAGATTCGTCAGCAAGAGCCAGAAGAGCCGTCGGACTACGCCGAACTGGTTTATGATACCGGTGGACTAGTCAACCGAGTTTTGTCGAGGAAATCATTCAACAAGCTTGATCCCGAACAACAGCAACTCATCATACAACGACTCACCGAAAGAGCTACCAGGAAGTTTGATGAGCTGCTTGCCGACTCAGAGCATTGTCAAGCCATTGTGAATATTTTTAAACAAACCGAGCCAATCATCGCTGACAAGCTCGCTGTATTTGTGCCGGTCGTTTTAGAAGACGGGGAAGCCAAGCTGCTACCCAAACTTCATATCGAAATGACTCACGGTGCAACAAAGACCATCGTACCGTTTGATCAGCTAGCAGATATCGACCTCATCTATCACGAACGGAGAGATGAAAGCCAGCCATTTGACTACCTGGCGACTTTTCAGGACGAATGGCGCAGTCGGTCAATCGAAGCAGTCGAATATGTACTCACGGACGCAGCCACTAACTTGAGCCAAGGCGACAATTCAGCTGAAGATATAGCTGAATCAATGCGGACTGAGACCGCAAAGCAGTGCGCACAACTCATGGCTGATGAGAATTTTTTGACGGAACATATGCTTGAGCCAGGCGAGTTTTATGTTGACGGAACATTCTACACTAACAACAACGGTGAATGGCAGGAGATGTTTGACGACCTTACTATCAATGCCAAGCCAGAACTGCACTGTGAGGAAGTAGACGAACAGTGGCGATTTGGGCTACGACTCGTCCCGATAGACGACAACTCACAAGCAGACGTGTTCGTGGTGCCTAACAACACCTTCCTCACAGCCTTTCGGCGTTCGACACACAAGCCTCATTGAAAACAGTCGCCAAAACTGATATAATCAACCGGAATAATAATCAATGTTGGGAGGTGAACCTCGGGAAAAGCCGAGCACCGATTGCACCACAGAAAGGATATATCTCATGGCCAAAAAAGCCGAGTTGCTGGAAAAAGCAGCAGAACTAAACCTAGAAGTCAGCGAAAAGAATACCATCGCTGAGATTGAAGCTGCCATTGCCGGCGCTGAAAAACACGAAGTTCGCGAAGCACACGTCGCCAAGGCAGGCAAGCGCAGCCAAAAAGCTCTGGACGAAGCTGAAGCTAAAGCAGAGAAGGAAGCTCGCAAAGAAGCAGGCGACACCACTCCGCAAGACGAAGACGCTGAAGCACACATCAAAAAGGGTCCAAAGCCAGTCACTCGACCACGCCTAGAGCGCCGCGGTAAAAAATACCAAGAAGCTGCCAAAAAGATCGAGAAAGACAAAGTTTACACTCTGGAAGAAGCCTTGAAGCTGGCGACCGAGACCAGCCCAGTCAAATTTGACGCGTCAGTGGAACTGCACGTTCGGCTCGGTGTTGACCCACGCCAGGCAGACCAGAACATTCGCTCAACCGTGTCACTGCCTCACGGTACTGGTAAAGACGTATGCGTCGCAGTATTTGCGCCAGAAGAAGAACACGCTGCTGCCAAAAAAGCTGGCGCCGACATCATCGGCGATGAAGAATTCTTGAAGCAACTCGACAAAGAAGAATTGAACTTTGACATTTTGGTAGCAACGCCACAGTACATGCCAAAGCTTGGTAAATACGCTCGCTTGCTCGGTCCACGTGGTTTGATGCCAAATCCAAAGTCTGGCACCGTAGCAACAGACGTGGCAACTGCTGTCACCGAAGCCAAAGCTGGTAAGGTGGAGTACCGCGTCGACAAACAGGCCATCGTTCACTTGAGCGTCGGTAAGGTGTCGTTTGGTACAGAAAAACTACAAGACAACGCCCGCGCATTTTTGAGCAGCCTGAACGCCCAAAAACCAAGCAGCCTCAAAGGCGCCTACGTCAAAAGCGTCGCCGTGACCACCACCATGGGTCCTGGCATCAAGGTCGAAAACAACCTCTAGACATGGTTAATCTCGCAGTTTAACCCATCAAATCCCGCCGATCATGGCGGGATTTTTACTGGGATGACGTTACTAGACCTATTATGGGAGTATTGCATTTTTCTGTATTTTATGCTAGAATACTAAAGCCCAGTGGGATACGGATGTGCTAGAGTCATTTTTGATTCGCTGTTCCAGCCCAGCTGGCCGCGAACCGAAATGTACTTTAACATCTGTATCCTTTTCACATCCCTATGCATAGGAGAGCCCATGTCCATGTTAAGACGCGGGCTGGCGGCGCTGTTTGCGCTGCTAGCCCTGGCGTTCGGGTTCTCGGGGGTGGCAGCTGCTGCCCCTGAGAACCCGAACACGGCGACGGCAACGTCGTCGTGCACAGCCCGCCCAATCACAACCGACGAGATTAGTGCGGAGTACATCCGCACTCTCGACGGGCGTGACTTCGCGGCCTATAAGGCCGTGGAGTTTGGCTTTGGATTGACCCTCGCTGAGGGTCACTGTGAAGGTGACTCGATCACCTTCACACCACCGGCAGAACTGGGGAGCAACGGCTCCCCAGTTGATTTGGCAACCGACAACGGCGTGGTTATCGCTCACGCCGTCTACCGCGATGGCAAGGTCAGCGTGACGCTGACCAACGCCGTCGAGAACACTGACCACTACGCCTTTGAAGGATACGCGTTTTGGCGCGTATCCATGAAGGATACCATCGTCCCGGGCGAGACCCGGGATCTCCTGTGGGACTTCGGCGGGACCACCCGCCGGACCCAGATCCACGTTGAGAGCTGCCCGGGTTGCGAGCAGCCCGAAAAGTGGTTGTCCAAATGGGGGTACATCCCCCAGGACAATCCCTCAAAGGTCCTCGTAACGGTGGCGACGCCAGTCGCCACCGTTGACAACCAGGAGTTCCTGGTCCGGGACGTGCTTACGTCCTCCGGCCAGGAGTTCAACTGCGCCGCGCCAGCCGGACAGGCTGGTGTATACTCGACGGCGGGGGTCTGGGGTCAGCCCCAGTACTCTCGCTACACTCCCGTCACGGTGGTGGAGTGCACTTCCACCACCGTGACATTGAAGCTGAAGCTCAACGCGGGCGAAAAAGCCCGTTTTGAGTTGAGTCTGTCCATCGACCCGGGTGATCCGGGTCCATGGACGGACAACGTCACGGTTACGTCCCAGGATCGCTCCTGGGACGCCTCCGCCACGGTGCGGCGGCCGGAGGCGGGAGGTGGCGCAAGCTACCTCCTGAAGCCGCCGGAGCCGACACCATCACCGAGCGCAACGCCGACACCGACTCCAACCCCGGAGCCCACGCCGACCCCGTCAGTGACCCCGACGCCGGAGCCGACCCCGACACCATCGGTGACGCCGTCGACAACTCCGTCGGCAACGCCCAGCGCAACGCCATCACCAAGTGCGACGGCAACGCCGACTCCGTCGGTCACGCCGACACCGAAGGCAACGCCTTCGGCGACTGCGCCGGCCGCCTCCCCGACCCCCACGCGGGGTCAGGAGGTCGTGTCGCCCCCATCCCAGCCGCTGCACAAGCGGCCAGGTGGGATACTGGCAGTCACTGGCACTGCCGGTGACCAGCTCTTGATTGCCACAGTCGCCTTCGTTGCGACTGGGGTTATGGCTCTGATCATGGGCTGGTTTAGTCGTCGCTCCTCGCGCGAGGAGTGACATACCGCTGGGGGATGCTCGTCATCACGACGGGCATCCCTCGGTGAGGAAATGAGATACAGAGAGAGAAAGGAGGTTTGCTGCCCGCTCCACCATGGAGCGGGCTTTCTCTTTGGTTTGATATAATATACCTGTTGCATTTCGTTGTCATTTCTGCTACAATGGTGAGGAACATTACCAAAGACAGCGGCGATCTGGCTGATAAACAGATGTAAACATGCCGCCGAGGGATGAAACGAACAGTTTTATTTGACGTCTTTGGTAGTGCGAGAATCAAAGACGTCTTTTTGATTCTCCATTACCGCACGTTAACAAATTGGCGAAAAGAATGAAATTAACTCAATCAAAGAAAGGATTTTTATGGCAATTTCACGCGATAAAAAACAAACTTTGGTTGCTGAACTAACAGAGCTTCTGAAAGACGCCAAAGGTACGGCATTTGCGCGGTACCAGGGTCTGAGCGTGGCTGAACTACAAGAGCTGCGCAAGGCTGCTCGCGAGGCAAACGTGGTCATCAAGGTGGTCAAAAACCGCTTGGTACGCGTAGCATTGCAGGGCGTCGACACCTACAAAGAAACTGACACCGACCTCCTGGTCGGCCAGCTGGTTTACGCCATCAGTGCCGAAGACGAGGTCATGCCAGCGAAAGTTTTGGACACGTTTGCAAAGACGCATCCAGCACTGCAGTTGGCCGGTGGTTTCTCAGGTGAAGGCCTCGGCATCAACGAAGCTGACATCAAAGCATTGGCGGGTCTACCAAGCAAAGACCAGCTTGTCGCCGAAGTGGTGGCACAATTGCTTTCACCAGTCCACGACACCGTGGGCGCGCTGGGCGGCAATTTGCACGGCTTACTAGATGGCATCGAAGCCAAAGCTACGGCTTAAGTTTAGCAATCAATCAATAATGTAAGGAGACATATCATGGCTGATATTAAGAAATTGGCTGAAGAACTGACCAAATTGACAGTTCTGGAAGTTAACGAATTGAAAAACCACTTGAAAGAAGAATACGGCATCGAGCCAGCTGCTGCAGCTGTCGCTGTTGCTGGTCCAGCTGCTGGCGGTGACGCTGCTGCAACTGACGAAAAAACTGAGTTCACCGTTACGTTGAAGGACGCAGGTGCTCAGAAAGTTGCAGTCATCAAGGCTGTTAAAGAAATCACCGGCCTGGGCCTTGGTGAAGCTAAAGCTATCGTTGACGGCGCACCAGCACCAGTCAAGGAAAAAGTTTCAAAAGACGAAGCTGAAGCTGCAAAGAAGACGTTGGAAGACGCTGGCGCTAGCGTTGAACTCAGCTAATTTCATTCTAAACATGACGCCAATTTGTTTTCGAAATCATTATGCCGCCCTATACCATGGGCGGTATTTTGATTGCAAGGGTAAAATTTGCAACAGTTTTGCAAGCACCCCTTAAAATGCTGTGGAAATCTGAAATAACTTGCTTATGTAAGCCTTGACCGAACCTTTTTCCTATGCTATATATAGAACGAGAACTATCAAAAATAGACAGGGAAATGCGAGAATCACTATGTCTGAATTACCAGAAAAACAAGTAAAGC
>CAUVPC010000040.1:0-6105 GCA_963553655.1 uncultured Candidatus Saccharibacteria bacterium
CGTGAATAACAGTAATGAGTAGGTTATAATGGCAATCTTTCGGGATTGCTGTTATAATTTAACAGAGAGTATAGACGAAAGAAAAGGAGGACTATGTTCCAACTGAATGACGAATTTCTCAAAGAGCTTGGGCTGGATCAATTGCCGGAGGAGCAGCGCAAGCCGTTTTTGCAGCACATCTACAGTGAGCTGGAGCTTCGCGTTGGTGAGCGGTTGAGCCAGGGTATGAGCGATGCGCAACTGGAAGAATTTTCTGGCATCATTGATAAGCGTCCGGGAGCGGTAGATGATTTTTTGGCGCGTCATGTCCCTGATTTGATGCAAGATCCAATGTTTCAGCGTTTGGTGCAGGTTTCTGGAGTGCCGATGGACGATCCGCGCTTACGAGACGAATTTGCGGCAACAAAGTGGCTGGAAGTGAACCGACCAGACTATCGAGATGTCGTTGCTGCTGTGTTGGATGAGCTTAAGCGAGAAATCGTGGCAAATCGTGACATGATTTTAGGAGCTGATTCTGCTACTTCGCAAGCAGCAGCCTAGCCTATACGGGTTATTGATGTTTATGACCGCGGAGAAATGCTTCTGCGGTCATTTTTTTGCCGCTTGGTGCAATGAGTTCGTCAATGATGAGGAATTGTCCATCGTGGTAGCACTGATCCAGAGCGGTTTTGGGCGTGACGTCAGGATGGGCTTTGGTGATGATGAGACGGAGACCGTCAAACATCATAGTAGAGCGAGGAAAACCGAGATAGGCTCTGACTCGTGCTGCTGCCTGTTTGGCGCTGAGGAACTGTGGATCGAGGGGTGCATCCTGTTTTGATAATAATTTGCAGTAGGTGGCGATGGAATCTTGTTGTGGTTTGAGGTGTATGTCGCCGGATATGATACGAGGCAATAATTCGACCAAGCGTTGTGAACCCAGATTGAATAATTTGCAGTACAGCTCATCACGAGATTCGTTACCGGAGAGTAGGATAGACTCTTGATGGTAGATTGGTCCGGCGTCCATTTGGGCGTCTAATTTTATCAAGGATATCCCAGTGTGGGAGTCTAAGTTAGTCATGGCAGCTTCAATGGGCGATGGGCCACGGTATTGTGGGAGGAGTGATGGGTGGAGGTTGATGATGCCAGGATTGAATAGATCAATGATTGACTGAGGTATGATTTTGCCGTAGCTCACCAAAACACCTACAGGTGACTTGAGTGTTTGAATGGCTGGCAAGATGTCTTTGAGGTTGTTTGGTTGCCAAACAGGGATATTGTGCTGGTGAGCGTATGTTTTGACAGCAGGTTCTGACAGTTTACCGCCCCGGCCTTTGGGCGCGTCAGGCTTGGTGATGACAGCAGCAATGTGGAATTTTGCTTCATGCAGCGCTTTGAGGGTGATGAGGCTGTGTTCTTCGGTGCCAAAAAATACTATCTCAGACATGGTCATCCCCAAAGATCAGTGTTATCTTTGATACTCGTGTCATAATTGAGTGGCTGTAATTCACCAGAGTCATCAAGGGTATAAAATGCATCGTGCGTATCGCGAATGTGGTCAATGAAGACGATGCCGTTGGTGTGGTCAATTTCATGTTGCAAGACGCGTGCTAAGAAGCCCTCGGCTTTGAAGCGGATCTCATTGCCCTCCAGGTCTAAGGCTTTAACGCGAACCTTGGTGTAGCGTGGTACTTTGCCGTAGATGTGTTTTACACTTAAGCAGCCTTCAAAATCAGCCACTAAGTCGCCTTCGTATTTGACAATTTCTGGATTGATCAAGGTCATGAAGTCGCGAGTTTTCTTGTTATCAAAGTCAGCTCGGACGATGACGACTCGCTCCAAGCGATCTACTTGCACTGCTGCGAGAGCGGCGCTGATTTCATGTGGTCGTGAGTCCTCCCAATCTAACGCGGCGCTAGTCATGTCGTCAGACAGCTGTTGTACATCATCAGTGATGACATGGATACGATGAGATTTTTGACGCAAGTGGGGATTTGGTAGGGCAATAATGTCGTCTCTAGTCATACATCAAGTATATCAGAGGAGGGAAATCGGGTCGAGTTCGAATTGCCAATGTTGTGGTGGTAAGTGGGCTAATATGGCGACTAAATCATCACGTTGGGGGCTTTTGAGTAACAGTTGCCAACGGTAAGTGTCACGCACTCGTTCATAAAATGCAGGTGTCGGTCCTAAAATTTGTACTGTTTTTGGCGCAACTGATTTGAGGTTAGATGCAAGTTTTTGCGCGTTACGAATGGCAGCAGCTTCAGTTTTGTAGATACAAGTGAGTTTCAAAAGATGGGTGAATGGCGGAAACATGGTTGCTTGTCGTTGGGCTATAGTGCGTTGGTAAAAGTTGGTGTAATTTTGCGTGAGGCCGTCTTGGATGGCTGGGTGCTGTGGTTGGTAAGTTTGAACAACGACGGTTGTTGGGTGATGTGATCTACCGACGCGTCCGACCACCTGAGCAAGTAGCTGGAAGGTGCGCTCAGCGGCTGCAAAATCAGGTAGTGTCAGCCCGGTGTCTGCTTGCACTACGCCAACAGTTCGGAGGTGTGGCAAGTCTAATCCCTTGGCGATCATTTGCGTGCCAATGATGAGATCAATAGTGCCCTCTTTGACGTCTTGGTATAATTTTTCTACAGTTTGGTCGCTGGGGGTGTCCGCGTCAAAACGGGCTATGGTTTGTTGAGGAAATAATTTATTCAATTCTGTTTCGATGCGTTTGGTACCAATACCTTTATGGATGATATCGGCATGCTGGCATTCAGGACAGACCGTTGGGACGGTCGCTTTATATCCGCATATATGGCAAACAAGTTGATGTTTGTCTTGGTGTAGGGTTAGCGGAACAAAGCAGTTGGGGCAGCCAGCTTGCCAACCACAGTGCTGGCACAGAGTGATTGCAGTGGTACCGCGACGATTATGAAAGATCAGTGCCTGATGACCGTCTTTGAACGTTTGCTGGAGTTGAGAGAGCAGGGTGTCTGACAAGAAAAAATGTTGAGTAAAATTATTGCGCTTAGTCATGTCAACGATTTTGACGGTCGGTTTGACGGCATCTTTACGAGCGGGTTTGGGCATGGTGATGATGGGTCGGTTTCGTTGCTCGGACAAATAATAGTCGGCGATGCCGGGAGTAGCGCTACCTAAAACTAACTTGGCGTTATGGTGCTGCGCCAGCACGGCAGCAGTGCGCAGTGCGGAGTAACGGGGGGATTGTTCTTGCTTGAAGCTAGGTTCGTGGCATTCATCAATGGCGATAAATCCGAGGTTATGTATGGGCATGAATAGGGCTGACCTTGGGCCAATGACTACGACCGGTTTGTTGGCGTTCAAAACGTGCAGCCATGCTACATGGCGCTCAGCTTCAGTTTGGCGAGAGTGGGTGACAATCACATTGTCGAGATGTTCCGTGAAAGCTGACACTAGCTGGGTCGTCAGGGCTATTTCTGGAATTAGTATTATGGAAGACTTTCCTTCAGCTGCAGCGCGTCGGGATGCTTCAATGTAGACCAACGTTTTTCCGGAGCCAGTGACGCCGTGTAGCAGAGCTGTTCCGCTGGTCATGGAGTCAATGATTTGCAGGGCTTGGAGCTGATCTTTGGTGAATACATTTTTTGTTCGATTTTGCACATTGACAGAGGTGAAATCTACGGATTTTCGTCGCTTTTTGGTGATGCCGCGTGGTAGAATCGTTTGCCAGACGGTGGCGGGATGTGTTGCGTAAAATTGGCTCATCCAAGTGTGCAATGACAGCAATTGGCTGGGTAGTGGTAGCTGATTTATGACCGAAATTATTTCCCGTGTGTCGTATGGAGGCTGCGATATTTTTTGCAAAACAACGCCAATAACAATATTCTTGCCGACGGGAATGGTCACAATAGTTCCTGGCGCTAGTTCTTCATGTGAGGCATAGGAAAAGCTGTCAGCGTCAGCGCGGATGACTGTAGTTGGAGATACCTCGTAGTATTGCATAGCTATTATTATAACGCTTCATCAATGCTACAATAAGCATATGTATTTTCAAAGTCGCATGCAGGCAGGCGCAGAGTTGGGGCAGCAGTTGTTCGAAAAATATCGTTATGAAAACTGCGCAGTGCTGGCATTGGGCGAAGGTGGGGTGTTGGTCGGTGAGCAGATCGCGGTCAGGCTTCACTGTGTTTTGATGATGCTATTGTCAGAGAGTATCGATGTTCCTGGAGAGGGGTTGAGTTTTGGCGCAGTTTCTCAGAGCGGAAAGTTTACCTACAACAGTGACTTTTCTTCTGGTGAGATTCGAGAATATACCAATGAATTTCATGGCTATTTGGAGCAGCAAAAACAGCAGGCGTACCAACGGATCAATCGGCTACTGGGTGATGGCGGTATCGTTGATGCGGCGTTGTTGAAAGACCGGACGGTTATTTTGGTGAGTGATGGCTTTGGTGATAATCTTTCAAGCTTGGACGTAGCGTTGGGGTTTTTAAAATCAATTCGTATTGAAAAATTGGTGGTGGCGTTACCTGTGTGTAGTATTGCTGCAGTTGACCGATTGCACATCACGGTGGATGATCTGCATATATTGGACGTCAAGGAAAACTTCATGGGAATTAACCATTATTATGAGGATAATGAACTACCTTCACGTGAGGAGACTGTTGCAAAAATCAATCAAGTAATTATGAATTGGCGCTAAAGGACTTGTCGGGTGTTGTAAAATTGTGCTACACTGGAGTTAAGTAAAGAAGGGGATGCAGTAAAGAGCACAGGACTATGTTAGACGTTTTTATTACATCGCGGGTGAGGCGTAAGATTGTGGTTGTTTATGCTAAATATCCTGATTTTCACACTCACGTACGTGGGTTGGCGAAGTTGATCAAAGAGGATCCAGGAAATATTCAGCGCGAGTTAAAGAGATTAGAAAAAGTCGGCTTTCTCAAAAGTGAGAAACAAGGTAATTCGCGAACGTATTTCACAAATAAGCAATTTCCAATTTTCAAGGAATTGCAAGGTATGGTGATTAAGTCGCAGCAACATGCGGCACGACCGAAGCGTAGTTCGGTTGATAGAGATTGATGACACTATTTGAGCGGATTTTGACGGCGCGTGGCTTGACGACGCGAGCAGCGCGCGAGGCTTTTTTGCAGCCGGATTATACGGCGGTGAAACATAATCCGTTTTTACTACCGGACATGAAGAAGGCGGTAGCGCGGTTAAAACAGGCGCGGCAGCAGGGCGAAAAAATCGTCATTTACGGTGATTATGATATTGATGGGCTGAGCGCCACGGCGCTGCTGCTGGATGCGTTTGGTAAGTTTGGTTTTGAGGATGTCGACGCTTTCATCCCGAACCGGTTTGTCGAGGGTTATGGTATGACCATGGGTGCGGTGGACAAGGTGCGCGATATGGGCGCGGATCTAATAGTAACGGTGGATACTGGTAGTTTGTGTCATGCGGAGATTGCGTATGCTGCCAGCTTGGGGATTGATACGGTGGTGACGGATCATCATAACGTGGCCGAGACGCCGCCGCCGAGCGTGGCGGCGGTGAATCCGAAGTTTTCGGGTCATACATACCCATTTCGTGATTTGTGTGGTGCTGGCGTGGCGTTCAAGCTGGTGCAGGCACTGCAGACTGAACTGGACGGTTTGCCTGATGGCTATGAAAAATGGCTGCTGGATTTGGTAGCACTGGGGACGGTGTGCGACATTGTGACGCTGGCAGATGAAAATCGGGCGAATGTGTATTGGGGTTTGGAAGTGTTGAAAAAACAACAACGCCCAGGATTGAAGGCGTTGATGACGGTGGCGGGTATTGAACCAGAGCAGGTCAATGCCAGGCATCTGGGGTTTGGTCTGGGTCCGCGAATGAATGCGGCGGGTCGGCTGGAGACAGCACAGCACGCGCTGGATATGCTGACGGCGCGCGATGGGCTGGCGGCACTGGAGGCGAGTGAGAAATTGGAGGAATTGAACATTAAGCGGCGTGGTATTCAGGATGTGATTTTTGAGGAAGCGTGTCAGCAAGCTGAGGAGCTGGCCGATGATCGAGTGCTGGTGGTTAGTAGCGATGGCTGGAATCACGGTGTCATCGGCATCGTGGCGTCGAAATTGGTGGAAAAGTATAAAAAGCCGGTGTTTA
>CAUVPC010000041.1:0-6057 GCA_963553655.1 uncultured Candidatus Saccharibacteria bacterium
CACATCAATCTTGCTCATTTTTCCTCCTAGATTTTCTTCGCCCGCAAGTCGTTTAATTTCTTGGCAATCGTCGCGTCCAGCGTTGCGGTTGGCGTCCGTAGCTTGAAGCCGCCGATGAGTTCTGGGCGAACAACTTCGCTCAATTGAACAACCGTCTGAGGTTTCTTGAGTAGCGTCATGATAGCCGAACGCGCCTCATCCGTCAATGCTCGCGCTGATTCAACCGTCGCCACCGTTAAACCACGCTCCGCTAGTTCTGCTTGAATGTCGCGCACCAACAAGTCAACTTCACGCTGACGATTTTCATGAATCAGCAGTGCCGCGACCTCATCCACAACCGTTACATCGTTGTTCATTAATCGTTCAGCCACATACCGAGCCAATTTGCGACGCGACGTTCGTGCAGGCATTAGCGCGCCTCCTTCAGAGCTTTCTCGATCAATTTGCCGTCTTTTTTAGCGTCCAATTTCTCGTTCACCAAGGTACCGGTCGCTTCAGCCACCAACTGCAATGTTTCGTTATGCAAAGCTTGACGCGCAGCGGCAACTTCGCCAGCGATCTCCGTCCGAGCCGCCTCGATGATGCCATCGGCTCGCGCTTCGGCTTTCTTAGCCGCAGCTTCAACGATTTCCGCTGCCTCGTTCCTCGCCGACGCAACGATGTCACGTGCTTCCGCTCGCGCTTTACGCATCGATGCGTTGATCATTTTTTCCGTCTTGTCAGCATTTTCACGCGCTGATTTGGCAGCTTTTTCCGCCGTTCGAAGATCTTTTTCACGCTTGTCCAGCATCGCTGCCAGTGGCGGATACACCCATTTGCTCAATACAAACAGTAATATCAAAAATGCCACTGACTGCAGGACCAACAGTTTCCAGTCGATTCCCAAAGAGCCAAACAAATCAGCCTTATCAGCTGCGTGAGCTTCAGCACTCGCAAATTGTGTTACCAATCTTTCCACAATTTACCTCTAAATTACATAACCTTACCGACGATGGCAGCCACGAAACCGATAATTGCCAAGGCGTCGATAAATGAAATACCAAGAATCATCATGGTACGCAAGTCGTTAATTTTCTCTGGGTTGCGACCTGCGGCGTTCATCGCTGCAGCACCGATCATTGCGGCGCCAATTGCTGCGAAGGCTGCTGGGATTGCGTAAGTTAAGGCAAAAGCTAATGCTTCCATGGTTGATATTCTCCTTATAATTATTACTTAACTACTTATTTTCATTCTCTGTCATTTTCTTTGAAATATCAACAGGGGAATGAACATGTGCATGGCTGGACTCGTCGTGGTCGCCGTGAGGAGTGAGTCCCAGGGAAATAAATACCGTTGACAACATAAAGAAAATATATGCCTGAATACCACCGATAAATAACTCGAACAGATAGAACGGCTGTAGCATCGCCGGTGAAGCGTACTTTGTTAGATACGCGATCATGATCAGCAGCACTTCGCCCGCCAGCACATTACCAAACAAACGAAAACTCAGTCCCAGCAAGCGCGAGAACTCTGCTACCAACTCCAAAATACCAACAAATGACATGATTGGATCTTTCAGTGGATTGACGAAATATCGCCCCATGTTGCCGCGGAATCCCAAGTAGCGGAACGCATAAATTTGCGCCGCAATGATAGTGATGATAGCCAGCCCAAACGTCATATTCAAATCAGCCACGCCGCCACGAAACAGGGGAGTGCCGTGCTCGCCAACAGTGACTGGGCCAACAAAAGGCAACAACCCCAGCCAGTACTGTGCTATCACAAAGAAAAATATGGTGATAGTCAATGGCGCCACTCGCGCCGCCCAAACGTCATCTTGAATGACCTGCTTGACCGTGCTATACAAGCCATCAAACGTCCAGTTAACCAGACGTGTCACAAAATTAGGCTTCTTTTTGCCCAGCGCTGCCGCACGCGTTCGCAGCATAATCCATACCAAAACTAACAAGCCTAAAGCGCCCAGCAGGTGAGAGTTGGTAATGGAAATACCGCCAACCTGTACTATTTCGTCTGCTTTGACTGAAATATGCAGACTGCTTGCAAACTGGTGTATCATTGATTGGCCTCTCTCTGTTTTATAAATCGTATTTGCTGATAAATCAATCCTGCTGACGCAGCCAGGCCCACGATAATCCCTGTAATCATCAGCCACGGTTTGGTGTGTAGCACCAGATCAGCCCACAGCCCCACCAACATCAGACCGATGCTCGGCACAAACATGCGCCACGTCGTCCCGATGATGGTTTTCATCATAACCGCAGTGGCATCTACATCTGTTTTTTGGTCGCTCTGAACCCTAGGTTTTTCAGCCATTACCTATACTATATCAATCTGCTATACTATTTGACAATATGCCCAGGAAAAATTATCCAAAATCTCAACCGCTCCAGAAACATCGACAGCCACTGACTACTGTACATGAGCTGAGTAGCTGTCGCCAAAAACGCCGTTTTACTACACAACAGCAGGCCGAAAGGGAAATAACCAACCGACAACTGACCGACCCACACCTGTCTCTGACAACTTACAAATGCCATTGGTGTGGCGGCTGGCACCTCACATCATGTTAAGACTATTAGAAGACGAGATGTTCTTGGATCGGTACATTCGTGTAACGACCCAAAATTGGCACCGTTGAATCAGTCGTCGTACCATCACCGAGCTGTCCTCGGTTGTTGTTACCGACAGTATAGACGCGATTATCAGTCGTAAAGATTACGGTCGTACCGCCACCACTTTCCACGTGTTTGGCACGAGGAGTAGTTGGGCTACTGCCAAATAGCTGCATTGGCGTTGGCGTATTGCGGCTTACCTTATCACCAGTGCCCAACTGACCATTCTCATTTGAGCCAGCACCATAGACTTTACCGTCATCACCCACCACAAACAAGTTACTGACGCGCCCTGCGTATGCTGTTGACCAGATATCAACTGCTTTCACGCCGGCTGGCAGCATGAATTTTACTGGGGTCGGGTTCCTCCAGTTAGTAGCCCCATTTGCGTGGTTAGCGCTATTACCAAACACACCATGGTAATTGCTACCAGTACTGTACACATTTCCATCAGATGTACGATATGATGCGAATAACTCGTCAGTGGAAATTTGTTGTACAAATCCTGGGACGCCCAAATCTCGAATTTTTGGCGTCTGGAGCCTGAAGAATATATGCTTATTACTCGGCGGACAGCCAGCAGCTATCGCCATTCCTGTGCCGGAAGCATTGGCCGCTAGACAGTGGTTACTGGCGCCTCGGCGGAAAATACGATCCGCCCCGTGAGAAACCATGCGCCAGCGCTGAATGTGAGACGAGGAGTTACAATTCGCTAAACGAATATTCACCAAGTCACCAGCAGTATTCTCCACACATTTACCATTTATTTTGATCTGCTCCTGCGGTGTATATTCAAATTGCTGCTGAGAACTATCATTACAACCACGAGGAGCCACTGTAGTAGGACCGACTGCCTCCATGCAACGGTCCTCCAAGAACCGCCAGCGGAACACCAGATTGTCCTTACCAACCTCCAAGTGGTTTGAGCCACCCACGCCATAAACCTTACCATCATTCGCCAAGATATATAGGGTACCTCCGTCAAAAGCCAGCTGCATGGCGCGTGGTTTACCGGGATTACCAAAGTCACCAATTCTTACTGGCGTTGATGAACTTGATATATTGGCGCGACCTAACTGATAATAATCATTTGCACCCCAACCGTACACGGCACCATTCTGCATGATAACATAAGCGTTATATCGGTCCTGTACCAGATGAGCTGTCGGAATCGTTCCTGGATTACCAGGGCTCGGGAAAGGCAAGGCAACACGCTTTGGAGTAGATCTATTACTACAAGCAGTTGCATGAGCTGGAGTGACGGTATAATCACCAGTACCCAATAGACCGTAGGTACATTCACCAGCAGCATAGATGTTTTTATCATTTCCCAGTACAAAGTTTGCCCAACCTGAGTTGACAGTAACTGCTTTGACCCCAACCGGTAAGCCAAACCTCACTGGCGTTGAGACGGTCGGACTCATATAGCCAGCGCCCAATTGGCCGCGATCATTTTTACCAGCGCCATACACCGCACCATTCTCATCTCGAATCATCAAGTTTCCACCGACAGAGACAAAGTTGGTGTGCACTGAAACTGCGCGCTGGGATATAGTAAATCTCACTGGTGTTGGTTGAGCTGTCGAAACCAATCCAGCGCCCAATTGACCGCGGTCGTTCGCCCCAACTGACCGGACGCGTCCAGCAGAGTCAATTGTCGCAAAGAATACTTTGTGCTGTATGCCGTGCATATCACCCTCATATCCAAACGCCAAGGTGTCGACACGTGTTTGCGCTCCAGTGGCCAATGACAACACTCGGGTATACGTTTTCCACACGCCACCGCTTGGTCGTAACAGCTCAACATAACCCGTAGCGTAGGCCTGCTGGACCTCACCACCGGTTGAGCCAAGAGGAGGGACAGTAAACCGCGTTCGAATATTGCTCTCATGCATCACAGTATTTGCCTGACCAGGCTCTGGGTCACCCGCACAGTTTGTCTCTGGAGCTAGATTTTTTGATCCCCATGGCGAAATCATACCGTTGCTGCGCAGACAAGACACAGCATATGCCAGACCACTTTCAGCGGCTTCGCGCGCCAATTGGTTATAATACCGGTCCCGTAACGCCGCTGCATATGAGGCAGCCAACTGCATAGCCACCAAAAGTAAGGTCAGCATAATTACTGAGGTGATAAGAACTGTTGGTAGGGTAAATCCTGTTTTTTTGTTGTCCGCACCCATGATTACTCATCATTATACACTTGTCGATAAGCATGTACAATATGCTATAATGGACTTACGTAAAGAAAGTTGAGGGGAATATATGAGCGAAGATACAGCAACCAACCACAGCGCCAAAGTAACCGTCTACAGCACTAGTTGGTGCGCATTTTGCCACACTGAAATGGAATGGTTGGAAAAACTGGGAATTGACTTCATCAAAAAAGATATCGAAGCGGAACCTGCGGCTAAAGAAGAATTGTTGGCAAAAAATGGCGGCAATTTCCAAGGCGTGCCAGTCACCGACATTAACGGGGAACTAGTGCTTGGCTTTGACCGACCAAAGCTGCAAGACTTGCTGCGCAAGAACGGCTTGTTGGCTGATTAAAAAATACGTATTTGAATACGAATTATCCCGCCTAAGCAGTGGCGGGATTTTTATGCTGCGCCGATTTGTACCACTTCGCCGCCGATTTCTTGGCGGAAATAATTGTCGTGGCTGACATAGAGGATGGCGCCAGAATATTTCGCCAGCGCCGTCTCCAGCTCCTCGATGCTTGGCAGATCAAGGTGGTTGGTCGGCTCATCCAGGATTAGTAGCTGCGGGTCATTCGCCAGCATAGCGATAATTTGAAAGCGCGCTTTTTGACCGCCCGACAGGCGCGCCAGTGGCGTCATCCGATCGGCCTCAGTGAATAAATAATCAGCCAGTAGTTGGCGAATTTTTGTCTCGGAAATCGGCAGGTCGCGACTGAGATACAATTTCTCGATCGCCACCTCCAACGGATCCGCCAAATACCGCTCATCGATCTCTTGCTCATACACACCCACCCGTACCTGCGGGTCGAGGAAGAGATTACCAGAGTAGAGGATAGAGGCGGCAGGTGCGACACCTTCTACGCCAGAGACTGTGAAACGTTCGCGAGTAGCGGACGTTTCAGCCGAACGCTCGCGAAAAATCTCCGGTGGAGATTTGAGTGAAGAGTGTGCTCTGGCGGGGGACGGTGAAGTGACTGCCGCCCTACTATTTAACAACATCCGAATCAGCGTCGTCTTGCCGGCACCATTGCGCCCGCGCAGCTCCATCGCCTCACCCTCACGCAGATCAATATTCACGTCCTCAAACAATATCTGCTCGCCAACGCCAACTGCCGCATCCTCAACCCGCACCAGCACGTGCTGACTACGGCTAGCCGCGTCCTTCATCGACAGCCGAATATTACGCGCCTTGAACTTGCCGTAGCGCTCAGCCGATTTATAATCAAGCTGCCCAGCCGACT
>CAUVPC010000042.1:0-6051 GCA_963553655.1 uncultured Candidatus Saccharibacteria bacterium
GCCGCGCTACTGGACGATGAAAGGCAAGCGTGTGGAGCGCCGCTGGGGCTGGGACTGTCATGGGCTGCCGGCGGAGAATTTCGTCGAAAAGCAGCTGAATATTGTGGATCGGCGGCAGATTGTGGCGAGTAGTGACCAGTCAGCGCCGCTGGATAAAGACGGTCAGCCACTGCCAACCATCAGCCTGGAAAAATACATCACCAAGGCGCGCGAAAGCATGGTGGCCAACAGCGAAACCTGGCAGGGGGTGATTGACCGCATCGGTCGCTGGGTGGACTTTGAGGGCGCCTACCGCACCATGGACAAGGACTTTATGGAGAGTGTCTGGTGGGCGTTTAAACAGCTGTATGATGCTGGCAAAATCTATGAAGGTGAAAAGGTACTGATGTACGACACTAAGTTTGCTACCCCGGTCAGCAAGGCCGAAGTGACCATGGATAACGACGCCTACCAGACAGTGACCGACCCGAGCGTGTATGTGAAGTTTAAATTAAAAGATAGTAAGACGAGTCGCAAAATAGCACTAAATGAGCATTCAAAAGTCTTGTTTGTATGCAATGCAAATGCCGCGCGCTCGCAGATGGCGCAGGGATTTTATAACCACTATTCTCACTCTCAAAATGCCGATTCGGCTGGGTTGAACCCAGAGAAAAAATGGGACGAAGCTCCAACATTGAGTGATTTTGAAACCATGAGTCACAAGCCAGCCAAAAGCAGTGAGACGATGCAAGAAGTGGGTATTGACATCACTGGACATAAGCGGCAGTTGCTTACCGCCGACAAGTTGGGTGATTATGATTTGATTGTTAATCTAGCAGAGAGATCCCAGACACCGGACTGGCTCAGGGGTGATAATGTTATTTGGTGGGATGTGGCTGATCCACGTAATGAGAGTGTAGAAAAAAATCGGATAGCGCGTGATGAAATTGAGCAGCGAGTAAAGCAACTTTTGAACGGTGAAATAGTTGATGATGCACAAAAACCAGCAGATTTCGACAAGTGCGAGAGGAGTTATGTCGGTGCTTTGTTGGTGGATATAAATGGCAAACTCATTGCGCAACAACGAGACGATAAGCCAGGAATCACAAACCCAGGGATGGTGAGCCTCTTTGGTGGGACGAGTCACGAGGGCGAGTCGCCAATTGAGACGCTGCGCCGTGAGCTTCAGGAGGAGCTTGAACTTGAAGTAAGCTCGAATAATCTTTTGCTGCAAACTGTCAAGTATGAAAATAGAACAAATGTTGCATGTTTCATCTATATTGTGACTGGTGTTGATGCTGAGAAGCTAGAATTACATGAGGGTGCAGGATTTGCTATGGGTACGCCAGAAGAGCTGCTGAGCCGCCCTGTGACAGCCGTGACTCAGCAGGCGATTGAAGCGTTTGTTGAAGCTCAAGATTCTGTATCTGTCCTAGCTTGGACCACCACCCCGTGGACACTCCCAGCCAACCTGATGCTGGCGGTTAATCCGGAGATGACGTACTGCGAAGTGCTGGTGGGGGGTGAGAAGCTAATCATCGCTGAGGAAGCGTTGGGACGCACCCTGCAGGACGAAAAGCACCATCCACTAGATTACAAAGTATTGCGCACATTCCCCGGCAGTGAATTGGTCGGCAAGAAATACCAGCCGCTCGATACGGGCTCGACTTGGCCAGAGAATGACAAGATTCACACCATTTACGCGGCGGATTTCGTCTCGCACGAGTCGGGTACGGGTATCGTGCACATTGCGCCGGCTTATGGTGAGGACGACTTTGAGCTCGCCAAGCACCACGGCATCAGCGCCTTCCATGTCATCGATGACAATGGCTACTACACTGATGGCAATTACAAAGGCCTGGAGGTGTGGGATAACAACAAATTCATCGCCAAAGACCTGAAGGAAAAGGGCGCGGTGTGGAAAATCGAGTACATTCGTCACGAATATCCGTTCAATCCGCGGTCCAAACAGCGCATCATGTACCGGGCGATTCCGTCGTGGTTCTTTGACATCCAGGGGCAAAAGCCGCTGATGCTGGAGCAGAACGAGCATATCAATTGGTTCCCGAGCCACCTGAAGCACGGCCGCTTTGCCAAAAATATCGAGCAAGCGCCAGACTGGAATCTGAGCCGTGATCGTTTCTGGGCGACGGCTATGCCGGTGTGGAAGGGCGATCGCGGTACGGTGAGGGTGGTTGGCTCGTACGCGGAGCTGAAGGAATTGAGCGGCGTGGAGCTGGATGATTACCACCGCCCGTGGGTGGATGACATCACCTTTACGATTGACGGCGAGACCTTTACCCGTATCGACAAAGTACTGGACTGCTGGTTCGAGTCAGGTTCGATGCCGTTTGCCCAGCTGCATTATCCGTTTGAAAACCAGGCCAAGTTTGAGCAGAATTACCCGGCGGATTTCATCGTTGAGTACATCGGTCAGGTGCGAGCGTGGTTCTACTACGTGCACGCTGTCAACGCTGCCTTGGCAGAAATCGGTGCCTTTGGCGAGGCCGGTGCGCAGCACAAAAACGCCTACAGTAATGTCATCACTACTGGTGTGGTGGCGGGCAATGACGGCCGCAAGATGAGTAAATCCCTCGGTAACTTTACCGACCCGAACGAGCTGATGGATAAGTTTAGTGCCGATTCATTACGCTTCTTGCTGCTGAGCAGTCCGCTGCTGAACGGTGAGGACTTTGCCTTGCACGATAAGGACGTTGGTGACGTGGCGCGTAAGCTCAGTATGATTTGGAATATGTATGATTTCTTTACTATGTATGCGGAGGTTGATGGCTGGGAATTTGATGGTGAATTGAGAGATCCACTCAGTGATCTGACCAACCCGCTGGATATCTGGATCGTCAGTCGGTTGCATCAGTTGGTGGCTGAGGTTGAGCGTCACATGGATACCTACAATATCCCTGATGCGCTGAGCCCGATCTTGCCGTTCCTGGACGACGCGTCCAACTGGTACGTTCGCCGCAGTCGCCGCCGCTTCTGGAAATCTGAGGATGATGGTGATAAGAACGATGCTTACCGCACGCTGCATTATGTGCTGGTACGTTTGAGCTATATTTTGGCGCCATTCACACCGTTTTTGGCTGAGGAGTTGTATCATAATTTGACGGGTGATGATGAGTCGATTCATTTGAAGGATTGGCTGGCAGCGGGTGCGGTGAATGAGCAGGCGCTAGCTGATATGGCTCGGACACGCGAATTGATCAACAACGGCCTAAGTCTGCGCATGAAGAAGGACGAGCATCAGGTGTCGATCAAGGTTCGTCAGCCGCTGCAATGTGCGGCATATGCGGGTGCAAAGCTGGCTGAGTACTACGAACAGATCATGGCTGAGGAGTTAAATGTCAAGGAAATTCGCTGGATTGAGAGTCTAGACGAGCACTTGGCTGATTATGATGTGACCGAGGGCGTGATCAAGCCAGAGAGTTGGGTAGAAATTAGTAAGCACTTAACGCCCGAACTCAAACGCGAGGGTCTGATGCGTGAAGTCATTCGCCACGTCCAAAGTGCGCGCAAAAAAGCAGGGCTGCAGGTGGACGATCGGATTATGCTGCAGCTAACGACGGATGACGAGCAGCTTCGCCAGGCGATCAACGAGCATGCGGAGGTGATTGCTGCTGAGACATTGGCGACTTTTGGGCAAAGCGACGTGTATTCGACCACAGTTGCGATAGAAGGTGCAGACCTGCAGATTACACTTCAGCGCCAGTAATACCGTGCTCAAGTAGAGCTGTTGGGATTGACGTATTGATGATAATGTGCTATCATAATCAAAGTAAATTGATAAAACAAACATATGAAAGTTACATTTTTTCATCCACGTATTCAGTTTGAGCCGATTGATCCATTGGCTGATGGTTTGGGGGAGGAAATTGCGCGTGAGCAGCAAGAGCCTCAGGCCATTCGCTTGGATCAGTCGGACATTACTGACATTCAACGTTTTTGGACCGATGTTGAAGAAGACCTCCACAGAGGTAACTCAGTAGAATTTTCTGAATAACTCACGTCAGAGGCAACCGTTAGTGCTATAATTGGTACATGTTTGCAATCGAAGTGATGTCGCTATTGGCGCGAGCAGGCGGCGGCGGAAGTAACTCTGGTGGTGGCTCTGGCGGTGGTGGAATTTTTGCCCTACCCGCAGTTGTATCTGCTGGCGTGGCTGGTTTTGTCCGCTCAAAAACAGGATCCAAGGCTGCCGGTGTGGCAGTGGGTATGGCGGCTGGAACAGCGGTTAGTTTATTGTATCTTTGGGGCGGTAAATTTGCTTTCATCGTGGCAATGATATCTACCGTCATTGGCGCGTTTGGTGGCGCGTGGGCTGATAAGTTGGGTCGATTCCGAAAGGGCAGTGCAGCGGCACAGCGGTCCGTACAGCAGGCAGCGGCTTCGGACGCGGCGTGGAGTCCAGAGCGATTAACGGAATATGCAGTATCAATTTTTGGCAAGTTCCAGCACGACTGGCAGCAAATGAATGTAGCATCAATTCGAACGTATACCACACAGCGATACGCAAATCACATCAGCTTGATGCTATACGCCTTGCAACAGATGGGCCGCACAAATCAGATGAGTAACATTCGCATCAAGGAAATTATCATCACGTCTGCCCATGATGATGCCAATGACCAGCAAGACCGTGTCAGTTTTGGTATCTTGGCGCAGGCGAACGATCAATTGATTGATACAACAAGCGGTGATGTTCTGACAGCGACAACAGAGGAATTTGGCGAACAATGGAACTTTGTGCGTCATGAAAACACTTGGCTACTAGACGGTATCGATCAAGCGACGGAAGAGGAAAGCATGCTGGTGCGGTCTTTGAGGCAATTTGCTGTTGATAATAGGATGTACTTTAGTCCAGATTGGGGTAATCTATTGCTGCCAATCAGGGGTCAATTGTTTAAAGCTGGGTTTAAGAATGCAGACATTAACAACCATATCATTGGCTTCTGGACAGGTGATCTGCTAGTTCAGCTGTATACCTATCGTACTAAAGAAGACGAGTCAGGCGACCAATACGTGGTTGGGCAAATCAATTTGCCAAAGTCATATGGCGGAATCTTAGTTGAGCGGCGTGGTAAACTCCTGTCGCGCTTGAAGGCCCCGCGTGGATATAACAAAGTGTCCCTGGAGTGGGGTGATTTCAATAAACGCTATCAAGTGTACGCGACTGATGAAAACCAAGTGACAAGTTTTGAGCTGCTCAACCCATCCTTCATGGCATGGCTGTATGACCAAGACATCAAGGTGAATATTGAGGTTGTTGACAACGTGGTGTATCTCTATGCAAAATTGAGCGCCAATGAGCAGCGTTACGAATCGATGCTGGAAATCCTGAAACGAAGTCACAAAGAACTAAAAATGTAAGGAGAAATCATGATCACTAAAGCTATCATTCCGGTTGCTGGTTGGGGCACGCGCATGCTGCCGATTACCAAATCAATCGAAAAGTGTATGCTGCCGGTGGGGACGCGGCCGGTGGTTGATTACATTGTGCAGGATATTGTTCGGGCGGGCGTGAAAGATATTTACTTTGTAGTTGGCGAGCAAAGCACTCAGGTGCAGAGTTATTATCGGTCAAATATCCAGCTGAATGATTATTTGCGGCGCGCTGGTAAACAGGACAAATTAGCTCTGGTAGCGCCGCTCCGTGACGTGCGAATACATTTTTTAACCCAGCCGAGCACTGGTGGTTATGGCACGAGCATTCCCGTGGGCTTGGCGAGCGAATTTATCGAACCGGGTGAATCGGCCTTTGTGGTGATGGGCGATCAATTTTTCTGGCGCAGCGACGGTGGCTCAAATGCGGCTGATCTGGCGGAATTGGTGGAGGCGCGTGGCCTATCGGCTGGTTTACTGGGCAATCCTGTCGAGGAGGCCTTTATTCCGCATACTGGCATCATTGAGACTGATGAGCAAGGCAATTTTGTGCGCATCATTGAAAAGCCAAAGCTGGAAGACGCACCGAGTAACCTCAACAATTCAAGCTTTTACGTTCTTAATAAAGAAATTTTTGAGTTAGCACGGACATTGCCTGCCAATCCGCAGCGCGGCGAA
>CAUVPC010000043.1:0-5782 GCA_963553655.1 uncultured Candidatus Saccharibacteria bacterium
CGTACTAACGATTTAGCAAACCGTCCCCTTCAGCCACTTGGGTACTCCTCCAAAATGTACACCATGAAACCTGGTTACATTGTACCACACCTGTACAAAATACCATAGCGTTGACTTTTTAATACCAAACAAGGATAATATAACTATTATGAAGAAGTTTCTAACTGTTGGCGCAAGCATCATCATAACAACAGCTTTAGCATTGACCATCACCAGTCTGCCGGCTCTGGCACTTGGCGAAGGTGGTTTCGCAGAAGGCGTTGAGGCGGCTCGCGGCAATGGTGTGCCAACCAACCTGTGGAATGGTGACAGCTCTCTGGTGCGTCGGGTTATTAACTTCATGCTGATCGGTATCGCGGTGGTCAGTGTTATCATGCTGATCTTTGGTGGTTTTCGCTATGTCATATCTGGTGGACGAAAAGAATCGGTTACCGCTGCCAAGAACACCATCTTGTATGCCGTGATTGGTCTATTGATCGCCATCTTTGCCTACGCCATCATCAGGTTTGTTGTCAACTTTGCTGTTAGTGGTGGCTCTGCTGACGTCTAGCCTGCACATCATGCTCATGGTATACTAAAACCATGGAAATAGAACCAACCAAAGCAACAGCTCATGATTTGTCTGAACCTTTTTCTTGGCACGCCCCAGAAACCAGAGGTCCAGCACGTGGTCTAGGCTGGTATCTATCATTTGCTATGGTCATCATAGTGCTCATGGCGCTGTCTGTTTTTTGGATCAAAAGCTGGACATTCACAGTATTGATACCCATCATGGCAGTAGCATTACTATCTCTATCCACCAAAACTCCTCGCATGATCAACTACGCCATTAGTCCTAAAGGTGTCTATGTAGCGGACAAATTATACGATTTTAGTGAATTCAAAGCTTTTGGCGTTATCGAATACCAAGGTCAGTTCTCAGTACTATTACTACCCGTCAAACGCTTTTCACCGGGACTAACCATCTACTTTTCAGAAGCAGAAGGGGAGACAATTGTCGATATGTTAGGCACACGCCTCCCCATGCAAGAGATAAAACCAGACGCTTTGGAAAAACTCATCCGAATCATTAAGCTTTAGCTTGCTCTTAGCTTTTGATATGTGTTAGAATGTAAAAGTTCGATGTTCATGATGTGAGCAGAGAAGGTACCTTATATTTTTGTTATAGCCAATCGGTTTTACCGAAAGGCTGTATGCACCCGTAGCTCAGCTGGATAGAGCGTTGGCTTGCGGAGCCAAAGGTCGTACGTTCGAATCGTGCCGGGTGTACCAATTAGCATTATCAAAATAACTCTTCGTTAGGGAAGAGTTATTTTTTTATGATGAGCTATTTGGTAAGTTGATCTTCTGCCGACTCTTTCTTAGGAAGCAATTTGGACGTCAAGCTAACTGTTGTTTCCAAATAGTCTACGTTAATCTCTTCTGTACTCTCCGCAGCCAGAAGTGCCGCCGGCGGGGCGACTCCCTTACTTACCATTACCCCAAGAAAGTCACCAAGATTAGCCACCCCTCCTAGATTCCGAAGAACCTTCTTAGCGCGTTCTATATTCTCAGGCAACTCTTTATAGGCTGAATCATATTCGAAAGCCATGTTATCTTCTCCTCTTTACGATACTTCAATGTTATTATATCATACTATTCATCTCTGGTAACACAAGACACCCACAGAGGTGAGGGCTGAATAAACATTTCATGGCGGAGAGAGAGGGATTCGAACCCTCGAAGCCTTGCGGCTTACCGCTTTTCGAGAGCGGCCAGTTCAACCACTCCTGCACCTCTCCGTGATTGACTTTTTCATTATACCAGAGGTTGGGTTATACTTGCAGTAGATATGCTCAAAATTATCACAATCGGCAAGAAAAATAATTCATGGGTCATGGATGGTCTAGAGTACTACCAGAAGCGCCTGAGAGCCCCGTGGAATGTCGAATGGGTATTGTTGGCTAATTCTTCACTCGAAGGCTCCAGAGCACGTCAGGAAGAGTCTGAGCGGATATTTAAGCAGATTAAACCAGACCATTTTGTCATTTTACTGGACGAAAGAGGCAACAATCTGTCGTCTCCAGAGTTATCAGCTCTCCTGGAAGAGTGCTTCGCTCACAGTCGGTCAATGGTCATCATCATTGGTGGGGCGTTTGGTGTTTCTTCAGAACTACGCGAACGGGCTGATGTCATTTGGTCGCTGTCAAAACTGGTATTTCCACATCAACTTGTACATCTAGTTCTGACAGAGCAGCTCTACCGTGCCCAAGAAATCGCCAAAGGTAGTGGATATCACCACGTCTAATCAGCCGCGGTTTCTTATGAGGTCTGCCGCGTCAGGACTATGATTGTCACTGAGGTAGCGCCCGCTTGGTGTAAACAGCGAGCAGCCTCCCGCACTGTAGCACCAGTAGTGAATATGTCGTCCACCAGACAGTAGTGTGTGGCTGGATCGATATCACCCACCACCCGGAAAAACTCTTTTGCCTGCAATATCCGCTGTTTGGCCGATGTAGCAAAATGCTGCGTGACGTTTTATTGCACCGCTGAAGCACTTGCTCAACAGGGATTCTCCTGGCGCGCCCCAACTGGCGACAAATCAGCTTCATGTGGTCATATCCTCTAATGCGCGTGTTACGGGGTGTAGTCGGAATAGGAACTAGCACGCTATTAGCTGACAGCTGTGGCAGTAATGCGTCAGTGATATTTACCAAATCGTTGATAACAGCTCGTTTGCGTTCAAACTTGAGCGCGTCAATTGCCCGCAATACCACACCTTTCCTACGTAACAAACAATAAATACGTCGAACAGGGAAGTGATGTCTACCACAATAATTACCATATTTAGGCCGCCGATCACACAACACACATGTAGTATAGCTCATCTGTATGATGTGTTTTTTACATTTTTGGCAAATAGTTTGACCAGTTTTTCCACACCCATAACAGTAGTGAGGAGCGATGACTGACAATACCTTATCAAACATTGTATTTTTTACGTTTTTTACCTTTCACTGTTGATTATAACGCACATAACCGTTATACTAATAGGGAACATTGTCAATTGAGCCAAATAGAGTGGAGGAACAACTATGGCCCGGAAACAGGACGATAATTTATTTACAGATGACGATTTAACTGCTGCATTTTTGGATGAAGCTGATTTGTCAACTCCAGCACCAGCACCAGCACCAACCATGACTGCCGCTGAAGACAACTGGGAAGAGGACGCTGATGACCTGATGGGTCAGTTAGCGGTTGACGTTTTTGAGACCGAAGGAGAATTGGTCATCAAAGCACGCACCGCTGGCGTTGACCGCAACGACCTGGATGTCAGCATCTCTGATGGTATCTTGACCATCTCTGGCACCTTGTCCAGTGGTGACGAGACTGAAGTTAACAACTGGCACATTCAGGAATGTTACTGGGGTGAATTTCGGCGAACCCTAGCTCTTCCAGTCGCAGTCAAGGAAGAGGGTGTAAAAGCAGAACTAAAAGACGGTGTATTGACAATTACCTTTGAAAAAGTAAAACAAGAAAAAGCTAAGAAGATTCAAGTTCTGTAATCAATCACTGATTTCTACTAAAAACACCAGCCGTAATGACTGGTGTTTTTGAGATGTAACTGAGTGAATTAGTTACCAGTAACCTTGCTGACCACGAAGTTAACGATAGCGTAGGCAAAGATAGCAATGATCAGACCAATCAAGGAGTACATGATGGTATTCTTAGCAGACGTCACCTTAGCACTGTCGCCGTTTGATGTGGTGTATTTGAAACCACCAAGGATCAACATAAACACAGAGACAATCGCAATGGCCATCAATGCAAAGTTGATTGACTTTGAGATGATGTCATCAACGTTAGCACTAGCACCGGTGTTAGCTCCCTGAACCTTGTTCAAGCCTTCTCGGACCCCATTTTGTGCAAATGCATTGTCGCCAGAAGCCAAAAATACGACACCCATAACCAACACAGGAAGGGCAAACGCGCCAGCTATTTTAATAATGGTTTTTTTCATGAATTTCGTTTCCTTTCCTTGGAAAATTGATTGTTATTTTACTTCATTATACCATATTTTACGGTCTGTCTATACTGTGTTGGGCTCTATTTACCAATGATGCGAAGAAATACGTAATCAACGATAGCATACGCAAGGGCAGAGATGATCACACCGATGATGGCGTACATGATGGTGTTCTTAGCAGAGCTTAGCTTAGCACTGTCGCCATTGGAGGTGCTGTATTTCAACCCACCAATGATAACCATCACAACTGATACAATACCAGAGATAATCAGCAGATATCTGATGACTGTTTTGATGACAGGGTCAACTGATTCACTACTGTTAGCACAAACAATATTGTTTGGATCAGTACTACACGCGTCATAAATCCCAACTGCTGAAGCAGCTTGTGATAGTAAAAATCCACCAACTATGGCGAGAGTCAAAGTAGCGGTAATAGTTACGGTTTTTTTCATTAGTTAAACCTCCCTGCGACATAATTTGTAATAACAAAAGCACACCATACCACCAGCAAACCAACCACCGAATAGATAATACCATTTTTAGCCTTAGAAATTTTACCTGGATCGCCAGCGGATACACTATACATAATGCCATAGATGATGATAGAAATGATAGCTACGACCGCTGAAACAGCAAACACAAAATTCGCTATACTTTGTAATGCCACCTTATCATCTTTACGATCAGGAACCCCTACGTCACTTGGGGAACCTAGTTGGCTAACAATTTGAACGATAAACTTTTCCATAGTTATAATAATGCTCCTGATACCCAGTTTACTACACCTACTGAGGCGATAGCTATAACTAATCCAATAATGGCGTTAAAAACCGTTTTTCGTCCACGAGCCGCCCGATCTGGCGATCCTGAGCTGGTGATAAATAGGAAACCGCCGTATATGATATATCCTGCTGCAATATAACCTGTGATTTGGAATAAATCTTCAATAAGGTTTAAGGCAATTTGCCAGATATATGGGCCAAAACCACCAGCCTCACTCGGACTCTTTAAGTCACACGAATCACCAGATGTTAAGTTATAAAACCAAGGTTTTAGAGTTATAACACGACCACGCTCATCACAAACACCAGCCAAGGCGGGTTGTGTACTGACAAACGCCATGCCAAAACTGCCCGTAACTATCAAAGTCAGTGCTATAATTGCTCGCTTGATCATGAGAATACTCCTCCTGGAATTAAGAATTGGGTGAGTGTAACGAAAAATGCATAGAGTAGTAAACCTATCACAACATTAATCCAAATCTCGCGAGCTTTTTTGATGTTTTCTGGCTTATCTCCGGATGATGAAAACAATATTCCACCATAGACTACCGCACCAACAGCTGTGACACCTACACCCATGGTTAAAATTTTTACCGCCTGTTTAACGATATCAAAGATAGCCTCTTTACCGCTTTTACCGCCACATTCTATGGTTGAAGTATCGACGCCAGCACATTTCTTCGCACTCTCCTCCTCAGCAAATACCGGAGCTGAAACAGTAAAACCGACTAGTAAAACTACGGCAATGATGGTTTTTGTAAAGAAATTTCTGTTTATCATTGAATTGTTCTACCAATATTAGGTTGATATGTGACTAATTGTAAGATATTGTCACGCAAAATGCAAACAACATTTCACCTGATGGCTCTTGAATATTAGGGAAGTCTTTGGTATTATCGAGCTAGTTGACATGCGCTCGTAGTGAAGTTGGTCCATCACGCCTCCCTGTCACGGAGGAGATCGCCGGTTCGAATCCGGTCGGGCGCGC
>CAUVPC010000044.1:0-5747 GCA_963553655.1 uncultured Candidatus Saccharibacteria bacterium
CTCGCTGTAACCGATAAAATTTACAATAAACATAACGACAACGATCAAGCAAAAAACATCCTTATAGACGATAAAGGAGTCTAAAAGAGGCTATATTACCCCCTATAAAATACAAGAACAGGCAAGCGAGTCTGTTAGCTCCTAAGGCTAGCGCGTCTACCAATTCCGCCACTGCCGCATGTGGTGATTGTAGCATATGCGCGACCAAATTACCACCCAAATGATATTCATTTTCGTTTTTGGTTGTGCTAAAATAAACGTACGATAGGAAAGGGGAATATGAATAAGGTTGCAACGTATTTGAATGGACATTTGACTGGAGAGGTTTTGGTCAATGATTTGCTATTGGATGCAGCGCAATCAGACGGTAGTGTCCTGGCACGTCGCCCAGAGATGATCGCTCGACCATCAAATGTCAATGACATCCGTAAAATCATGCGATTTTGTTCGCAGTTAGCTGACAAAGGCCACATCCTTTCCGTGGTTGTGCGCGGAGCAGGCACCGACAGCAATGGCGCTGCCACTGGCGGCGGTGTATCTTTGGATATGCAGGCATATATGTGTCACGCCAAAGGCATCGACCCAAAACAGCAATTGGTCCACGTGCAAGCTGGTATGAAATACAGTGCGGTGCGCGAACTGTTGTCCATGCATAAGAGCTTGGCATTGCCGGAAGTTTCAGCTGTCGGTCAAGACGGAACCATTGGTGGAGCAATCGCTACTGGCGCGGTGGCGTCATCTGTCGGTATAACGACCTTATTCACCGACGCCATTTCTCAGATGGAAATTGTTTTAGCAAATGGTGATGTCATTCAGACTGGCCGCATCAATAAGCGTGAATTAGCAAAGAAAAAAGGCCTATCAACGCTGGAGGGCGAGATCTATCGTCAAGTGGACAACCTGCTGGAGGACAATCAGCAAATCATCGACGCCATCAAGCGCCGTGAAAAAAGCACAGCCGGATTTTGGGGAATCACCAAAGTCAAAGGCGAAGATGGTTCGTTTGACCTGACGCCATTGTTTGTGGGCTCTCAAGGCGCGTTGGGTATCATCAGTGAAGTGATCATGAAAGCAGAATACAGCAGCAATGATGCAACGGTCATCACGGCAACATTTGGCGACATATCTGAGGCGCAAGCGGCAGTTGACGAGACCTTGAAGCACAAAGTCTCCAAAGTTGACATCATCGACGGGCGAATCATCGCGCGGGCTGCGAGCGAGGGCAAGAAGTTCTCCTGGGTACCACGTGAGGCGTTCAAAGGCGCCGCGGTTATCATCACTATGAGCGAGTTCTCCGACAGGGCTCGTGGTCGCGCCGCCAAAAAATTGGCTCGCAAACTAGAGAATATCCATCCAGTTGGCTTAGCCATCCACGATATCCAAACCCAAGAAGTTGCTTCACTCTATACTCCATTGTCATTCATGTTGCACTCAGCCGAAGAACGCGCAACTTGTCCAGCGGTATTTTCAGGACTATGGCTGCCACTGGAACGATTGGACGGATTTTTGAGCGAACTACGCAAAGTAGAAGCTGAGACCAAGCTGGCGCTGCCAGTTGTTGTGGACGCGGTCAATGGCTACGTCGATTTGCTGCCAGTCTTCAACTTACACAAAGTGAGCGAACGTCGAGTACTATTAAAATTAATTCCAGAAATTGCCAAGTTAGTCGCCGAAAGCCGCGGCAATGTCGCTGGTCGCTACGGCGATGGTCGCCTGAAAGCTGGTTTGATGCAAGCAACCGTCTCACCAGACGAAACAGCCATCTACTCCCAGATTAAACACATCTTCGACCCAGCCAACATTTTGATGCCCGACATCAAGAAAGAAGTCCCGGCCAAAGAGCTGGCTGACGAACTGAACTTGTGGTGCCGCACGAAATCATAGGCTCAAATCTCTTGCGTATCAGCCAGTGGTGTCGTATAATTAGCTGTGCAATCCAAACCATGCGCGGATGTGGCGGAATTGGTAGACGCGCTAGCTTCAGGTGCTAGTGTTCGCAAGAACGTGGAGGTTCAAGTCCTCTCATCCGTACCAGAGATCATCACCAGCTTCGGCTGGTTTTTATTTACACATATCTCTCATCGCCAACCTCTGAGACGTTATTTAACATGGCTTCAAAGGCCTGACGTTCTTTTCCCAGATGTCACCGTCTGTACTAATGGCAATAAACCGCGCCAGCCCATCATTTTTACCGACAGTCAGGCGAGCTTTGGTGACGAACGTCGCTCTGCCGACCTCGCAGCTGATCGTTATGTAGGCGATTCCCACTGTATTGCCGTATTCTTTGTGATCTATGACTTGAGTAGAAGAGGGGTCTGTGGTGCACTCAATGGTAGTACTATTCTTCAGGGATTGCTCAAGCGTTTTTCTGATGTGCTGCTCTGTCATCAGCGACCTTCGCAGCCTGTTGTATATCTGGGTTGAGGCGTTGGCTGGGGCGACAGGCTCACGGCTTTGTGATAGATATACTAATGACTCTGACTTATTGTCTTTGAGCTTTTTATCACCAAAGCCTGCATAGACGTAATCATCCGTTTCATAACTCAAATTATTGATTCGCTTCCACTGTTTAGGTCGCTGCCAAGAGGTTTGTCCGGTTTTTTCTTGGACAAGATCTTTGACAGAGACAAATCCGTCCATGTACACCAAATAACTAAAGGACAGAAAAGCACTAATGATAGGGTAGAACCAGAATTTTTTGACATAGCTAACTTTACGCATAACGGTTATGTTTATCATAACATAGTATCTACGCCAGGTTCTGGTGATTACGCTAACTACAAGAAAATCACCCCGGCCTAGGGTGATTTTAGTAATGTAAAATTCAGGGTCTACATGACAGGCAATCGTAAAAGAACAATTGCCTGTCATGCAGACTAGGGCTTAGGGGATGGGGATGCAGAATACAATCATCATCCCGTCTTCTATAGTCGCCTCTTCTCCTATATAGAGGAGACGCAGGAGGGAGTCCTCTATATCGCCCTTCAAGGCTGTGTATAGCAGTACATCCTCTTTGGACAGGTCGAGATGCCGTTGAATGAAGTGATCTAACACTTCAAAGGTCTCCGTGATAGCCTCAATATCGTGGAGGATATCATCTGCGAAGAGACATTGGTTTTCTGCACTGACCCTCAGGCTGTCTATCTGCTTCGTGAATTTCCGAATTAGGCAGATGAACTGCCTAATTCGATGAATCGGGACGTATTCCTCCTTGCAGATGACCCGAAAGGCCTTCTGCCACTTTTGGTCCAGGGTAAAAAGCTCGTTCTCTAGCATGAGATTCTCCTCACCTTCGATTCTCATCCCTGCGGGCTGCAGTTAAGTATTGTTCTCTTAACAATACAAGATGAGATTTCATCTCTCTTATGACGAGTTAAAAAGAAATAAAACCTCATCTTGTATTCGATTGCCTGTCAAAGTTCACTTTCGGACAAGGATTTACTCAACTTGTCAACAAAAGCTACCTTTACTTATACCACACTTATTTTAAAAAGTCAATGTAACATAGCAAAGCTTTGTTCTTTACGTAAGAATTTTGCTAAAATATGAGTAAGATGAATAATCGCATCGACTGCATAGAGTTTCCAGACTTTTCTGGCGGTAAACGCTTTCGTTTTCAGGGCCCAACAGGCAATAATATTGCTGTCTGGTCTGAGGGGGCTGACGGCTTAGTGGAGCAGATACAATAGCCATGGCAAAACCATATACATTTACAGCCGAGGTGTGCTTATTTCCGCAGGCTGGCGGCTGGCATTACGTTGTCGCACCTCAGGAATATACCGATGAGCTCAAGCCGCTCGCGGTGAGAGGTTTGGTGGCAGTAGAAGCCACGGTTGGCAGCTCATCATGGCAGACGTCGCTACTGCCAATGGGTGACGGCTCGCAGTTCCTGGCATTGCCCGCAAAAGTCCGCCAGAAAGAGCAGATCACCGTCGGCGATGTGATCGAGGTGTCGTTTGTTGTGAGATAGTGTGGAAGCTTGAGTGTGAGCTGCATTCCTCGTGATGATAAGATTTTTGTCTCTTTTTCCTGATGTTTGCTACAATAACAGAGATGCAAGATACACGAAACGTAATTGATAAGTTCAAAGGTCGGAGCGAGGCGGAGATTGTGAAAGAGCTGGACGCCAAGGACCACGGCTTGGTGATTGCTCTGGAGAATACCGAGCGGGATTTTAACATGGGGACGATCGTCAGGAGTGCCAATGCGTTTGGTGTGCGGCAGATTTATGTCATCGGCAGGCGGCAATGGAACAAGCGCGGTGCCATGATGACGGATAAATATCTACATGTGTATTACATTGGTTCAACGGCGGAGTTTGTCGAGCTAATGCGGGCTGAAAACAGAGAAATTATTGCGATTGATAATATCCCGGGTAGTGTCAACATGTCGGAGACGAGCTTGCCGCAGCGCGCGGTGTTGGTGTTTGGACAGGAAGGGCCGGGGATTTCCGAGGAAATGGCGCAGGCGGCGGACAAAATTGTCGCCATCGAACAGTTTGGTTCGACCCGCTCCATCAATGTCGGTGCGGCAGCGACAGTGGCGATGTATTGCTGGTTGCAGCAGCATGTGTTAAGGCGACAGTCTGCTGCAGATTAGCTATTACTAGTCCAGCTTTTGCTTCACTGCTGCCAGATAATAATGATAATAACTATTTGGATCTGGAACGGAAAACGATTCATCCATCTCATCATTCTCACGAACTTCTATATACTTATCGTCGGTATACGGCTTGACGAGGTTGGTGAATTCAAATTCATATTCTCCGGAAATCTGTTTGAGCTCTACACTCTGATTAGTAGGGTCGGGATAATCAGTCATTACTAGCGCAAAGAAGGCTCCGTTTTTATCAGCAAACAGATGAAATGTCGTATCAGGACAGAGTGGCACAAGCGACGCCAGCTGGCGAACATACGACGCATCATTGATAATTGGAAAAGCCTCATTGATTATTTCCGGAAATAGGATATTTGAATAATTATTCATACAGCAACCTTAATTATATCAAGAAAAGTGGACAGTTTTATGACTTATCCAGGTCTGTTGGCCTAATATAGGCCGGTCAGATAGACGTCTAGTCTCAGATCGTTGCCATTCAGGGTCGTGAATCTATTGTCTATTATGGTATTACCTCCTTCATCAGCGGGTAGTCGCCAGTAGACGATATTTTCACCAAGTGGACCCCCCGTGGCTTTTACGTGGCCATGCCCAGTACCATCCGGTTTTAAACTACCGCCGTAATAGACATTAATCATACCTCCTGAGCGTTGGACGAGAGCTTCCCTTCCATCAAACCAGCCGAGCTGTTTCATGATAACTCCCTCTGGAGTCGGGCGGAGAAAGGCCATTCTCCGCGAAGTGGGGCGTCTCCAGCCTGGTGGCTCCAGGCGAGACGCCAGCCTCTGCGGTTGCAAAAGCTGATATATATATATCAATTATTCGCGTGCTTGTCAACAAACATGTTTACAAATAGTCTACGATGTCCTATAATCAACTCATGATTTCGCCTAAATTCCATCATTCACATGTGTTGCCGAGGTAGAACTCTAATTTTTTGATTGTCCGCGCCGAGTTCTGCCTCGGCGTTTTTGATTGATATATATAAGAAATAATGACATAATGGAACTAACATGAGCAGTTTATCAACACAAAGTTACAAAGGTTCGCGAGACTATTTCCCAGAGGAAAAACGTCTGCAAAATTATATTTTTAACGTTTGGCGCAAAACCGTCGAAAGTTTTGGCTAT
>CAUVPC010000045.1:0-5729 GCA_963553655.1 uncultured Candidatus Saccharibacteria bacterium
AGCCAGATAATAAGTCGGCTCGACCAAACACTGACGTGACGCCGCAGCCAAGTACTGACCCTCAAACAAAAAAGCGATCAGTCTATGTGTTGATGACCAGTGTTGAGCAATCAGTCGATAAGCACACCATTACGGCTAGTGGATTTGTGACAAATGCTGTTGAACAAGACGGTAAGTGTACCTATGTGTTTACGCTGGGTAATCGAGTCGTCAAAAAGACAGCCGGAGCAATTCCTGGCCCAAGCTCAACATCATGTGAAACGATGCGTGTGAGTAGGGATGAATTGGGGGCTGCTGGTAAATGGACTGTATCAATTGAATATGCGTCAGGTAGGTCTCAAGGCGTAGCTGACGGTATGACGGTGGTGGTTGAATAGATGAAAAAAGTATTAGGATTATTACTGAGTGTAACCTTTGCAGTTATTATCTCCCAGGGAGCTGGGGCTTCAGGCTTCAACCCTGGTAGAATTATTGACGATGAGATTTTTTATGACTCACGAGCCATGGGCTCTGCGGCGGCGGTACAGCGGTTCATCGAACAGCACACGCCAGCGTGTGACACGTGGGGTACTGGCCCTTCTGGACACGGTAACACTAAAGCACAGTACGCAGCACAGCGTGGTTGGCATGGCCCGCCATATGTCTGTTTACAGAATTATCACGAGAATCCAAACAACGGTGAAAACTCTTTTGATCGTGGTGGCGGCGCCTTTCCTGGCGGTATTAGTGCTGGGCAGATCATCTGGGACGCTGCGCAGCGATATCAGATAAATCCGCAAGTGTTATTAGTGATGCTACGAAAAGAGTCAGCAGGTCCACTGTTTGCCGACTCGTGGCCACTAAGGTCACAATACAAATATGCCATGGGATATGCCTGTCCTGACAGTGGCCCGGGATATACTGCTAATTGTAGTTCAGAATTGGGCGGGTTTTATAAGCAGGTGAATAAGGCTGCTTGGCAATTACGAAAATATCGCAATGAAATCCAAAACTATAATTACCGACCAGGTCGAGTAAACAGAATTTTATATAATCCAAATCCCGCCTGTGGCTACCGAGATGTGTATATTGAGAATTATGCAACGGCCAGTTTGTATATTTATACACCATACGTACCAAATGACGCAGCACTGGCGGCCTATCCTGGCACGGCACATTGTGGGGCTTATGGTAATCGTAACTTCTTCTATATGTTTAGGGAGTGGTTTGGAAGTACTCACGTCAATAGTACATTACTGAGGTCTCATGACAACGCGACAGTTTACTTGGTGTCTGATAATGTTAAGTATCCGGTGCCAAACTATGACATTTTGGCAGCATTATCTCCTCTGGGAGGTGTTGGTTTTGTGTCTCAATCGTATCTAGATAAGATTCCGACAGGTCAGATAGCAAACCGATTAATGCGATCACCTGACGGCACGGTGTATTTCTATGATTCTGGCATCAGACTGGCGTTTACAACCTGTGCCATGGTGGCGCAATATGGCATGGATTGTGGCAACAGTATGCTACTTACTGAGGCGCAAGTGAATAAGTTCTATCATGGTCCGCGCATGGGTCACGGCTATAAAACAACCAGCGGTAAACGATTCTATATTCAAAACGGTACGCGCCGTGAAGTTCTGGATGACAAGTCACTGGCTCTGCAGCAATACGACCAGGGATATAATGTGCTGGGTGAATCAGCTATCCAATATTTACCATACGGAGCACCAATCGTCAGAGAGGCAGCGGTCGTGAGAAATAGGGATACTGGTCATCAAAAACTGATCAGTAACGGGGCACTACACAACATTAGACACTCTGAATATGTTGATCAAACTCTGCAATCACTCGGTGGCGGTGTGTTACAGCAGGAAAGTATCAATAAGCTACCTCAAACTAGCCAAACAGTCGATGATTATGTTAAAAACCCAGCCGGGGAGACCTTCCTTATCACCAATCAAGGTAAAAAGAAGGTGACAAAACCACAAGATATACCAGTCAGTCCGTTGGCACTCTCAGACGAAACAGTTCGTTCTTTGCCTGGAGCTGGAGCGCTGGATGAGGTCGTGACGCTGAAATCGTCAGATAACGGCACAGTGTACGTCATGGAATCACGCCAAAAACGACCAATAGTTGCCATGGAGGATGTATTTGCCATCACTAAAACCGAGCGACCAACTATCGCTTGGCTGTCTGGTGAGACTATCCGAAAGATTCCTTCAGGAAACGTAGTTTTTGCACCAGGCAAGATGGTAAAAGCACCTTCCAACGGCACGGTGTATGTTTCTGATGGATACGATACACTCATCCCGCTGTCGCATTTTGATCAAGCTGCTGATTTGGGCATCAATGGCGCTATCCGTCAAGTTGATGACAAAGTAGTTGAAAAATATAAAGTCAGCAACCGAGTCTTATCTCCGTATGTCAGCTGCGAAGGACGCAACTATCTAGGTATGGGCGGTAAGCTATATGAGTTAAATCTACCATCACAAAAGCCATATCCACTACAGAGTAAAACATGTGCCATGCTGACTAAAGAAGCAAAGTTGCCGCAATTCGTGGGTGATCCAGGTGGCACCATCTATCATCTGAAAAACGGAACCCTGCACCCGATTCGTAGTTGGCAAAAATTCGTTGATCTTAATAAAGAAAACCTCCCTATTATTAAAATTTCTTATATAACGGTTGGTCTGTTGGCTAAGGGTGAACTCATATAGTAAAACAGCGAACATAAGTGTATAATTAGTGCTATATGAATACGGTGCGAGAGAGGCTTGATACTATCAAGAAAAAGTTAGTGTTGTTGTGTAGCCAGTCACATAAAGTTTATCTTATAATTGGGTTAATTGGCGTATTAGGCTTTGCGGTCATCACTCCTCCATTTCAGGGTCCTGATGAGCCTGAGCATTATATTCGTGTGCAGTATATTGCGCATGGACATGTTATACCGGTTAACCCAAAGAGTACTGGCGCTAGTTTGCCGAAATCTGTTGGTGATACGCTGAGACTAACTTTCTATGATGATGAGATTCGTGGCTTTTCAGCTAAAAAATATGATTTTAACCGCACTAAACAAGCCGTCAAAAAATCGTTAAACTCAAGTGAGCGGTATCAGCCGCCGATGGTTTCATACAACTTCTTAACCTATTTACCAGCTGTTCCAGGCGTATTCTTGGCTAATGTCTTTAATCTTAGCCCGGTCATTTCTCTTTATGTCGCACGAATATTATTAGCTTTAGCATCAGTAGTAATAGTTTATTTTGCCATTAAACTGTTACCAGGTAAGAAATATCTATTTACGTTTGTCGCGCTACTACCAATGATGTTGTTCCAGCAATCTATGGTGGGAACGGATGGAGTATCATACGCGATATTCATGTTATTCCTGGCATATATGTTACGCCTGTACACACAGTCAACAGATATACAACGCAGTCAGTGGATTAAACTGGCTATACTATGTGGCGCAATTGTTTGGTCTAAACCATTACTATATCTATTTTTGCCGCTGATCATCATTTTGGTGAAAAAGAAGCATTTTTGGCGTTGGTCGATTGCGGCTGCAATTATCAGTGTATTGCTGCTAGGGGCTAATATATTGATGGCAAATAACGCAGGCGAATATGAATACAGAAGTGATTCATTACCTCAAAATATACAATCAGATAGACAGCTGCAAAACCTCAAAGAACATCCAAAGCGGGGACCGCGTGTCCTGTGGAACTCATATATGACGTCGTTTGGTGATGATGAGGCTCGAGGCGTGATTGGTACCTTTGGCGCGGCAGATGCACTATATCCATTATGGATGGGTTATATATATATCTTTGTACTGGGAATGACAGCGACAGTATCATTAGGAAAAAACAAGAGTAAGCTTACCATCCCAAACTCCTGGCGTTGGCTAGCAGTGGGTCTGGCTGTGGTACATTTTATTGCAGTCAACTTAGCCATCTATCTGACTTATACGCCGTATAATTTTGACATCATCTACGGGGTGCAGGGCCGTTATTTCTTGCCAACACTCATCATTATTTTTATGGCGATATTTTTGGGTCGAGGGGCTGAGTTAAAGCCGCAAGATAAGAAAAACATCATTACAATTTCATCACTGATCATCTTATCATTGGTGATGATGGCGCTATTGATAACGTTCCAGCGATATTTCATGTATACTCCGTAGCATGAGGTGACTGTATGCAAAATATCAAAAAAGATTATCTCTGGAACTCGCTGGGCTCACTGTTGCAGAGTGCGATCTCTCCGGTATTACTAATTGTCATCACTCGATTAAACGGCATTGACGATTCTGGACTATTTTCGTTTGCGATATCACTTTCAGTGGTGTTTTGGGCGGTTTCTCTATGGGGTGGTCGAACCTATCAAGTATCTGATGTTAAGCGGGAATTCTCAAGTGGTGGTTATGTTGCTGTACGTTTTGTCGCATCGCTTATTGTGGCAATTTCCGCAATAGTATTTTGTGTGCTGAATGGATACAGTACTACAAAAACAGGTCTAATCATGATTTTAGTGACCTTTAAGATACTAGAATCAATCGCTGACTCGCTGTATGGTATTTTACAAATTCATCATAAGTTATACGTCGCTGGTATATCATTAACCATGAAGGCAATACTTGGTTTTGCGGCGTTCATGGCGGTTGATATTGTCACCAAAAATGTCATATACGGCGCGTTGGCGATATTGCTGGTTAATATGCTTATTATATTCTTCTACGATATACTTTGGGTGCGGCGCGTTGACGCTATTAGTATAAGTAAAAAAATATGCAAAGAATATATCACTCAAGCTATTGCCATCATGAAGCACACGTCAGCAGTATTCGTCGTGATGTTTTTGACAATGTTTTCACTCAATATTCCGCGGTATTTTTTGGATAAAGCCCATCCTGACCAAATTGGCTATTTTGGCATTATGGCGATGCCAATTACGCTCCTTGGGCTCTTTATATCGTTTATCATTCAGCCGAATGTCGTCAATTTATCTGAACTATTAGCAAAAGGAAAATTGAAGGAGTTTGCGCGAATTGTTGGTAAGATCAATCAAATAACCTTTGGGATAGGCGTGCTTTCAGTTATCCTGAGTTATTTGATTGGTGTTTTGATACTTAACGTTATTTTTGACATCAATATCAATAATTTCCGCCTTGATTTGACGATTATGGTTATTGGTGCGGCGGCGAACGCTTTTGTGTCGATTTATGTTAATCTGCTAATCATTATGCGTCGATTTAAGGGACAATTTTACACACTACTACTCACAGATATTTTGGCGGTAGTGGTGTCTATGTGTCTGATCGAGCGATTAGCGATGTTGGGTAGTGTGTTGGTCTTTATGATGATTAGCTTATTGCAACTAACACTTTTGTTAGTCATCTACAAGCGGTCGCTAAAAGATGCTATAATAATTGACAAAGTAAAGGGGAATTATGAGTAAGAAGTATGTAATTCTGGGGGCAAACGGACAATTGGGCAAGGCGCTGCGTGCCATGTTTCCAGATGCCAAGTCACTGCCGCGGGAAGAGCTGGATATAGCTGATGAAGCGCAAATAAACGCGTTTGATTGGTCAAAATACGATGTTATCATAAATGCAGCAGCCTTGGTTAATGCTGATGGTTCTGAAACTCCGGAATTGCGCGCCAAGACGTGGCTAGCTAATGCCTATGGTCCGCGCAACCTAGCTAAGATTGCCATTGAGCAGAACAAGACCCTTGTTCACTATT
>CAUVPC010000046.1:0-5372 GCA_963553655.1 uncultured Candidatus Saccharibacteria bacterium
CGGTGGCTTCGTCGACATCTTGCGGTTGATCACTGCCGTGTCGATCAGGCTGGTAGCCGATGGTAGCTAGGGCGTCAATAAAGACTTCGATACCAGGCTTGACGTTTGTCTCACCGTTGGCTTTATATTCTCGATCTGGCAGTTTGCACTCCCACTTGTCTGGTGCTTGACGGAGTTCGCTGGTCATACTGCCAATGGTTGCTTTGTTGTTTTTGGGTGAGACGATTGGTTTAAGAAGTGTTTCGATGGCCTTGATAGCCTTGCTCCAAGCATCGCCCACATTCGGATTACGGCCGAAGGCAAGGGCCCATGCCTCTTGCATGTACTGCGAAGCTTGATCGTCTAGCCGAGTTACCTGCTCGTACTCGTCCCAAAGCGTCGGTTCAATCCGCTCCACTAGACGGCTACCGTCGGGCGATACGCGGAGAACGTGGCCAGCAGATTTTAAGATGTGTTCAAGTGATTGTGCGTGGCCGCAACCGTGATCAAGGAGCCAATCTATGACGTCGAGCGCCAATGACTCATCGTACATATCCCAAGGGCCGCTTCTTTGGATGCAAGCGATAACTGCGTCATCTGCATAGAAATTGTCAATGTTGTCGCTGAGTTCATCGATGCGCAGTTCAAGTGCCATCTGAGCTACGAGTCGATTATCTCCATTTATCGCCTGCTGGATCCACCCTTTAATGCCATGTCTCATAAACTGAGGCACGTTGTCGACCAAACTGAACTCAGATTGTTGATTTCTTCTTACTGATAGTGGCATCCATGGTTTAACTGTCATGTTGTCAATTCCTGCGATATTGGAGGATGGGGTGTTCTATGTGTTGCGAGTTGTATGGGTATGCTTCATTCTGAATCGCCTTTTCCTATCATGAACGCAAATGGGATGCCGTCTAGTCCAATCTGTGTTATTGATCGAATCCAGGCGGCCCATTCTGGAGGAAGGATTTTTATATTGTTGTTGCCCACAAGTATCGCCATCGCGATAATGAGCAACACGCTGTAGGCAAGCGAATACCGCACTATTTTCTTCGACAAGAGTCCTGTACCCGCTTTGTCGGCTGCTACGTCAATCGATGCTGCTAGCTCCGGTGCATCCTTGCTGATGACAGCGTAGGCCTCAGGTCCTGCTGTCGCATCAATAGGCAGCGTCTGAGTGTTAACTAGTTGCTCAAGATCTAGACCGGGCGGGGCTGTGAATGTGTCGGACGTTTTGATCGTAGCATCGTATTCTTTCAAAATCTGTGAAAAGTCAATGGTGGCAATTGACTTTGCTAGTCGCTTGCTCAGGTCTTCGTTGAGAATACGCAGCTTGCTCATTGTCTGAGTGAGTGAACTGATCAACTCAGAGTTGTTTGAGATTGCAAGCGAAGTTTGTCGGATCTGCGGAAGGATTGTTTCACTTAATGTTGAGGTGATTGACGTTAAATTGCGTCGCGTTTCGGGCGTGAAGACGATTGGTGGCAGTTGAATCTGAATTTTGCTCAAGTTGGCAACCCAGTCCTGTTGCATTTTCTGGCGAGCCGCTGCAATTGCTGATGCTGCTTGAAATAGTGATTCTTGAATCTCTTGTGGTATCGTGAGTCTATTGATGCTTGCGATAGATGAATCCAGGGCAACTGCACTAAGTTTGGCAATCTGAGCAAGGTTCGTGTCGGTCACTATATTTGCGATTGACGCTTGTTTGCGCTGATCGCGATTCTCGATATCTGTCATTTCTGCTTCTTTGTATCCTTGAGTATGTGGATGGTTGTGGTTGTCGGTTATGAACCAGCCGCAGCCCTTTCCTTCGCCCACTCCCGGCACGCTCGCCTATATCGGGGCCACTCCGTTCGCCAGTGAATGCCGTCGTGGGCTTGGCAGACCGGCTGGTCGCACAGGATCTGCTGGGTGATCCAGCCGAACCTGGTGTCGGCGTATTCGGTGGCGCGTTCGCGTAGGTCGCGCCACTCCGGCGCTTCGTCGAGCGGCTGGCGGCTACGCAGTGCCAGTCGCCAGAGCTGCCGCAGTTCCTGAGACTGCTCACTGGTGTCGATCGTGCCTGCGCCGTCTGTGAGATCGTCGGGGATCTCGCCACGTGGCTTGAGCACGTGGCACCTCCGGCAGAGCCCGCGAAGGTTGCTCAGCTCGATCGATCCGCCGTCGATATGGTCAACTTCGGTCGCTGGCCGCTCGTTACAGCTGACGCAGCGGCCGCCGTTCTGTGCCAGTACCTTTTGGCGGAGTTCGTCGCTCAGTCGTGGCCGGGTGTATGCCAGGTCGAGAGCAAGGAAGGTGATCATGTTGGTGGAGATGATCAGCGCAGTCAGCGGGTCTGTGCTGCGGCCATCGCGTATCGCTTGCCGCACGTAGCGGATCTTCTCGGCCTGCTTGCGGCAGTGCTCTGAGCAGAAGCCGACGTGTTTCTTTCCAACCTCGGTCGGGTCGAGCGGCTCAAGGCAGCTGGCGCACAGCCCAACCCTCCACTCCTGCTCCACGGGCACAGAGCACGCCTTCTTCCACACAACCAAACCAAGCGCCTCCACTGAGATGGTCGACACATCTGTGTGCGACCGCAGCATCAGCGCGACAACTTTGTCAGTATCGCACCGAGCGGTGCCTAGGACGGCAGGCGGATGGTCACGGTTGCGTTGCGAGGCTTCAAGCGGGACGTGACGCCAGCGCGTCCACCACCACGGCGAAGACTCCGCTCCGTCCAGCACAACGCTGCTCTCAGAACTCCTTCAACGTTGCACTATGCAATAGCGACTCTCAGCAGCGAGTGACGATCGTGCAGCAGTAGATCGTCGCTGGTTTGTAGATTCGAGCGGCAGCACGGGCACACACCTCGCGAGCAACCTGCGCTTCGTCAGGGGCGGACTCGCTGCAGGCGCGTCGGCTGGTGCTGAAATCTGCCTTGCGAGGAGTCCTCGGATCCGCTGGCCTCCACCTTGTCGCGACTGCTGCATAACGCCCGTTATGGTGCGGTGTCGCGTTGGTCGTTCTGGCTCGGAGCAGAGCGTTGGCCGCAGGCACTTGTGCTCATCCTCGACAGGCCAGCAAGCAGTTTCGTGGATACATACGACGCTGCGCACACCTGAGCGATCACTCAGCGTGCGCGGCAACACCGCTCAGCGTTTCATCCAGCCAGTCACCCATTGACGCACACAACTTTGCCAAAGTTGTATTTCTTATGGGTGTTGCCTATCGGCTGTGGGGCTAGACACTCCTGCCAGCACTTTGCATGATGTTGCTGCATGTCACGACGTCGTCACAGCCGTTCTAGAGATTGGATCATCATGTCTGCCATCTTTGCATCTCTCGACAATCGCTTCAGCGTTGCCAGCTTGCGCAGGCCCAGCCAAGGCTTGTACGCCAGCACCATCACACCCGACCAGGCTGCGCCAAGTCAGCTGGCGCGCATGGCGGCGCTGTCCGTCACGCTCGTCCGCATCCCCATCATTCTCTTCGGCATTGCTGCTTTGAACATGGGCTGGCAGCTCATGGCCTGTACGTCGTTCGTGGCCTTCGCGCTGCTGGACTACTTCGATGGTGTGGCCGCCCGCAAGGTAGGCGAAGACACTGCCTCGCGCCGGCTGGGCGATGTCCTGCTCGACCGCGTCTCCATCCACACTGTCATCCTCCTAACCTGCCTGTACTACGGCGGGGGATGGATGGCCTGGAGTGTGCTACTCCTGCGCGACCTGCTGCAGGGCGGCTTCTCCTCCTACCTGCTGGCCAAGTACCGCGTCATCATCATCGGGGCCTACTGGCACATGTCGTACGGCATTGCCATCCTCATCTGGGAGTGTGCCTACGTCATGACGGGATCCGTGTCTCAGGCGCTGACTGCCTGCACAGCTGCCATCGTGTACGCCACTGGAGCAGATTATGTTGTGCGCTGCTTGAAGTTGGTTCGAGCATGAGCATTTCTAGCGAAAGCAGTGATGAGCAAGAACGCAGGCCGTTCTTTGGGAATGTGAAACCAAAAGCTGACAATTTTCCCGGACCTAGGTATCCGGTAACTCACCCGTTAACTCAAGCCAATTTTGTTGGTGTGTTTACTGTGCTGACCATAGTGATCTATACGGCCGTTTTGCAGCACTTCGGTCAGCACGCGCATCTCCCTCCCGGCAAGTTCTATTTTGCGCTCGCCTGTGCGTTGGCGGTCTCCTGGATTAGTTTATACATTGAAGGGATTCCTGCTTTTATTCAAAAAATTGGTCACGTCATGGATAAGGATCTTGATGGCGGCGTTGATGAAGTCGATGGTCCTCGGCCTGGCCATGTGAACGGGGGAGTCTCTGGCGAGGCGTCGAGCTGGCGGGCTCCTTCGGTCGAACAACACACGGATGAGTTCACATACGATACTGGAGTTGTGATTCGAGTATACTTTCTCGTGGCGTCGTCGGTGTTCTTTTCCTGCTTATTCTCTATGTACTCCGGTGGGCCGTTTCAAAGTGCGTACGCACAGATCATCGTTGCTTACCCGCTGTTTGCAACGGCGTTTGCTCGTCGTGGGCGGTCTCTCGCTGCCGTCTATGGAATAACGTTGGTGTGTGCCGTTGGCTTTCAAATCGTCAAGTATTGCGGTTATTTTGCCTACCCGACACAGAGTACGGGTTGGTATATCGCAGTGACGGGAATACTGTTGGTAGCGTCGTGGATCCTCGCGTACGTTAATGTACGTTCTGCGAGGCGACGTGTCGAAAAGGCGTGGAGGAAAAGAAATAGCGGAGAGGTGACTGATGCTACTTCTTAGTCGCAGGGAATTGCTACACTCCCGTCGACTCAACGTAAATTCTAGCCTAGGCTATCGAATCGGAATCGTACATAAGCAGGAGCATGCCGCCTGCGCTAATTATGGTCGCTGTGATAGCAAACAAAAAAGCGCGTGCGACGGGGAACCCGCCCAGTGAATCATGGCCAGCGACAAGACCAATGCCGAAGAAATATGGCACGCCCAAGATTATCATAAGGGCGCATGCTTTCTTTTTGCTCATGGTTTCCTCCATTCCCAGGAGTGTAGCATTAATTATTGTATACTATTCAATAAAATTTATCTAGAGTTCCTTGCTTAATCATAGTTCCAACATTCGCTGTCGTGCGACCTCGGGAAGTTCAAGCACTCGAAGTATCTCTGCTCTGACAATCTTGTCGAGGATGGCACAGATCTTCTCAAGATCATTAGGGTCGTACGCTGATGAACCATGAGAGAGGCTGTTGCGCACCTTCGTTAAGGCTTTTGCAGAGGGCATATTTTTTTCCTTGTAAATGTCGCGAGTTCGGGATACAATTTTACTGTCATCTATCCGAGTCTGAATTTCTCCAGGGGGCGTTTGAAAAGTGGCGGACAGCGCACCTTCCAGGCCGCTGGTTGGGTTGCGAAG
>CAUVPC010000047.1:0-5256 GCA_963553655.1 uncultured Candidatus Saccharibacteria bacterium
GCCAACTCGCCAAAAAAGCCCTCAAAAGCGGCAAGCCCGTCCTGCTCATCGCCAACAAAGCCGACCTGAGAGGTTCACTCCACACCGACGAATTCAAACGTCTCGGCATCAAAACCATCATCAAGACCTCCGCCGAGCACAACATCGGCATCTCTGAACTGCTTGATAACATCGCCGACCTCATCCCGCCAGCCACTCAAACCACGCCAGACGACATCATTCGCGTCGCCTTGATTGGCCGGCCAAACGTCGGCAAAAGCAACTTATTCAACACCTTAGCAGGCAAGCAGCAAGCCATCGTTGCCAACGTTGCCGGCACCACCCGCGACGTCAACCGCGTCCAAGTCCGCTACCATGGCCAGACCATCGAGCTACTCGACACCGCCGGCATTCGCCGCCAAGGCAAGCAAGAAACTGGCATCGAAAAGTTCTCGGTCCTCCGCACCATGCAAGCCATCAACGAAGCCGACATCTGTTTTCTGCTGATGGACGTCAATGAATTAAACGTCGGGCTAGACCAACGCCTGGCTGGCATCATCGACGAAGCAGGCAAGGGGCTCGTCCTGGTCGTCAGCAAATGGGACTCCGTCGAAGGCAAAGACGCCTACACCCGCGACGAGCTGGCGCCGCAAATTAGTTATCATTTCAAATTCACACCCTACGCACCACTAATCTTCACCTCATCAGTCACCGGTCAAAATGTCGCCAAATTGTTCGACCTCGCCCTCGACATACATAAGCGCCGCCACCAAGAGTGTAAAACCCGCATCCTCAACGACCTCTTGCAAAAAGCCGTCGCCGCTCATCCACCAGCCGGCCTGAAAAACTCGCATCCAAAACTCCGCTACATCGTCCAGACCGATACGGCCCCGCCATGGTTCGTCATCTACGGCAGCAACCTGAAATTCGTCCACTGGAGCTACAAACGCTACCTCGAACGCACCCTGCGTGAAGCCTTCAACTTCGCCGGCACGCCCATTAAACTATCTTTCCGCGACGAAAAGCAGCTCAAAGCCAACCGCGAACGCGTCGCCCGCGGCCTGGCACCCGTCACCAAGGCCTACAAACAAGCCAAAAACGCCGAGAAGAGTATATAGACAACACAAGCCACAACCTCAGCAGCATTTATTGACATTTTGTATTATTAGTGATATAATTAAAAAGTTATGAACAATACTCCAGACACATACCCCGCAAAAGATCTGTTAACAACTCCCGCTGATATCATAGACCCCGAAACAACTACCTTTTGTGTAGCCATAACACCTCTCTTTGAATCCACCCTCGGCACTAATGAATCCACCCTCGGCACTATGCGTATCGGCGCAGTCGGAGATATCACCGTAGAGCGACCAGGCGGCGAAGACGAAGAAGCAAGAGTGAACGTCGATCTCTACATAGGAGACACCAGTAATCATACACCACTACTTAAGCGCGCTGGTATGTCCTCGCCAGTTATTGATATGCCTGAAGCTACTGGCTGCACAAAAGCAACCGTGTCCATTACTGCAGAACCTGGTGATGGAGAATATCAAAATTTCAGCGAGGCTATCATTGGCGCTAAGATGTTAAAAATGGCAGGAGGGGATCCAGCAACATTAGAAGAACAAGAACAAAACGTTCAGAAGCTTCTAGAAGCAGTTGGCAAGGTTGCGGCTCGTGCATCATTATTCACTGAACTAAAAAACGAAGGTTTTGTCATCACCTTCATGCCCGGAGACCAGAAAGAGCCAAGCGGTGATTTTTACCTAACCGTCACCGCCGACAGCCCAGACACCGCGGACGAAAGCTAATCATCCACCATACATGAGAATGTGCGCTTGCAAAACATCACGCGTAATTTCATCTGCTCGCTCGCCGATCAGCACAATTTTCGCCGCCTCATCCGAATGCGCATGACGAATCTCAATCTGATACTGCGTCGCCTCAATGTGCCGCCGCTCATCACGGTCGTTTATAAAACAACCTTTCAGCCGCCTGAGGCCATATGCCGCAAACAGCTCTGGCCACAGCTTCTCAAACACCGCTTCACTGACAGCGACGGCCGATAAATCAACCACGCTATAGGTTGGATTGTCCGGCACCGCGAGCTCACCATCATACTGGTCGAAAAACGCCAGCAACCCCGACGGCGTGGTGATTTTGCTGAGGTCAAACTGACCGTGTGGGGCGCTCAGCACCTTGGCATAGGGCAGGGCGCGGCGTTTTATTTCGTATTCAGCCCGTTCGCTGTCCTTCAGCAGATCTTCCTTGGTCACCAAAATCACATCTGCGGCTTGTAGCTCAATTTCATGCGCTGGCTCGACACCGTTAAGAATCTCGTGCGCATCGATCACATAAAAACTCTGCATTAGCTCATACTTGGCAAACATCTTGGCGCTAATCAATCGCTCCACCAAATTCATCGTCCGTGCCACGCCCGTCGCCTCGATGAACACTGGCGTAGGGGAATAGCGGCTAAAGTCCATCAGCATCTTGGTCAGCGCATCCTCCGAGCCACAGCAAACACAGTCGCCAGCCAAGGTCGTCACCATGTCCGCCAAGCCTTCCAGCCGGTAGCCATCGACATTTTCGTTGGCATATTCATTTTCAATCACTCGCGCGCCCGTAAAGTCACGTTGTTGCAATAAGAATTCCAGCACACTGGTTTTGCCAGCGCCGAGCGAGCCATTTACCAAATACAGCGGCACCTTGTCAACAATCGTCCGCGTCTCGTCAAACGCTGCATTGATACTAAATTCCAAATCATCATCGCGCTTTGCCATATCTCCATTATACGCCATCACGTCCGAGGTGATATACTGAAGACATGAAAGTCATTCTAGCCCTCGGTAATCCTGGCGACAAATACACGTACACGCGGCATAACGCTGGCTTTTTGGTGGCCGACCAGTTAGCGGCGGAGCAGGGTGCACAATTTAGCAATAAGCCAAAATTCTTTGCCGATATCGCTGAAATCAGTCACTCCGAAGCGCCAGGCAACGTCCTACTCGTCAAGCCGACCACCTACTACAACGAGGTCGGTATTGCGGCGCGGGCGGTCATAGATTTCTATAAGTTGACGCTTGATGATCTCCTGATTATTCATGATGACACGGCGCTTGATTTTGGCAAAATTCGTGTCCGCAAGGGTGGTGAAAGCGCTGGCAATAACGGTTTGAAGTCACTACATCGACATGTTGGCAGTGAGTTCTGGCATATTCGCATCGGCACTGACAATTTACTGCGCCGACAAATTGGCGATGTCGATTTCGTCCTCAGCAAGTTCAACGCCGACGAACGAACAATTCTCCGCGACTGGACAATCCCTGAATCAATCAAACTGACCGAGACATTCCTCAACAGCACCATTGAGCCGCTGAGCATTAAACTCTAATTGCAACAACGTTGCAAAACGCTTATCGTCTTCGGCGTTTGATTTTTGCTGCTGCCTCTCGCAGCCCGATAGCTCGTGCTTCCAAAATACTACTGCCGACCGCCAAGCTCACAAACAACAGCCCCAAACCGCCCGTTGCCCATTCTGGCAGCTCCAGATGAAACAGCTTCGCGATCATCATCATGCCCAGTGCCGTAATTGCCCAGTGTGCGCCATTTTCCAGATACTTATATTTACTCAGCACACCCGTGCGCAACAGATACACCGTCAATGACCGCACCCAAATAGCTCCAGATGCCAGTCCAGCAACAATCAACAGGACACTACTAGTGATAGCAAAGGCACCGATGACGCCGTCGAAACTGAAACTAGCATCCAAAATCTCAAGGTACAGCAAGCTTGCGAATGCCGCCCAACCAGTCTTGACTTTAATGGCCTTGGCATCATCCTCGTGAAAGAATGAGCCAAACAATTCCAGCCCAATATGCAGCATAATCCCCAGAATAGATGAGATCAAAATGAGCGATTGATGTGCCGGCTCCACTGTGAAATACAAAATCGTCGCCACTGCCAACATCAGACATACTTTGAAATTCTCAAACCGTCCAGCCTTAGCCAGCCACGGTTCAACATGACTAACCCAGTGAATGCGCTTGTTGTAGTCGATGAAATAACTTAACCCAATCATGATCAAAAATGCCCCACCAAACGCATCAATCATCGGCGATGCCTCATGCAGAATATGGCCGTACTCGGCTGGCTTATTGATAGCCAAGTCAACCACCTCCGTAAAGCCGTGACCACTTGCTACCATGACGATGAATATTGGCAAAATAAACCGCACCACAAACACTGCCACAAAGATGCCGACCGTCAAAAATACTTTTTGCCATGTCGAGCTCATGCCAGCCAACACTTTGCTGTTAATCACCGCGTTGTCAAAGCTAAACGTAACTTCCAACACCACCAAAATAGCAAATAACCAGAGGCCGCCAAGACCCAAGTGCATGAACGTCAAGCTGCCCAAAATCAATGTCAATAGTGCTGAAAACCAAAAAATTCGAAATGGATGATGTGAATGCCAGAGATGTTTCATATTGCTTTAGTATAGCATATCTATGCAGCGCAATCTTACGCTTACCTCAAACCAGCGGGCAAAAGGCTATCCTCTACAGTCCACATAGTCCTGCCATTTTTTGACAATTCCAGCCTCCTGATAGTACTCATGTGCGCGCCAAGTGGACAAGAAAAATTCATCTCGTTCAATTTCGCTAAGGAGCGGAAAAATCTCACTAAGTAACATTTTGTCGGGGTATCGTTCATCGTCCGTCAGGAGACATTGCCCATTATTGCACAAGTGTGTATTTAAAAATGTGAAGCGTTTAGTGCAAATATAGCCGGGCTTCGAACAGTGCAGGCGAAAATCATGCATCGTTCGAATCGGCTGCGCCTCGTCCTGGTAGGCCTCAAACTTGTACATCACCCAAACTAGTGGTGTATCAAACGTCATATCATCAGACAGTTGCTGCTGACTATGTCGTAAGTCGTCTAGCTCTATCCGTATCTGTTCGACACCACTATTCTTCAATTTCGCCAACGCCAAACGGCGCTCCACAACAGCAATCTTTGCTATCAAAGCCTTATACTCATCATACATATCAAGCAGCTTATCAACCGCCGCTCTCGCGCTATTCGTACCTTCCATCATCCCAACTCCTTCATAATTACTGCGCGCGTAATCTCACGTGCCCGCTCACCAATGACAACCAATTTTAATGACTCGTCAGTGGTACCGCGCGTGACTTGTATTTGCTGCGGCGTTGCTTCGATGTGAAATATCTCGCCACCATCAGCGACCGCGCCTTTCATGCGCCGCAAAG
>CAUVPC010000048.1:0-5144 GCA_963553655.1 uncultured Candidatus Saccharibacteria bacterium
TTAAAATCCCTTGACCAAAAGTCGTGCGGGTTCGATTCCCGCCTTGCGCACCAAATTGCAGATGATGGCTCGTGATCTCGGGCCATTTTTATTGCCCAAAAACCTAACCACAAGCAAAACGTCTGTGGTATAATGAAGGGGTTAGCATAAATTGATAAGGAGAATATTCAATGAGCTCAATCATCATAGCACTTATAGTCGTTGGCGTTGTCCTGGTTCTCGCTATCGGCTTCATCGTCGCCACCTATAATGGTTTGGTGACTCTACGCAACCGCGTTGAAGAAGCATGGAGCGACATCACGGTTCAATTGAAGCGTCGAACTGACTTGATTCCAAATCTCGTTAACTCTGTGAAGGGTTACGCGACACACGAAAAAGAAGTATTTGAAAAGGTTACCGAAGCGCGTTCAGCTATCATGGATGCGAAGGGTGTTAAGGATACTGCTGAGGCAGAGAACATGCTGGAAGGCGCCTTGAAGAGTCTGTTTGCAGTAGCTGAGGCTTACCCAGATTTGAAAGCTAACCAAAACTTTATGCAACTACAACAGGAACTGGTCGACACTGAGGACAAAATCCAAGCTTCTCGCCGTTTCTACAACGGTGGTGTTCGCGACTTGAACACCAAGATTCAGACATTCCCAGCAAACATTGTTGCCGGTATGTTCAATTTCCAAGCCAAGGAATTCTTTGAGGTTGAAGACCGTGCGTCTGTTGAAAACCCAGTAGAGGTCAAATTCTAATTATCTCGCGCACGGCACACAGCCGCTCGCCTACCGTTGGCGGGCGGTTTTTGCTATAATATCTACTATGTATAGTGCGATTTCTCAAAATAAACGTAACACCATCATCATCATGGCAGTGTTCGTAGCTATCATTGGTATCATCGGTGTCTTCATCGGCATGGCGGTCAAAAATTATTCACTGGCGTGGATTGTGTTTGGTTGTTCGATGCTATACGCCTGGCTTCAGTATTATCTGGCTGGAAAATTAGCCATGGCCATGACTGGCGCGCAGGAGATTGAGAAAAAAGATGCGCCTGAACTGTGGCGAGTAGTGGAAAATTTGGCGATTGCTTCTGGCATGCCGATGCCGAAAGTCTACATCATTAGTGACCCGGCACCGAACGCCTTTGCGACTGGTCGCGACCCCAAGCATGCCATTGTCGGTGCGACCACTGGACTGCTGGAAATCATGGACAAGCGTGAACTGGAGGCGGTGATGGCGCATGAGATGAGTCATGTGCGTAATTACGACATTCGCGTCAGTATGATTGCTTTTGGTTTGGTAAGTGCTATTGGGCTATTGGCTGACCTGGCTTTGCGCATGATGTTCTTTGGTGGTGACGATGACCGTGATGTTCATCCGGCGGTGTACATATTGGGTTTGGTAGTAGTCATTCTGGCACCAATTTTGGCGACCATCACGCAGTTGGCAGTCAGTCGGCAGCGAGAATATTTGGCGGACGCTTCTGGCGCGTTGTTAACTCGAGACTCAGAGGGTTTGGCGAGTGCACTGGGCAAATTGCAAGAATATGGCCGACCCATGGAGCGCCAAAGCACATCGACAGCCAATCTATTTATGAATAATCCATTACGCCCCGGCTTTTTCTCAAAATTATTTAGTACTCATCCACCGTTGGAGGATCGTATTGCTCGCCTGCGAAACAATGCGACAAAAATGTAAGGACGCCTGATGATGAATAAGCAACGTACATCTGTCTCCAAAAAGAAAGTAACAGCCAATCGTTCACGAGCAAACCAAAAACTTGCCTCTGGTTATTATTTGCGGTGTAAGAATCATTGCAAAAAGATCTGGCAGCAGCTGAAAGTTCGAAAAGCCAACTTTTTGAAACGTCGACCACACCGTAGTTTTCGCCTGACGCGGCGCAGGGATTATGTCAGGTCATTGCACGTCCCGGGTTATTGGTCCCTGACTACCCAAGCAGTCAAAATGATTTGGTCAAACAAGCGATTGTTTTTTGGCTTGGCGCTGGTGTATGCGGTGGTGGTATTTGTACTGGCGGGATTGATGGATCAAGAGACGTACAAAAAGATTAAAGCATTGGCCGAAGGTACAGTCGAGCAGGGAGCGGTGAGTGATTTATTTGCAACGTTCTCGATTTTCGGCGGCGTTGTGTACGGCCAGCTCACCAACCAACCAAATAACGCCTTGCAGCAAATATTGGGTGTGTTGGCGCTGATCATGGTCTGGCTGACTACCATTTGGTTACTGCGAGCAGTCAGCTCTGGCAATTCACCAAATATTCGTGATGGTCTGTACCGAGCAGGGGCGCCACTGGTCGCGTTCATTGTGCTATTGTTCATCGTCCTGTGCCAATTATTGCCGGCTGCTGGTGGCGTGATTCTCTACACAACCCTGCAAACAGCTGATGTTTTGAATCAAACGCCACTGTTGATGATTGCTGCAGCAATTACGGGGCTACTAGGAGTGTTATCGCTGTATTGGCTCACCTCCACGGCGTTTGCCATGATTATTGTTACGCTGCCGGGCACTTACCCAATGCGTGCTGTGCGCATGGCTGGTGACATTGTGGTTGGTCGTCGTATCCGCATCTTGCTTCGCATGCTGTGGCTGGCCATTATGCTAACGTTGCTTTGGGTGGTTATTCTCATCCCGACCATCAAGCTGGACGCCTTTGTGACGGGTTGGATTGACCAAACGGCCTCGTTCCCGCTGGTACCAATTATGGTGCTGCTGGTTGCTTCATTTTCTGTTGTATTTTCAGCTACCTATACGTACTTATTCTACCGAAAGGTCGTCGCCGATGACAGTGCGCCAGCTTGATCGGCAGGCGGCCGAGCAACGAATTGTCAAACTGCGATATCTGATCAATGATTATCGCTATCACTATCATGTGCTCGATGAATCGATCATGAGTGAGGCGGCAGCTGATAGTCTGAAGCATGAATTGTCGCAGCTGGAAGAGCAGTTTCCGGACCTCATCACGCCAGATAGTCCAACCCAGCGGGTGGCAGGAAAGGCGCTCAGTAAATTCGCCAAGGTTCAACATCAAACACGAATGATTTCGCTGCAGGACGTGTTTGACCGGGCAGAGGTCGCAGCGTGGATACAGCGCATGAAAAAGGTGCGTCAAGATATCACTGAAGAATTTTTGTGCGATATCAAGATGGATGGCCTGGCCTGCGCGCTAATTTATGAGGACGGTGTGCTGACGCGGGCGGTAACCCGCGGTGACGGATTGGTTGGTGAAGATGTGACTATGAATGTGCGAACGATTCAGAATGTGCCGCTGACACTACGCGCCAACCAGCGATTTGCTCATTTTTTGCGCGGTCGGACAGAGATTCGTGGTGAAATTGTGATGCACAAGGCCGACTTTGCAGCATTAAATCAGCGTCGGCGAGCGGCCGGTCAGCCTGAATTTGCCAATCCGCGTAACCTAGCCGCAGGGACAATTCGTCAGCTTGATCCAAAACTGGTGGCAGAGCGTCCACTCCATTTTGTTGGCTATGATATCATTCGCGACAACCTTGAGGACACGCCGACAATTGCCTTTGGCTATCAGATGATGAACGAGCTGGGTATCACCACCAGTCGGCAGACGCAAATTGTCTATGGCTTGGATGAGGTGATGAGCTATGTTAATCATCTCGATGAGGTGCGTCAATTGCTTCAGTTTAATACCGACGGAGCAGTCATCAAGCTCAACGACCGGCGACAGTTTGCTGAGCTCGGCATTGTTGGCAAGACACCGCGAGCGGCAGTAGCGTATAAGTTTGCTGCCGAAGAAGCTACAACCATCGTCCGCGATATCGTCATTTCCATCGGTCGAACCGGTGCGGCCACGCCAGTAGCGGTGTTTGACCCAGTGGTAGTGGCCGGTACGACGGTGCAGCACGCCAGCCTACATAATGCTGACGAAATTGCCCGGCTGGATGTGCGCCGCGGCGACACGGTGGTGATTTTCAAGGCGGGCGACATCATTCCGCAGGTGCAAACCGTACTGAAAGAATTGCGACCGGCAGATGCTAAGCCAATTGACTATCCAGCAGAGCTGGCGCGCCAATATCCAGAGTTAGAATTTGTGCGGCCAGCAGGCGAGGCGGTGTACCGGGTTAAAGGTTTGAGCGGTCCGCTGATTTTGAAGCGAGCCCTAGCGCATTTTGCCTCCAAAGGCGCGCTGGATATCGATACATTGGGCGAGAAAAATGTCGAGGCGCTGGTCGAGGCTAAGTTGGTCAAGGACTTGGCGGATATTTACCGGTTGACGAAAGATGATTTGCTTAATTTGGAGCGCTTTGCTGAGATTTCCGCACAGAAGCTCATCGATGCCATTGCTGCCAAAAAGCAGCCAGCCTTGGAGCGATTCTTGTTTGGCCTTGGTATTCGTCATGTTGGTATGCAGACGGCGATTGACCTCGCCAATAAGTTTAAGAGTATCGAAAAGTTACTAGTGGCAACCATTGATGAGCTACGCGAGGTGGATGGAGTGGGTGAAATTGTTGCTGAATCAATCGTGGCGTGGTTCGCTGATGAAGATAATGTGACGCTGCTCGAAAAATTTGCTGACCTTGGCGTGATGCCACAATTTACTAAAAAATCCGGCAGTCTAACTGGCCAAAGCTTCGTTATCACCGGCACCCTGCAATCAATGGGGCGTGACGCCGCCGCAGAAAAAATCCGCGAGCTTGGTGGCACCTTCCAAACCGCTGTTGCAAAAGATACAACATATTTAGTAGCCGGCGGTAAAGTTGGCGCCAGTAAATTGAAAAAAGCCGAACAATACGGCACCAAAATTATTGATGAACAAACATTATTAGAACTTATGCAGTAACGGAGACATAGCCATGACACAGCAATCACATCGCGCCCTCACCATCAAACCCGCCGACACGGTTGTGTTTACGGCGATGTCCAAGAAGTATTTTTACATGAGATTTTTCGTAACGAAATTTGCGCTTGAGCAAGGCGTTGTGCCGATCAATCCATTTACCAGTTTCGACTACTTTTTGCTCGACGCGGTGGAGCGTGACACGGTGCGGCGCGCCAATAATACGCTGGTGGCGCGCGCTGATGAGCTCTGGGTGTTTGGCGACATCGCTGATGGCGTGCGGGCGGAAATAGTTCAAGCCTGGCAGCAACATAAAACCGTCCGATTTTTT
>CAUVPC010000049.1:0-4998 GCA_963553655.1 uncultured Candidatus Saccharibacteria bacterium
ACTTCTCGGTGGTTTCAGTAGTTTTTTTCTCAGACTTCTTAGGCTTGTCTGATGGTTTAGCCTCTTTTTCCTCGTCAACAATTTCCAAGTTTTTCCTGAATGGTGCTGATTTCTGCAGCTGTTCATCTGTATCGATCCTACCGTCAAGCATGGTGATGACGCGGCTGGCGTACGAGGTCAACTCAGGGTTGTGGGTTACCATGATGATGGTATTGCCACGGCGGTGAATGTCGGCCAACTCTTCCATGATGATGTGGCTGGCCTTACTGTCTAGGTTGCCAGTCGGCTCGTCCGCCAGGATGATTGACGGACTATTAACTAAGGCGCGAGCAATTGCTACGCGCTGAACCTGTCCGCCTGACAATTGGTGTGGCATGTAATATTCACGCTCGCCCAGGTGAAAATTCTTTAAGATTCGGCTGGCTTCCTGTAGCCGTTTGATTTTGCTCATTCCTTTGTAGGTCAGAGGCAGAGAAACATTTTCCAAGACACTTAAGCGAGGAATCAGGTTAAAATTCTGAAAGACAAAACCGATGTCATCTGAACGAATCCGAGCCAGCCTCTTTGAGCTAAGATTGTCTACTGAATCACCATTGAGGAAATAATCACCATCTGTTGCCTGATCTAGCAATCCGATGATATTTAAGAGAGTGGTTTTACCGCAACCACTTGGCCCCATGATGGCTATGAATTCGCCCTTCTCGACAGTCAAATTCACGTCGTCAAGAGCATAGTGTTCCGCATCGCCAATACCGAAACACTTTGTAATGTTTGTGAGTCTTATACACGGTGCAACTGGTGTATCCATACTATATTTATTATATGCAGTACGGGAGGATATGCAACCATAATAGTTATGTAAAATGTACATCATCAGCCTATAATTACATTGTTACTGCGGTGGTTGGTTATTTCCCATAAAGTCTTGTATACTAAGTCAAGACGGAAGGATGCAGGAGTGGTTGAACTGGCACGCCTGGAAAGTGTGTAGACTCTTCACGGAGTCTCCGGGGTTCGAATCCCCGTCCTTCCGCCAAGTGGCAAGCAGGGTTATCCTCGATCATCATTGTAAAATTAACAAAACCTATTGCAAACCCTACATTTAGTGCTTATCATGGTATATATACGCTATATATATAGCGGGTAGACAAACAAAAACCAAGAGGTGAGAAAAGCTGATACCACAGGGGAGGTGCTGTTGGTATTTTTCTTGTGTCTCTGTGACCAATATAGTTTAAGGGAGGTATAATGAGTGTCATTCATGTCGTCAAACGAGACGGGACGAAAGAGCCGTTTGATGCAAATAAAATCAACATCGCGTTACTGAAGGCGGCAGAGGGACTGCCTGATCAAGTATCCAAGGTCGTGCAGGTAGCTACTGAACTGCAGCTGACCTTGTTTGACGGCATTACAACTGAGCAACTCGACCAAGCGGTCATCCAGACAAGCTTGCAGAACGTTAAAGATGATCCGGACTATGACAAGATTGCGGCACGGCTGCTGTTAAAAAATATTTATAAAAATACCCTAGATGATTATGAAACTGCTGATGAACTAAAGAAGCTGCACGCAAAGAAATTTCCTCAGTTCGTGAAGGATGCAGTAAAGGTTGGGTTACTGGACGAGCGGATGACCGACGGTAGGTTTGATTTGAAAAAGCTTGGTGAAGCGCTTGATCCTGCTAAAGACGACCTTAGTAAATATCTCGGTGTCATCACTAACCGTAACCGCTACGCTCTGCGTAAACATGGTAGTGAGCCAATTGAACCACCACAGTTTACTCACATGCGCATCGCCATGGGGCTGAGCTACAATGAAAAAGATCCGACAGCTGCAGCAATTGATTTTTACAATCATATGAGTAGCCTGGAGTATGTGCCAGGTGGTTCAACCCGCGTCAATGCTGGTGGTTCATTCCCGCAGCTCAGTAACTGCTTTTTGCTAAATGTTGATGATGATATGGAATCAATTGCCAAGAGTGTACGTGACACTATGTGGATCGCCAAAGGTACTGGTGGCATCGGTATCGGCTTTACTAAATTGCGGGCATCTGGTAGTCCAGTCAAGACAACCAATACAGTAAGTACTGGACCAATTCCATTTATCAAGATGATCGACACAGCGCTGTTTGCGGTATCGCGCAAAGGTAAGAAGATGGGCGCGGCAGCAGTGTATATGGAAAACTGGCATATTGATTTTAGGGAGTTCATTGACCTACGCTCTAACTCAGGTGACCCATACATGCGAACGCGTTTTGCCAACACCGCGGTGTTTATCTCTGACGAATTTATGAAGCGGGTACAAAAAGATCAAGATTGGTACTTGTTTGATCCAGCAGATACGCCAGATTTGCCAGAGTTGTATGGTGAAGAATTTTCCGCGCGTTACAAAGAGTACATTAAGTTGGCTGAAGCTGGTAAGCTACGCGTCTTTGAGAAGACATCAGCTCGCCAGCAGTTCAAGCAGATTTTGACTAGCCTACAGGCTACCAGTCACCCATGGCTCACCTGGAAAGACACTATCAATGTGCGAGCATTGAACAATAACACGGGTACGATTCACCTGTCCAATCTCTGTACGGAAATTACCTTGCCGCAGGACAAGGATAATATCGCTACTTGTAACCTGATCAGCATTAATTTGTCAGCCTTTTTGAACGAAGATAAGGCGTGGGATTGGGATCGACTCAAAGAAGCGTCGCGAGCTGCTGTGCGTCAATTGGATAACTTGGTAGATATAACCCAGACGCCGATTCCGGAAGCTATGCACTCAAACAACCAAACGCGGGCAATTGGTTTGGGAATAATGGGCTTTACTGACGTGCTCGAAAAACTTGGCTACTGCTATGAGTCCAAGGAATCATATAACTTGATTGATACACTGACCGAATTCATCAGCTATCACGCTATCGACCAATCAGCAGACTTGGCACAGGAGCTAGGCAGCTATCCTACCTACAAGGGTAGTGGCTGGAGTAAAGGAATTCTACCGATTGACACCCTGGAGACATTGTCTACTGACCGCAAGGTAAAGGTGAAAATTGATCACAAGTCGAGCCTCGACTGGGACGCGCTGCGAGTGAAAGTGAAAAAGGGTATGCGCAACGCGACATTGATGGCTATCGCGCCAACCGCTAACATTGGCCACATTGCTGGTACCACGCCGGGTATCGATCCACAGTTTGCACAAATCTTTAGCCGCTCGACTCTAAATGGTAAATTCCTAGAAGTAAATAATAACCTGGTGCGCGACCTCAAGGCACTGAACTTGTGGGATGACATCAAGGAAGAAGTGTTTGCCAACCAAGGTGACATTCAGCATATCGATGCTATTCCGCAAAAACTGAAAGATGTCTATAAAACCAGCTTCCAGCTCAGTCCCTATGCCTTTATCGAGGTGGCGGCACGAGCTCAGAAGTGGGTTGACCAGGCGATTAGCCGCAACATGTACCTGGAAACTCGTGACATTGATGAGTATGTGGAGATTTATTCGGAAGCCTGGCGGCGTGGTTTGAAAACAACCTATTACCTACACGTTAAGCCACGTCATCAATCAGAGCAGACCACGGTGTCGGTGGAAAAAATTGCTGAGCAAAAGATTAGAACAGGTGCAGGCAAGGCGCGTGGCTTTGGCTTTGCAAAAATTAATAAATAAAGGGGGTTATTATGTCAGACTATACACATCCAAAAGGTGGAATTTTAGGCTCGGGGCTGCGCGACGGGCTGAGCTTGCACCCAATTCGTTACCCATGGGCATACGATTTATATAACCAAGCGGTGGCCAACACCTGGTTTCCTAACGAAGTTCAGTTAGCACAGGACTTGATGGATTTTGAAAAACTCAGTGACGAAGAAAAGCATGCGCTCAAAACCGTCATCAGCTACCTCAATCCGAACGAGCTATTGATCAACAAGTCGCTGGCATTTGGCATTTACCCATATGTTAATGCTGCTGAAGCGCAACTGTATCTATCAAAACAGATGTGGGAAGAAGCCAATCACTTTATGACCTTTGAGTATATCATTGAGACCTTTCCGTTTGATCGCGAAGAGATTTACGCAGCGGGCTTTGGTAAAAAATCGCTGGCTGACAAGGCGAACTTCCAGAACAAGCACCTGGATGTGATGCTCGATCCAAACTTGGATATCTATACATTGGAGGGGAAGAAAGATTTTGTCCGCTCGCTGGTGGCGTATAACATTGTGCTCGAAGGCATCTGGTTCTACTCGGGCTTTATGGTCGGGATGAGCTTCCGCCAGCGCAACCTGCTGCGTAATGTCGGCACGTTGCTAGACTGGATCACCAAGGACGAGAACTTGCACTTAACTTTCGGTATCAATTTGCTACTCACCATCCTGGACGAAAACCCAGAACTACAAACCCAGGAGTTTGCCGAGGAAATTCGCAACCTCATCTTGCAGGCGGTTGAGTTGGAGAAAGAATACAACAAGGACATGTTGCCAAAGGGAATCCTTGGCTTGAACGCTGATTATGTCAATCAATACGTCATGCACATGACTGACCGCCGCTTGGTCGAGCTTGGCTTTGAGCCTGAATACAACGTGGCCAACCCAGCCAAGTGGATGGCTACCGCAAACGATACCCTGGAACTCGTCAATTTCTTTGAGAGCACTAACACTAGCTATGAAGTAAATACCACGAAATAACTACTATGGACAAAATTACAACAGATATCTTAGACACCGTGGAAGTTGGCGCTTTGGCTACCGTTAATCGCGACAGAACACCGCTAGTGACGCCGCTCCACTTTATTCGTTATAAAAATGACAACATCATTTGGATCTCTGATCGACAATCCCGCCACGCCGTTAATGCTTACCGTAGCGGTGTTGTCGAATTTGTAGTGTGGAACGATCAAAAGAGTGCTGTATTTTTGACGACAACGGTACGAGAACTGCCAGAGGAAGAGGAAGCAGCGGCCTTGGAGGCTTATGCTAACAAGCTGGGTGACTTTATGCCACGCGTCGAACATAGGCA
>CAUVPC010000050.1:0-4874 GCA_963553655.1 uncultured Candidatus Saccharibacteria bacterium
TGCTGAATTGGCGGGTTTTGCTGCTGGCTTTGCTCGTAAGACATGTTAAGGTGGGTCGGCGCTTTTTTGCCAGAGATAAGACGTAGTGTCCAACCTATGTTTTTACCGTTCTCCTTAGTTGTGTAGGTTGGTAGAGTGGTGGAGTCTACAGTTGGCGTTTGATCCAATTGATCCCAGGTATTATCGTCTATTGAATCAGCGATATACAGTCCATACAAGCCAGAATACCCCTCCTTAGTATATTCTTCGTCAATTCCTAGAGGATTATCAGCTATGGTTTTGTCAGCTGTCATTGCTTTGGCGATGTCTAACCAAGTTTGTTTACCAAGGCCGTGAGGGGCCAGGACGATGTGCGGGGTGACGCCATCTTCTTGCTCCATTCGCTCAAATTGCTCAGCCAAATAGCGAAAATTGACACCAGCTGATAGCATTTGGTCTGGTGTTGGTGTTGAAAAGCCAACATACCCAACCAAACGTTCGGAAAATAAAAAAGCTTGTTCAAACGAGCGCTGGACCTCAAGATTTTCTATTCGCTCTAATCCATCGAAGCCAGCTGTGCCTTGTTTCTGAGCCTCATCAACGGCGGTGTCAAGTACCCCAAAGAGGGCGGTGGCACCAAAATCCTCAGAAACTTTTTGTTTTAATTGAGCTCTCTCCCAAGCAGCCGCAGCAGCAGTATTGATATGTGACGGGAGAATATTAGGATTGGGCATAGAGTATGTTCTTTTATGTTTGGATGGTTGTTTCTATAAATGATTGTAGCACGTTTGGTAAATCTTTGGGGTCGTTGATAAGTTTGGCGTTCGGAGCGTACAGTTGTTCAGCGTCGTCTGAGCCAATGGATACGCCGTATACTACAGTGTTCTGGTCACGGCGAAGCTGGCTGATAGCTGCCTGGGCGGCGCCATGGTCATTACTCTTACCATCAGTCACGACAATGACAATTCGCTGACGATCTTGGTCGTGGGGTAGATGAGCAATTTCCTGGAGGGCTAAATAATCCGCCGTACCGCCCGCATTGGCTGCAGTGATGGCTGCGTATGTATCAAGCCGTTGTTTGTCATTTAGGTTACTACTGAGTGGTTTGTGACAGGTTGCAGTATCACCAAATGTGTATAGTGAGGTACGTACTGACAGGTCGGACAAATCAATACTTTGTTGTTGTTCTAGCTGTCGGATGTCACGTTCCATACCAGCGAGCCCCTCTAGCATGATGACCGCACAACTGGCGGTGGCTTGTGCAGGTGTACCGCTCATGGAACCAGAGCAATCAAACACAAAGAAATAGTCGGTCTTGCAGTTTAGTTCTGCTCGCCCATGCACGGTTTCGTAGCGCTGAAATGCCTCTGGTGTGGTGCCGCTTTTGATGTCGACTACAGTCTGTGCTAGTCGGTTGGGGTCGAGGATATCGCCGTCCTGACGGGAGCGACGACTGAGGCCGCGACGAGTAGTAACAACTTCGCTTAGGACTGATTGGAAGACTGTGCGCATTTCGCTAATTTGTCTGTGAAAGCGCTGAACCTTATCGTCGTATTGTTGCTTTTCGACCAGCGAGTGGCCAGTTTGTTCACGGTAGCGATGATTGGCTGCTGCCCGACGGGCGCGCTCCTGCTGTTCAGGCGTTACTTTTGTGCGATGGTCCTCTTGAACGGCTTTGTGAATAGCGTCGTGGATTTTTTGGTGTTCTTCGGGACTGAATGGCTCAGGGTGTTTGTTGTCAAAATAATCAGCATAGGCATCAGAAAAGGAATCGGTATCCTTCTGGCTGTCACCGTCTTGTGGCGGATTTGAGGGCTGCTGTTCATCAGCATTGCCGTCAGTCTGTTGACCGCTGTTTTGCTGCTGGGTTTGGGTGTTTTCTGCCTCTTGTTTGTCTAATTTTATGAGATTTTCGTATTTTGGCCAAATCTGCGTGAGCCAATAGTCAAAACGGTCACTGCCGGAGAGTTTCTTGCCATTAGCGCCCCTTGCACCAGGATCGGTCAAGAACGAGATGAGGTCAATCTGTCCACCCTGAAAGTTGCGCAGCTGGTCTATGGCTTCATCAACTTCTTGGCGAACAGGTGTTTTGCTACCTGGTATCATCTCCTGGCGGATGATTTTGTAGAGAAATTGCAGGTGCATAGGGTTGCTGGCATAATCAACTGGTTCGCCGTCACGCTCCGCTGGAAATAGGCGACTGGCGTAAATATCGGCACCAACTTCTTGCATGGCGGGTAGCATGTTCATGATCTGTTTGTTGCCGTGAATATCAGTCAGGGTATTGTTGAAAATATGGCGTGCTTGCTGCTCTTGAGGATCTTTGCTACTAGCAACAAAAGCATCTTGTCGCGCTGAAAATACAGGGTCTCGTTTGATGTCACGCACATGGGCCATCAGCTCATGCAGAGTAGCAAACACACAGTGGTCAGCTGAATAGCCTTTTTCAATGAAGAATGATGGGTCAATGGTGAACGAACCAGTCTCTGGGTCGGTAGCCCAGCCATCACCAATCGCCACTCGTACGTCCATGCCGGTTAGTCGACAAAGCGCTGGTATTTGGTCGTCCAAAAACGCCGCTGCTTTGTCAAGCGAGGCCTGATACTCCCTTGCTAAAGCCTCTTGTTCAGGCGTTACTGCTCGTGATTCTGTACCGGTTGCTGGCGTGTGTAATACTTCGGTCATTTTCTTTACAAACCTTATGCTTATAGTATATAATACGAGCCAGATATTATAAAATACCAACATACTCATGCATACAGCTGAAACGAAATCTACCCCCACTGAACTACATTTTGAACCTTCTGTTTTAGAGACGTATTATGCTCCAGACGCGGCTGATCGAACAGTGGAGGGTGTCGTGGAGTTGATGACTGGTCTGCGGGAGAGTATGCAGGCAGTCAGATCTGACTGGCGGACAGCGGTCGTAGGAGACCGACAACTCTTGGAGCAACTGGCGGCGCCGCACGTTGAACGCATCAATGCGTCGAGACGTAAAGACCATCCAGAAGAGCCGGATATAGTAGTGAGCAAGATTAGCGAGAACTTTTTGCTGGGCTTGGCTGAACCTGACTGGGAAGGGCAGATGCCGCGCGACACAAGCGAAGAAGAATTGCAACATTGGGAGGGTTTTAAGGATGAACACCCTGATGTGGCTGACAATCTGGAAGATTGGTACATGTACCATGCGAAACTACATGAGCTACGCAACGATACCGGGTTGATGGAGCGGTTTGACGAGGAATATCGTGGTGAGCAAATAGCGGCGACTCGTGCAGCAGCTGAATTCTTGCGTGCTCAGGACAGGAAAGATGAAATCAGCGGACGGATGGCAAGCTTGCGCGCTAAGGTAGCAAGAAATCGACGTCCTTTGACGGCAGGCGAGAGGCGAAAAATAGCTGCATGGCAAAAGCAGTTGTCTGAGGTTGATGACAATATCGATATTCCGCCAAATAGCAGCAAGGAAAGGTTTTTAGAAGAAGTAACCCGTCTGCAAGTCCGTGAATGGAAACGACAACTGGACAGCGGTTTGCTGATGACTGAACAGATGCAGACAATTATTGACGAGACGCTGCCGGCTATGGTGCGGGGTGAGCCAACGTTGTTTGTGGGTGAGACAGGTGGTGCCAAAACTGCTCTGGCGGAGTACATGGTACAAACGTATTTTGGTGTTGATCCTGAGTTTGTCAGTGCCTATGGCGATGTCAACAGTTACCAGTTGATGGGTAAGCAAGAGCTAAAGGCTGAGGGTGGAAAAATGGAATGGGATCAGATATTCCAGGAGCTCAAAGATCGTGGTATTAACTGGGATAAGCTGAGTGACGAAACGAGAGCGCAGTTAGTTGTACAAGGTGTGCAGATGATCAATCTACCGGGCTCAACTGAATCCGTTTGGGTTCCAGGTCCAGTCGTGCGGGCTATGGAAGGTGGTAGGCCACTCATCCTTGATGAAATTAACGCTATGCCGCCAGAGCTGTTGAAACGCTTGAACAAAATCATGCAGCTGCGCTCGGGTGATAGATTTACTGTTCAGGAAGACTCTGGACGGGTTGTTGAGGTTCAGCCAGGCTTTTGTATCATCGCCACCGCGAATGAAAAGTCAAAACGCTACAAGGGCGTGGATGATTTGAGTGTTGAGTTTCAAAATCGCTTTGGCGCAAATATTAATCGCGTGCGTTACCCCGACTACGACAAGGGCTATGACGAATATCCGCGTGAGAATGCTCAGCTGGCCATGGCGACTGTGGCAACGCAGCGAGGCGAACTGCCGCCAGACATTGATGAAGGGGACTTTGAGAATTTTGTGCGAGCAGCTCGGTTGAGTCAGCAGATATTTAGCGGTACCAACGGTGAAGGGTACAACCAGTTCATTGACACGGAAAAAATGGTGGATGATCGTCCTGGTCTGGAGGAAACAGTACTAGCACCACGCACCATGGTGGATATACTACATAAGGTTGCTGGCAGTTACGGGACAGTGTCGCTGAAGCGAGCTTGTCAAACATTTTTGGATGGTATCAAAAACCCAAATGACCGCCAGGTGATGCATCATATCCTTGAGTATCATGATTTGCTGCCGGAGGAAATGCTCGGCGATGAAAGGATATAGGATATTTCATGGCTAACCCCAATCTTCTGTCGCCAAATAGTCGCACTGCTGCTGAGGCTGCGTGGGAACGCGCTCAGGAAAAGCGTGAAGCTTGGCCTTTTGGGAGCAGTGCAACCTATCAGTCACTCGGGGCCGCTTCGCTCCATACGCTAGATGCTGCTGTCGCTACAGCCAGGGAGCGGGGAGCGGCGGGATTTGATGGACTGAATGGAATTACCAACCTAGAGACTAGAGAGTTGTTTAAGCGAGACCTTGAAGATTATAAAACGATTTTTGCCGGAGCGGG
>CAUVPC010000051.1:0-4814 GCA_963553655.1 uncultured Candidatus Saccharibacteria bacterium
AGCTGCTGATCTTGATTTGGCTTTCTACGCTTGTTTGGTGCTGCAATTTTCTCTGCACCACTCAGGTACCGACCAGTGATACTGTCTGGATTTTTCGCTACTTCCTCAGGTGCTCCCATGGCGACGATTTGCCCACCTTTCGAACCGGCACCCGGTCCCATGTCGACCAAAAAGTCACTTTGGCGAATGGTATCTTCATCATGCTCCACGACCAGCACCGTATTACCGAGATCACGCAAGCGCTTCAGAGTATCAATCAGCCTATCATTATCTCGTTGATGCAGTCCAATGGATGGTTCGTCCAGAACATACAGCACCCCCTGCAAACCGGAACCAATTTGCGTAGCCAGCCGAATGCGCTGAGCTTCTCCACCGCTCAAGGTGTTAGCTGCTCGGCCCAGCTCCAGATAGTTCAAACCGACATTACTCATGAAGCCTAACCGCGCATTGATCTCCTTTAATATCAGCCGGGCGATCATCGTTTCCTGTTCCGTCAATTTGAGCTTGTGAGTAAACAAATCCAACGCATCGTCAACGCCCAGATCACAAATGTCAACAATATTCAACCCATGAACCGTCACTGCCAAGACTACTGGCTTGAGACGAGCGCCTTTACAAACATAACAGGCTCGTTCGCGCATAAATCGTTCAATGTCTTTACGCATAAATTCGCTGTCAGTCTCGCGATGTCGACGCTCCAGGTTCGGAATGACTCCCTCGTAAGTCGTATCATAATGCCGGCCATTACCAAGCTCAATGCGATATTTCTGCGCCCCTGTTCCATACAAAATCGTCTGTTTAGCTTCATTAGACAGTTTTTTGACAGGAGTTCGCACGCTAAAGCCATGGGTCTCTGCTACAGCCATGATTTTTTTCATATAGAAATTGTCGACATTGACGCGGTTGTACGGTCTGATGGCGCCTTCGGCGATAGTCAAATTGTCATTAAACACCAACTCCGGATCAATCTCCATGCGGCTACCCAAACCAGTACAGCTCGGGCAGGCTCCTTGTGGTGCATTAAAACTAAACAGTCGCGGTTCTAGCTCAGGAATATCCTCCTCAGGATGATCAACACAGGCATATCGCTGCGAAAACGTTCGCACCTGATCGTCATCGGCGTCCAAGACCTCCACAATCCCCTGGCCCAATTCTAACGCTTGCTCAACGCTCTGAGACAAGCGACCAGCCAATTCACTATTCAATGCCAAGCGGTCAACCACCAGCTCAATCGAGTGCTTGTAGCTCTTTTGCAGCTCTGGAAATTCGTCCAGGGCATATACCACGCCATCAACCCTAACACGAGCATAACCCAGCCGACGGTACTGCTCAGGGATGTGCGCAAATTCACCTTTTTTATTTTTAACAATTGGCGCCAGCAGTAAAATCCGGTGCCCGTCATACTGCTTGATGATTTCTTGGATGATGGCTTCGGTGGTGCGCCGCGACACTGCTTTGCCGCAAATTGGACAGTGCGGCACACCAATGCGCGCAAACAAGAGACGTAAATAGTCATAGATCTCAGTCACCGTCGCTACCGTTGAGCGTGGGTTACGGCTGGTTGATTTTTGGTCAATCGAAATAGCTGGACTCAAGCCATCGATGCTATCGACATCGGGTTTATCCATCGTTCCCAAAAACTGCCGAGCATACGAGTTCAAGCTCTCCATATAACGGCGCTGGCCCTCAGCATAAATCGTGTCAAACGCCAGGCTTGATTTACCTGAACCACTCAGACCAGTGATGACCACAAACTTATCACGTGGCAATTCCACGCTGACATTTTTCAGATTGTGCTCGCGAGCACCTTTAACTCGAATAACCTCCGGCATAGCCGCTCTATTATACCGGTTTTTTATCTTTTTTTCCAGACATTGCCTAAATATTGGATTATATATCACCACGTATTGCTTATGATTGCAAGTCAAGTTTTTATCTGTTACAGTTACTATATATGCAAAGGTTGAGTGTTTACTTACTACTACTCGTTGGTGTGATTTTCATCGCACCAGTGCTATTTGACCAGCTTTGCATGTTCGTGTTTCTTGGCAAAATCCCGTTTTTGAACGTCAATTTGTCAGCTACCTCCATGATCGTTTTCTGGCTCGCCCTTGTGCCAGTCTGCCGTATCTTGCGAGCAGCCATTCCGGTATCATTTGACGACATCAAAGAACTCATTCAATACATTTCCCGAAAACACATAAACAACAGCGTGTTGTACCAGAGCCATGATCTAACCTTGCTGTTTGTCTATCTGGCACATGAAACCGAGAAAGCAAAAACGAGCGAGCCAGACACCCCTATGGGCACTCAAAAGCTCGCTCCGTCCTTGACTTAATTTTTGTTTTAGATATACCGCTTCAAAGCTAGCCCAGCAGCAAGAGCCACAACAGCTAAGCTACCAAATATCCAAACAGAAGTTCCTGTATCAGCTAGCCAGCCTGTCTGTTTTGAGGTACTTGAGTTAGCACTCGCCGTACTAGAGCCTGTTGATACTGGATGAGAAGCTGAGCTACCTGGATTAGTTGGTGTTACAGGGTTAGTAACTACACCAAAATAGATTGGGTCAGTAATAACTCTATTAACAGCGTGGTCATCGTCATACTTAGCGCCATCAACTGCAGTATATGACACCGTCGTAACTGATTTACCCGCGATTGTCTCATTCTTGATAACTACTTCACTCGTTATATCTCGTAGGTCTGCTGCAGTTGAGTCTTTTTTATAGATCCGTACTTTCGCAATATCATATTGTTCTGCAAGAGATATTCTAATGCCTGATGAAGCCGATGGCTGAATACAGTTAATATTGAATGATAAACCGCCCAAAATCTTTACTCTCGCCTCAGTAGATGTAACACCATCAGCAGGCAAAGGTTTCACCGATGAAGCGGCAATATCATAACAGCGAAGTGACGTAGCCGCAAGTGTAGATTTAGCGACTGCATTGTCTGTATTTGCTGGAGCAGGCTTTGTGCTCACATCAAAAGTCTTAGTCTGAGGCAGTTGGAGTGTACCCAAACGATAGATGTTATTACCTGCTACCGCAAAGATCTTAGAGCCATCACTAGTCATCGAAATAGAGCCACTCTCAAATTCGCCATTACCCCAATCCTGCCAGGTCTTGCCACCATCAACTGAAGTATGTACTGGCTCCCACGCAGGAGAGGAGTTATCGGGCTGAGCAGTGACAAATAACCTCTTACCGTCGTCACTAACGCCTAAATATTCGGGGATAGTATCATAAAACTGACTTGGCATTAGAGGAACAGGATTCCAGCTGAGACCCCGTCTACTGAGAGCTTAGCACTATTACTACGACGTATATAATCACCAAATATACTATTACCGTTAGTGCTAAAGGAAGGCTCACCAACAGTGCCATCCTTAATAACCTTCCAGGTTACACCATAATCAGTTGATTGCTTTATTAGGTTAGCGTCATAATCCATATAAATCATTCTACCGTTATTGAACACAGCATTAGGACACTCATTACCCTTCTGCTCCCATGCTTGACCATTATCCCTGGAAACAAATAGAGGTCCACCATACCTACATTTAGTCAAAGTAGAGCCGTCAGGACTCATACGCAGACTTGCATCACTTTCCACTGGCTCAACTGGAGTTGTCCAGCTGTTACCGCCATCAGTAGATACATGAATATTGTTTTGTTCATATTTGCCTTTTACTACCAACTTAGAGCCGTCTGTATTTGTCAATAAGTTCACCGCACCTTCTGGCGCTAGGTGACTACTCCAGTTCGCGCCGTTATCAGTAGACACTAGAAGTTTCCGATCATTAAAAGTGGCACCCTCCTGAAGTACAATTAATTTCGAACCATCAGAGCTAATACGTGACTCTTTGACCTTACCGCCTGGTATTGTCACGTCCTTCCAGTTATACATAGCATCTGCCTTCGCAAGTGGCGCAAACAATACCCCTAAGGATGCAGCCAAGGTAACAGCAAATACTACGCTAGTACTACTATATAGCTTACCCTTATTTATAAGTTCACCAAACAACATCAATTACCCTCCTCTACATAATGCTGCATTAAATATACAAGAATAATATCACAACGTTATTTTACGAATCAATAGCAGGTAGAACAGATTCTAACCATAACTGCAATTCCTGTAAAATGAACTGCTGTTCGTCAGTTGCTGTCGGCGCTAACCGCTGCAGAGACGCCATAAATTGTGGTAGTTGTGTCTGCAGGTGTTGGGCCCGCCATGCTTCCCACTGTGCCAGATCATCTTCGCTAAGCGAGCGTGGAAAATTACGCGCCTTGTAGTGCAGCAGCAGTGGCGCCAACCGTTCGTCCTGGAACTCTGGATGAAAATCAGCTAGCTCGCGCTCATCGGCATTGCGCACCGCTTCCACTCGCAAGCGATCGCGATCATGCAAAAAGCCATCATATAGTTGCGCTTCTGGATCGGGCAGCTTTTTGAAGGCTGGCTTGTTTTCAAAAATACCACGCAATTTTTCAGCAAAATCTGGGTTGTCTAGCAATATATTTTGGTGCTTTTGGACAGTCGCCAGATCAAACGAAATTTTCTGCCAACCATCGCCCTGTTCCAGCACACCCAGTGGTGCCACTGCTGGACAACGATTGTACTGCAACTCTTTGACTGGTAGTTTAACGAAATCCTCAGCCTGCCGCTCCTCCCAGGAAGCAAAGATTTTCTTGGCCAACTCCTCTTGGCTCAGCCCAACAAACGGCGTCGGATCATACCGCAGATCATAGACAACCACGCCGCCGTTTCGACTGGTCGTCAGCGGAAAGGCTACTGTGGTTTTGGCAAATTCTT
>CAUVPC010000052.1:0-4593 GCA_963553655.1 uncultured Candidatus Saccharibacteria bacterium
AATAATGGCAATATTTCGAATCTTGCTAGCGTCCTTCATAAAAATATGGTCTGATGTTAATCGCAGACCTTCCTTTAGGGTTATTATAACACGTATGTCTGTGCTTCGTCTAATTGTTCAGGAGTAAATGTGACGGCACGCGTGATACCATCTGGTTTTTCTTGCAGCTTAATTTTTGGTAGTTCTGGGTCATTCATTTTCTCTGTTATGCCGTTCATCACCACAAAGAGACCACAAGCAGCCACGTCTAGTTGTGTCTTGCTCACGCGCAGTCCACGCGGTAGCCTACCAAATTCTGTGAGGTCTGCTCCATAAACAGCGGGGATAGGATGAAGCGGTGGATAGGCAAGACCTACAGCAAGAAACGGTTCATCTGGTAAGAACGGTGTTTTGTCAGGATTCCATGACTTCCGCTCTGTCTTTAAAGGTGGATGTAATGATAAGAATTTTTCATAGCTTGACTGATGATTGCCGCTTGGAGTAACTACCAAGTGAGCTGTTGTTTTCTCTAATGTTTGAGAAAATATCGCAAACCCAGCAGGGCGAGGATTTTCGCGCTTAACTTTGTCTGGCTCTAAGATGGTTGAAGTAAATGATAATGTTTCTTGCATGTATTCCTTGAATGGTTAAATTATAGTGCTATTTCTTTGGCTGCTTGGGCAATGGCGCGCCTGGACAGCTCCACGGTCCCCATGGTGTTTCTGAACGAGTCCAGATCATACCGCTCATACAAGACGACATGCAGGGCGCATAGCGCCAATCGTCGTGCTGGTTCAGCAACTGCCATGGTTTTTTCAGTGGTTTGCTTGAAGGGAATAATGCTCGGTAGCCTGTCAATGTTCTCGTCAAACACACCAAGTCCCAACTCAGCGTCGTGATGCTGCTTTTCGTCGGGCATCGCTAATCGCTGTTCTGGTGTCAGATGGCGTAAATATGCGGCATACAAATCTTCGTGTATTCCATCTGAGCTGAGAACTAAATCGATACCGCCCGGTTCACGCGCACCAGGAATTGCCAAGCCGATGGGTACCCTATGTACTTCATGAGGAGGCACATCAAACGCACCCATATTTACCGTAACTTTCCTAAACACTCGATATATAATACTACAATGAGTAGAAAAAGTCAATGCTCATGCATGGTATATAGTCAGTCTAGAGGTAGGCCTGTTCAACGATCTTATTGAAGCTATAGGCAGGTGCCCCCTCCACGTAGATAGCAGGGCGTTTTGCTGCTTCTAACGAAAGAATATCGTCATTAGTGAGCGGCACTTCATTTGGTAATTGTCCAGTTATTCGTAGCGTACGCATAACATCCCGCAGTGCATAGCAGCCGATAGCTAAGACTTCTGGGACAATTTGCGCTTCTACGCTGCGCGTATTAAGATGATCTTTGTCGTACCATGCACGAACAACCGAGTCAATCGACTGGGCGCTCACCCCTCTGGTTATGATATCAACAATTGTATTTTCTTTGCTTCCAGTGACGGATTTTTTGGTCCCGATGATTCGCTCAACGCTGTTTTGCGCCAAACGTAGATCTCTATGAAGCCCTTCTTTTCGTACGTCCATGGTATAGCGCACGGAGCCAGGACTAATAGCTACTTGTCCGATGATGCCAAGGATTACGGGAGATTGCTCAGGAAGCGTGGGCTCGGCAGCCTCTCTATGGCGCACCTCAAACTCCACTGGAACAGGTTTTTTACGGAACCTGCCTCTTTCGACTGTCAGGGAAGAGGGTATAATCTTTTCGTCAATTATTGCAGGCATAATGGGTAAAATGGTGGGAAATACAGGGCTCGAACCTGTGACCTCACGAATGTGAATCGTGCGCTCTAGCCAACTGAGCTAATTTCCCGTACCTACATATTATACACTATTATGACGCACCTGCCAAGTAGTGGTCGCGAGCCTGCTGTTCAGTGAGAGCGGTTGTGTAGACCGAGCTGTACTGCATGCTACCGGTAAAATATTTAGGTCCTTGATATTCGCTGCCGTCAGCGTTCTTCCAATATGTCAATTTACCGCAGCCAACTTTCCAATAGCCACCATTCGGTACATTTTCGCCGGCAGTCATGGATGGATTGGTGTCTACTTGGTTACCATCAAGGTACAGTGCTGCGCCATTTGGAGACATGGTTGCAACGACGTGATGCCACCGGCCGTCAGCATAGTTTACGCCAGCTCGTGAAGTGACAAGCTTGATGCCGCCGCTATACGCACCAAATACGACTCGGCCGTCTTTATCAATGTAAATGTGGCGATCACTTTGTCCGCCGTAATTGTAATCACCTTCATACAGCGAGCTAAAGCCCATCAGGCGTCCATTACTTTTCTTGGTAGTACTAAACCAGACTTCCAGACTGAAGGTATTTGGGGCTGGGTCGACCTTTTGGTCTGCTGATGTTCCGTGAGTCAAGCAGGCATTCACTCCGTTGAACACTGAAATGCGGCGATCATCACGCACGCAGCCCGTGTTTGAGGCACTGGCACGGCTTGGTAAGCCATCGCTTGGCGAAGGTTTGCCGTTGTTGCCATTGCCGGAGAGGTCCGTCACGACAGGACTAGCCGCATAGTCGCTATTGAGCGCCCAGGCAAAATACGGCTGAGGATTTGGACGGATCTGTGAACGGCTCCAGGTGGCCTCAGAGCACTTAAAGTAGGCGCGAGCTTGAACGTGGTTGGTGCTATTTTGTATGGTCGCGGTAAATCCTGCCAGGGAAGACAATTGTACGGTCAATAGTACCACTTCAAATAGAATAATAATGGCAAGTAACGCCATGTTACGATGTCGCTCATGGACGAGTTGTAGGCCAGTGATTTCTTCTTCAGGTGGTGGTAGCTTTACTAGCAGTGCTATAAATAGTGGTAGTAGGCACCACAATAGCGCAAACACCATGCCCGTCGGTCCAAGCGATGGCCGTGGCACGTAAATATAGTGCCCTTGCACGTCGGTTTCGGTGGCGCGAACGATGGCAGTTTGACCAGTATGAACGCGGTTGCCATCGTCATCACGAATAGGGAAAATACCAGTATTGACAATGTGTAATCGCACGTCATTTCTCTGATGTGTAGCGATACTGAGCATGTCGGCGCGGAGCCACGGATTGAGAATCAGTGTGGCTAAGATAACCACCAGTGTTCCGCCGATGATGCGAACTGGCCAACGCCAGCGCTCGTGTAGTCGCTTGATGCACGAAAGCAAATAGATGATGATCCAGCCAATGAGCAAAATTGGTGCAGCACGCCAGACCCAACCCCACACAGGCGCAATGACTACTGCCTTGCCGATCACGTCTCGGTTAGCCACCGACAAAGAATCTTCTACGGCGTTGAGGTCACCTTTGGTGGTGTAGCTGTGGTCGTCGTTAACCTTAGCCAGACGATGCGTGTACACACTCCCACTGCGATAGAACGTGATGATGTCATCTTTGTTGTAGGATTGCTGCGGCTGCGTAACGATTAGCGTCCCGACTGGTGCGGTTTCGCCCATGCTTGGCGTGGCGATGGTAAAAAAGCGAAAACCAGCTAGGTGTAGTACGAGCACTGAGCCTAGGCTCAGTAGGCTCAGTGCTGCGATTACCCAAATGCTGGTTTTGCTAAATCTCATTACCCTTTAGTATATCAGATTTTACGGCTATTTATGAGATACTAGGCGCTAAACTGCCAGGTGATTGGTTGTGAGATTTGGCGACCTTGGAAGCTAGCGTCGGTATTTGCCGGAAGTGCGGCAGTGATAACCAATGTAACTGTCTCGTTTGGTGCAATTGGGTGACCAACGACTGTCTTGATATCTTGTGCTGCTGCCTGTTGGAAGGCTTCTGCCGTACCAGTCCATACTTGTGTACCGTTAGCGCGGACGGTAACGGTCATTTTGCTACACAAGTTACCGGTACCAGAGACTGATGCGCCTGGCGCGTTCTCAGTTGTACAGGTGCCACCCTTGACAGTAAAGGCGCTGGCAGCGATGCTACCCTTGTTGGTTATTTTTACGGTTGTGTCAGTGCTGCCGCCTGGAACGAGTGCTTGGCCGCCATATTTGTTGATGGTTGCACAAGTCGCACTACCACTACCTGTAGTAGTACAGGTAACTGATCCGTCCTGGTTCTTTTCTTCCATCACTAACGTACCAGTTGATGCGGTGTTTACGCTGTTGGTGATGGTTGCAACAACACCCGCAAACGTTGGTGTCAAGCTAAACGCTACCATCAGCGTCATGATGCCGCCGACAACCGCCAGGCCGATGCGTTGCCGTTGGAAATAATTATTTGCTTTGCTCATAGTGATATAAACCCTCCTCGACTACCTAAAAGTAGATGTCTTGTATTATTTTCTATCTTGGCGCGATTGTAGCATATGCGTTTTGATATAGTCAATAAGAATTTTTATTGTTGAGATCAGTCTGTATAAATCGCTTTGTAATAAGAAAAACATCGCCATTATAGGCGATATTTTTGAATACCAATTCTGGTGCGGCAGAAAGGACTTGAACCTTCACGCCCGAAGGCACTAGCTCCTAAGGCTAGATAATTAAGTTTCCTTTTCACTTAGCGGAGGGAACTACGCACACCGCCGACAAGAGGCCTACAGCAGG
>CAUVPC010000053.1:0-4322 GCA_963553655.1 uncultured Candidatus Saccharibacteria bacterium
AATCAATGTATGGTCTCAATCTCAATGTAGCGACCATGGAGCCAGCCCTTCGCTACCAGGCAATTCAGTCAGGCGATATTCAAATCACAGATGCCTATTCGACCGATGCAGAGTTGGCGCGTTATGATTTACAGGTCTTGGAGGATGACAAGCAACTCTTCCCACCTTATCAAGGGGCACCACTTATGAAAGAAGCTCTTCTCAAGAAACATCCTGAGTTGGAGACAGTTCTCAATAAACTAGCAGGTAAAATTACTGAAAGCCAGATGAGCCAGCTCAACTACCAGGTCGGTGTTGAAGGCAAGTCAGCAGAACAAGTAGCCAAGGAGTTTTTACAAGAACAAGGTTTGTTGAAGAAATAGTTTGAAAATGTCAAATTCAACTTCAACTTGCTTAAACGACTATATAGAAAAATGCTCAGACAATGTCGTCTGGGCTTTTTTGGTATTAGAGTTACTAAATGTCATTTAAAATGGAAAATAATACTCAATGAAAATCAAAGAGCAAACTAGAAAGCTAGCCGCAGGCTGTACTTGAGTACGGTAAGGCGACGCTGACGTAGTTTGAATTTGATTTTCGAAGAGTATAAGAGGAAATTTTCAGGATTTTCTAGATTTTTACTGTAAATACACTTGACTATTCACAAAATAGGTGTATAATGTGTTGTGAACTACTTAACAAATAAAGATTTCCAGCTCATGTCGACTAAGGATGGAAATCTTGTGTATAGACAGTTCAGTAGATATATAATAGAGCGTTGCGTCCGAAAGTCTATCCAGACACGGCTCTTTAAAAACAAAAGGAGAAGATTATGAAAATAGAACCGATTCATCGTACCAGTATGTGGAAATTTAGGTTAAGTGCTGCCACCATGACTTTGATTCCCGCTGCCGTGGGGATTAACTATGTTGCCAAAGCCTTGGCGGAGGGGTTAAAGTTGCCCGTTTGGCTGGGGTCTTTGGGAACCTTTCTTACCAGCATGTTGGCTGGGCCGGTTGCCGGTGCCATTAGTGGTTTCATCAACAACGTGATCTATGGGCTGACCTTATCGCCAATTTCAACCGTGTATGCGATTACCAGCATCGGAATTGGGATTGCTGTCGGAGTTTTGCACGCCAATGGGTGGTTCTCGTCAGCGCGACGAGTATTTGTTTCTGCTATTATTATTGCCATCGTTTCAGCTGTCATTTCAACGCCGCTCAACGTCATCTTTTGGGGTGGTCAGACCGGTATCGCTTGGGGTGACTCATTGTTTGCGGTAATGGTCGCCAATCATGTACCAGTGTGGCTGGCCTCATTTATCGATGAGTTTGTCTTGGATATTTTGGATAAAGTCTGCGTGGCCTACCTGGCATTCTTCATCTATCGTCAGCTGCCGAAGCGGATGGTGCACTTCTTTAGCGATGATAAATGATGACTGATAAAACATTGATTTCTGGAGCGCCACGGGTCAAGCTCAAGTGGTACCAGGTGATCGATCCGATTACTAAGCTCTTGTTCATCTTGGACATGACGTTGTTGAGCTTTGCCAGTATGAATTTATTGCTTCAGGCCGGATTAATTCTTGTCGCAACTCTGCTATTGTTATTTTCCAAATTGAGTTCTACCACCTTTAAGGCGCTGGGATTCAGCCTGTTTCTGATTTGCACCATGCTGATCATCCAAGGGTTATTTTACAGTCGGAATCAAACTGTGCTGTTTTCTGTGCTTGGGGTGTCGTTCTACAAAGAAGGCCTGATTTACGCCACCACTCTGGGTTGTCGAGTATTGGTGATTATTTTGACCAGTGGCTTTTTTATGGTGACCACGAGTATTTCAGAAAACGCGGCCTATTTGGAACTGTCCGGATTGTCTTATAAAACCGTCTACGTTCTGATGTCGGTGTGTTATATTTTGCCGGAAATGATGCGCAATATGCGGAAAATCCAGCAGGCACAAAAAGTTCGCGGAACCAATCCGCAAAAAACGTTGATTCAGAAATTAAAGTCAGTCCTGCCGGTTCTAATTCCATTGGTGATTAAGACCTTGGATCAATCGATGACGCGGTCGATTTCTCTCCAACTGAGAGGTTTTGATAATCTCAACCGGACTGTCAGAACCTCCCAGCGCGTGTATCGCCTGTCGCGGACGCTGCACATTGGTCTGACTGGATTGGCAATTTTATTGATTGGGTGGAAGATATGGACGAAGATAAACGGATTGTAATTGAAAATTTGACCACCCGTTATCCGGGTACTGAGCAACCACAACTGCGTCAGATTAACGCGGAGGTTCATACCGGCCAGGTGGTTGGGATTATCGGGAATAGCCACTCCGGCAAATCGACTTTGTGCCGTGTGCTGGCAGGGGTCATTCCCAAAATTGTGTCTGCTGAGATTGAGGGCGATTGGCACATGTTTGGCCAGCGAGTGTCCGACAATTGGCCCGTTTATAATGCCATGAATGGAGTTGTACTGCAAAATCCAGCTGGCCAACTAAGCGGGTTGGCAGACACGGTTGCCGATGAAATCGCCTTTGACTTGATTAATCAGGGAATGGCTGAAGGACTGATTCAAAAACGGGTTGAAGAAGTTGCCACGCAAATGGGGCTGATTGAACAGCTGAATTTGCGTCCCGAGAGCCTTTCCGGTGGTCAGATCCAGCGGTTGGCAATTGCCACGGCGATTGTGGCTAATCCGGCTGTTTTGATTATGGATGATCCGACCAGTGAGATGGATCCCCTTGGCCGCCGGCAATTTTTCCAATGGCTGGCCCAAGTCAAAGAGACGACTGTCTTCATTGTCACCAGTGAAATTGACGATTTGTGCGAAGTCGCCGACGTTGTGTGGGTGCTGCACGAGGGTCAAATGGTAGCCCAGGGCAGGCCGGGTGAGGTGTTTAATCATTTGGCAGCTGACTGGCAGATTCCAGCCCCGACAATCCAGCAACTTGCTCAAAAAATGGATTGGCACTTGGCTGATGGCCGGTATCCGGTGAATTACGCTGATCTGAAGGAGGTTCGTTATGTCCACAATTGAACTGAGCCACCTGACGTTCACTTATCCGGAACGGTCCTTTAGCTTGGATGTTGAAGACAAACACTTCGCCGATCCGATGGTGGCGATTGTCGGCCAAAATGGTGCCGGCAAATCAACGCTCTTCAAATTGTTGACGGGTTTGCTGACACCACAAACCGGTGTGATTAAGATCGATGGAGAAAATTTTAATGATCTTAAACCAGTCGAAAAGTTACTGAAGGTTGGGATTACTTTTCAGAATCCTGACGATCAGCTTTTCAACCCGACCGTTCAACGAGAGGTGGAGTGGAGTGTCGCGCAGGTCATGGATGACCACGACACGATTACGAGGCGGGCTTTAGCGGCTCTAAAAAGAGTTGGCTTGGATGATAAAACAGCTGAAAGTCCATATGACCTGTCATTGTCGGAACGCAAGCTGTTGAGCGTTGCCACAGTTTTGGCAGTGGATCCGGCGATTTATTTATTTGATGAGCCGATGATGTCGCTTGATTGGGAAAGCCGGCGCAAGTTGACCGCAATTTTCCATCAGTTGGCTGATTCGGGCCACCAAGTTGTGACCATCACCCATGACATGGATTGGGTCGCCGCCGAGTTTGAGTCGGTGTATGTTATGGAACACGGGAAGTTTGGCTTCGCCGGCAGTCCACGGGAATTGTTCAGCAATCACGAACTTGTCCAGCGAGTGGGATTACTACCACCGCGGATTATGGACATAGCGGAGTCGCTGGGTGATTCACAGACATATTTATCGGTTAATGATTATTGCCAGAAAAATCGAGATGTATAGAAAAAGTCACCTCTGCGGGTTTTCCAGGTTGAAGGATTAACTTCAGCTTCTGGCAAGAACTCACATGGGTGACTTTTGTGTTTAATAACGTTTCATGATCATCGGGTGCTTACTCAGATCACTCGGTTTGATTTTACTTTGTTTCATGGTCATAATCATATACCATTTCTTTTGGATTTTTTGTTTGACTAATACAAAATAGGCCTTCATAGGTCTTCGCATTTTTAGCGCCCATTAGGATCATCAGTATAATTTTCTGAATTAGGAGACTGTCCCATCACTATTCGAACTTCGTCTCCCAACTTACGCTGTTCCCATTCATCCGTGAATCCTTTAAATCGCAATTCTGGAACTTTCTTTTTAACTGAATCATCTATTTTCGCCATAGTCCCCACCATTTTATTGGTTTTTCTTGATTTACCTTATCAATAGTCTGGTTGGTTGGTACCAATGGACCAAGGCGGCGAAGAAAGGCTACTAGTAACAATTAATAAAATGCAAGAGGTTGTGCATGTTGC
>CAUVPC010000054.1:0-4160 GCA_963553655.1 uncultured Candidatus Saccharibacteria bacterium
AATTCCTCCAACTTCACTTCTTCGCCACCGCCCATCATGGCAGCGATTTCCGCCAATTTTTCGTCTTCAGGTGGTTTCTGCTCTCCAATTATATCAACTTCCAGCTCCATCCCCGCCTCTGCGGTGATGATTTCTGCCAGTAGCGGTCGATTTTTGGCATCATCTAATTTTTTCTTGTAAAACGCACTGCCCGCAAAAATAGTTAGTTTATCTCCGTCAAACGCCCACTGACTTTTCTGGAGCAGTGATGATAGGCCGACTGATTTCTCCTTGGCTTGTTCGATCACCTTTTGCCAATCTAGCTCCAGTGGCGCATCAGATTTACGTGGTTTCGTGGACGACTTTTTAGCTGGCTGAGCTGGCTTGGTATCTTGGCTTTCGGACGTTTTTTGGGCTGGTTCAGTTGACTTGACGTTTTGATTTTTCGGTGATTTTTTTGCCGATGGAGTTGGCTCGGCTGAGGTTGAGATCACGGCTGGTGTTGCGGTGGCAGCCTGAGCGACCGTTTTCTTTGGCGCGGCTGGTTGAGCGTGATGTTTCATGAAAATAGTCAATAATTTCAGGTCGGGGTGTGGGTGGCGATCAACTTCGATGAGCTGCTGGATGAGTTCAACAAGGCTCGGGTTTGTACGCAGTCTGGCGCGAGTGATTGATAATAATTGGTGCGATACGACAGTTGGACTGATACCGCTTTGTTCTAGCTCTTGCAGGATGCTAAGGATGTCAGCGCTGTCCTCTGATTGATATAAATCAAGCAGCTTCTCTAGCGTGGCTGCGTCGCTTAAGCCTAAGTATTCAGTAATCATGGCGACGGTCAGTGGCTGGTCGGGCGTGGCCAAAATTGACAATTGATCGAGCATGCTGATGCCGTCGCGAAACCCGCCGTGGGAGCGCTCAGCGATTAGTCGTGCGGCGTCCGCCTCGATGGCAAAGCCTTCTTTCTCGGCGATGGCCATCAGCTGGCGCGCCATGACATCGACCGAGATGGGGTGAAAGAAAAATTGTTGGACGCGACTGAGAATGGTAGCGGGCAGCTTGTCGGCGTCAGTGGTGGCGAGGATGAATACTACGTGTGCTGGCGGCTCCTCCAGCGTCTTTAATAGCGCGTTGAAGGCAGGTTTGGATAGCATGTGGACTTCATCAATGATGTAGATTTTTTTCGGTGCGGAAACGGGTGCGACTTGCGCTTTTTCGCGCAGGGCGCGGATGTCGTCAACGCCGTTGTTGCTGGCGGCATCAATCTCAATGATATCCAGGTGCGAGGCTTCCTCGTCGTACGGCAGTTGATTGATCTCATGTGCCAAAATGCGCGCTACGCTGGTTTTTCCCACACCGCGCGGACCCGTCAGCAAATACGCATGGGCGATTTTCCCCTGCTCCAACGCTCGGCGCAAAATGTTGGTCACGTGATCTTGCCCCAACACCTCGTCCAAGCTACGACTGCGATATTTGCGGTACAGTGCCTGACTCATTACTTATGTATTATAGCGCAAAGTGCGGGATTAGTAAGCTCTTTAGCAGTCAGGAATGGGAACTTCTTCGCCGCTTTCTAAAATCATGGTCTTTCTCGGCCATAGTTCTATTGGTCTGTCAACATACGGCAAGTCGGTCGCTTCTGCAATGGCTCGCATGGCCATGTCTATTGGTGTACGTAGGGCCTGGCGTCGAGACTCACGGTCTGTCGAAGCGGCATAATTTCTATACGCTGCTGTATAGTCAATAGGCTCACCCAGAGTAACGTGGATTTGCTCATCTTGCGGCATGTATGCATCTAGATCAGTAGGCCACGGCTCGTAGCGAATACCTACTGGCAATAAGTTAGGCTCCACCCCCCCCTACATTTGCGTCAAATAAAATTCGTGACGCGCCCGTTCGGCCTTTGGTAACTTGAGCATCACCGGTATATGCGCCCTCTGGAAAGATGAGTAGTGAGCGTCCGTCAAGTAATGCTTGTCTGGCCATTTTGAGTCCGACTTCTAAATATTCTTTGCCACCGTGCACCTCGAGCGGTATGGTGTGTAGTGCATTTTCTATTACTAGTCGCCGCACTGCCGTGTCCACAGAGCTATTTTTATACGCCAATCGTGAACTAATGACAACGTCACAGTCCTCCGGTAGGCTTGCTGGAATGGCAAAGATATCGCGCATACAAGCATGATTGGCGACGAATACATTCGGGCCTTCCGGCATGTCGTCAAAGCCGTGAGTGGTAACGGCCATTTCTCGACCTATAGTTTGTAAGAGTGGCTTCTTTCCCTCGTTCACATCTGCCTCGCTTTCAAAGCTTGCTTAACGGCGTGCGCCACTAAGCGATGCCCTTTTGCTGAAAAATGAATACCATCCGACAGTGGTATGAACGGCAGCTCAATGTAGTCACCGAGCGCCTCCTTATTCTGCAAGATTTCTTGTCGTATAGCTTCTGATTGTTCGGTGAATTCTGGACCAGAATCTTCACCGGTCGAAAATGCTGGCGGCAAGATATATATGACGTCAGCGCTGTCAGCTAGTTTTTGATAATCTGTCAAATCGTGAATGATAGCTTGCGCCGTCCTGTTGTATTGCTGCTGCAAGTCATTGGTGCCAAGGGCGATGATGACGATGTCCACATTGCCCGCCTGTTGCAAAGCTTCTGCAAACGTATGTTTACCATTTTTATACGGCTTTGCCTTACAGAAATCTCCCGCTACACGGCCCGATAGTCCATTTGCAATGATATGCGCTTTGCCTCGTAATTCTCGCTTTAGACGGTTGACCCATCGGTCACTATACCGCACTCGCGGCCCCACAAACGTGTCTCCCCAGACGTTAGAATCGCCATAAATAAAAACCCTTTTGCTTGCGTGGTTGTTACTCATATATAAACTCCGTTTTTTGATATTATACCATGTTCTGTCAAAATAACGTCAGCTGCGTGTTGGGTACCTCAAGGTCAACCGTCCCTTGCACCACTTGTGCCCGGTGGCCGATAAACTTTTTCACGTTATACGCCAGTAGTTGCCCGTCATATTCAGTGATGAGTACTGAGCCGATGACGCTAACAACCGTGCCAGTCAAGACTGTATTCCCTGTCATGTCAATCACACTGCTGAAGTCTCGGCCGTCCGTGTGAAAATACTCTTCGCACGTGATGAGCGTTCGGTCTGGAAAATCCAGCCCCAGCTTTTGCTGAATGCGCACTAATGCATCAGCTAGGGCTTGTTCCGCCACCGCAGCATTGAGCGGCTGCTTGATCAGCCCTAGCTTTTTACTGGCGGCCACTGTTTCCATGATGCCATCCAGCTTGGCTATCTTCGCTTCGTATTGCCGGGCGATCAAGGCCGAAGCAAATGTCTCCAGCTTCAGCGCCACGCGCGCTCCCTGTTCCAGCAGTCGCCGAATACCGCGCGCTTCCTGCGAAATGCCGACTTTGATCACCTCTGGCGAGAAATACGCCAAATACAAAAAATGTGGAGTTTGATTGATTTTTTCCTGCTGCGCCGACACCGAATCGGCGTGATAAAATGCTGGATTAAACCCGGTTCGGTTACGACATTTCAAGCAATTTTCATATTTCTCATCAACCGTGGCACCGTCAGGACAAATCTGGCTGCAGTGATTATCAAAATCTAGCCAGCCGATGCAATATTTGGTGGAAAAGTCAAACTCCAGCGACAATTCCTGCCCCACAACATCACCACGCTCAGCCCTACCATCAACCTGCCATTCCAAAAACGGTCGGCTCTCAGTGTCAAAGCTGGTGTAGCTTAGTAAGAACTCCTCAGGCATAGCCCCATTATATCAAAAACCGCCCGGCAACTGCGCGGACGGTTTCAAGTGTAAAAATAGTCTACAGCGCTGCTTCAACGGCTGCCCATGTAGCGTCAGGATTGTCCTCTGGGACGATGATGGTGACTTGGTCGCCGATGTTGATGCGGAAGAAGGTGACGCTGGCGAGCAAAATGCGATACTCACGGCCATTAGCCTCGACGTAGTAGACGCCGTCATGTTGTACCAGTGTACCGATGACTTGCTTGCGTGCCACTGGGCCGATTTGCTTGTAGATGAAGCTACCGTCATCAGCGATGGTTAATTTCAAAATATCGCCCTCAACCAGCTTTGATTTTGAGGCGTAGTTGGCTGGGATTGGGTAATTTTTGCCATCAGGACTGAGCATCATTTGT
>CAUVPC010000055.1:0-3951 GCA_963553655.1 uncultured Candidatus Saccharibacteria bacterium
AGGTTTTACCATGAGTACATTAGAAATGCCACAACCCAATGATGATAACTCCGAGGAAAACGAGGGGATCATACAGCCCAGTGACAACACCACCCAGGAGGCTACCAAAGCCTCAGAAGAATGGCTAGAAGCACTAGGTGAGCCTGATGGCAATGAGTTAGCAGATGCCTCCCGTAAACATCTAGTCGCCATAAATAGTTTGATCACAACCTTTGGAAAACTATCTGCCAACCAGACTATTGATGAGCAACAGCGTGTCCTCAATAAGTCCAGCACCTTATTAAATATGCAGTATCTCCCAGCACTACGAGAACTCGCCACCCATTATTTACAAGACTTACCGACAACACCAAAACAAAAGGAATCTTTGCTCGCTTGGTTTGCCGATCTGATGGAAAGTGATAGACAGGCGGTTATGGCTGCAGCACATGCCATCGCTCCAGACAGTATTCCAGAAAAGCAGGCAGACATACCAGCACAAGCTAAACTACGTGTAAACCAACTATACGAGGAGTCCGTGGAAGAATGTGAAGAAGACCCCTCACGTATGCCTGCTTATTTTGCTGCCAATTTTGCAATATCCCTGGGACAGCACCAAGCCAATATGATAAATTCCACATACGACAGCTTACCTGTCGCATCAAAAGAGGCGCAGGCACCAAAGGACGACACTCCTCCACCTGAAATCCCAACCAGCCTTGAAATCAAAGACCCCAAAATAGCTCGCATGTTGATGTTCTCAGAAATTGGCAAAGAGGTGATTAAAGGCTTGGCTATCACTGGCGGCGTGGCAGGCGGCATCATTATCGGCAACGCAGTCACGCACTTTTTCTCACGCAAAAAATAATGCATCGCACATCAAACTACCAAACGTCTTTGGCTTGCACTACTTCACTGGTGTACGCCAGATAGTGCTGCAGCAGAAAGATGATTAACGCCACAGTGATGAATACCAACAAAACAACCACCACCCAGAGATTACCCATCTGCAAAATACCAGCCAACAAAACCGGCACCGTCGCCACACCACAAGCTAGCACCTTGCCCACCAACAACGTCACCAAGGTAACGGGGCACTGACAAAACCGCACTGACCGCTTCAACATCCGCGAACCGCCGCGCCCTAGCCAATAAGTGAGAGCCGTGAGAGTGATGACCAGCACCAAGGCCGTAGCAATCCCCAACGCGGCGCTCAACAGCTGAGCCATCAACGGCTCTGGTTCTGTCGGAGCTGCCTGTATCAATGGTTCTGCGGTGCGCAAATTCACTGACAGTCCAAAGAACTTACCGCGACGAATCAGCCAAACTACGGCGGACAGGGAGATGATTGCATAAACAAACAAAAGCAATGTGTAGCCCACCGCACCAAACGCGTTAATGATGCGCTTAATGGGGAGCGGGCCTCGCACGTTCATGCTTGAATTATACCACACTTTTTTGTATAATACCTATGTTACGCACACTTTCAATACGCTTCAACTAATTTTGAAAGGGTTTATCATCATGGCAAAGAAAGTCATTGGAAATCTAAAACTACGTATTCCAGCTGGTCGCGCTACCGCTGGGCCTCCAGTTGGTTCAACCTTGGGTCAGTGGGGACTAAACATGATGGATTTCATCAATCCATTTAACGACGCCACCAAAGATTTGATGGGTAAAGACGTCATTGTGCACATTCAAGTGTTTGAAGACCGCACTTTCGCATGGAAATCATTGGGTCAGCCAGTGGACGACATGATCCGCGAAAAAGCCGGTATCCAAAAGGGTAGCGGCAAGCCACACACCGACAAAGTTGGTAAAATCACCCGCGCTCAACTGGAAGAAATCGCTGAAGTCAAAAAAGACCAGCTCAACGCCATCGACACAGACGGCGCCGTCAAAATCATCGCCGGTACTGCTCGCAGTATGGGCGTTGAAGTTACTGACTAATCAGTTTCTCGCGTCAACTACAAATTACTCTCGCTCAGGCGGGAGTAATTGTACATTATAACCAAATATGATATAACATGGGTATGGATCTGGCAGAATTTGCAAAGCTATCAACAGAGAACGAAAGGGGACTCAAAGACACCATCAAATCCGTTGTCGGTGCAGTAGCCATTACCTCTGCTTTGTTCATTCCGCCAGCGATCATACTGAAGGAAGCGGCCGATACCGCTGCTAATTCTATCCACATCAACACCGAGCCCACTTCGGTACCTTCGGCTGAACAAACATCATCAACCCAAGGTCCAAACCAAACACCACCAACTCCTAGAGGCTTTTTGCAAACTATCATCGACAATCTTGGCGGTTAACCACCAGTGAAATAATTCAATGTTCATCACCAACACCATATCAGACCCCCGTGTGTCAGAGGCACTTACCAGTGCCAACTTGGTCGTCCTCAGAACCGACACCATCTACGGTATCGTCGCTTCCGCTGCCAACCGCCACGCCATGGAGCGGCTATACCGCGCTAAACATCGTCCAGCTAACGAATCATGCATCATCCTGGTCGCTGACATCTCCGACATCCCGGGTTTAACTGCTACTCAACGTCAGCACTACCTACAGCTGAATGCCGAGCGACCGACCAGCATCGTTGTACCAGCCAGCAACGATTTTCCGCACACCGCCCACCAAAACGGCACACTAGCTTTTCGACTAGTCACCGGCAGCTTAGCACAGCTCATTCGCCAAACCGGCCCCTTGTTGGCACCCAGCGCCAACCCAGCTGGCATGCCACCAGCCAAAAATATCACCGAAGCCATCAATTACTTCGGTGATATGGTGAGTGTCTATGTCGACGGTGGGGAAGTAACAACTGCAGTCGCGTCACGCATCATCAAGTTGCAAGCTGGCGACATCGTCACTATTCGCGCTTAGTCCGTCCTACATCTGCACAAACGGTCGCGCCAGCTCGATGTCAGGACGCAGCTCTGAGATACGCATCAGCTCATTGTACTTAGCGATGCGCTCTGAACGGGACATTGAACCAGTTTTGATTTGTCCAGTTCCCAAGCCAACAGCCAAATGCGCAATGGTGGTATCTTCCGTCTCGCCAGAACGGTGGCTCATCACCGTGTTCCAACCAGCTTCTTTGGCCATCTTAACTGCAGCGATGGTTTCGGTCAGCGTACCAATTTGGTTTGGCTTGATGAGGATGGCGTTGCCAGCTTTTTGTTCAATGGCTTGCTCCAGACGCTCGACATTGGTTACCAACAAGTCGTCACCAACCAACTGCGTAGTACCACCCAATTCCAGCGTCAGCTTTTGCCAACCACGCCACGCTTCTTCATTTAACCCATCTTCGATGGAAACGATTGGGTATTGTGCGCGCAGTTCCTTATACATCTTGATCATTTGGTCAGTATCCATCACGCGGTTTTCCGTGGACAAATTGTACTGCTCAGTCTGGCTCTGATAAAACTCACTGGCAGCCACGTCAAGTGCAAAGGCAAAGTCACGCTCCAGCAAGTATCCAGCCTGTTCGATGGCTCGACTGAGCAGGGTGATCGGCTCAGAGTTGCCGTAACGAACGCGAGGCGCATAGCCACCTTCATCACCCACAGTCGTTGGGTAGCCCTCTTGTTTGAGAACTTTCGCTAACACGTGAAATACTTCGGCGCTCATGGTCACTGCGTCTTGAATGGTTGATGCACCAACGGGGATGATCATGTATTCTTGAATGTCTGTCGCACCCAACGCGTGCTGACCACCGTTCATGACATTGACCATCGGCATCGGGAAGCTCATCTGTGGATTACCGGCCAGGGTGTTGATATAGGTGAACAGTGCCACACCACGTGATGCTGCTGCTGCTTTAGCAGTCGCCAAGCTGACTGCCAAGATGGCATTTGCACCCAAACGACCCTTGTTTGGCGTTTCGTCTAGGGTGATCATCTTTTGGTCGATCGCTTCTTGGTCAAACGGACTCATACCGCGTAGTGCATCAGCGATTTCCGTGTT
>CAUVPC010000056.1:0-3939 GCA_963553655.1 uncultured Candidatus Saccharibacteria bacterium
GCTGCGTTGGCAGAATATCGGCGGCTGACCGATGAATCAGAAAGCGCTTCCTGAGCCTGATTCTGTTATTGCTCGTGCTAAAACGTTTATGATATACTAACTATACAGTTTAATTCCGAAGGAGGGGCAGAATGTCAACGATTGACCAGCAATTTGTGGAATACATCATTAAATCACTTGTGGAACATCCGGATGATGTTGTCGTTGAGCGGTTGATTGATGAAAAAGGCGTACTGTTGACGCTGACTGTCAATCCTGAGGACTTGGGTCGAGTGATCGGTAAACGCGGTGGCACTGCACAAAGTGTTCGCACCTTGTTGCGGGCGTTGGGCACGAAAAATGACGCACGTTACAATTTGAAAATCGTCAACAACGATGGCTTTACTGGCGCGCAGAGTAGTGAAGGTAGTGCATCTTCTAGTTCTGCTGTGGAAAAGCCAACAGAGGAAGCTGTGGAAAGCCAATCTTCCTACGCAGAAAATGCTCGAAAAGAACTTGCAGAACTGGACGACCTTGATATATAATAAACGTAGTTCAAGCACAGACAACATGCGAGAACAGCTCTATGCGAGCAATGGGTAACCATTGAGAGCCTTATTTGTGCTAAAAAACCGCCCCGTGATGAGGCGGTTTTTTGGATATTGAGATGGCTTGTTCTAACGTCGTGATCCAGGGATAAGGAGTTCACCGCCATCCTCTGTAGAACGGTTAGGCCTCACCCAAGAATTGCCATCTTTCACGTACATTCCCTCAGGGAGAGATTTCGTGCTTAGATCATATTGACCTTTTTCGTCAACAACAATGGTCCAAAAACCCCCTGACATACCATCCCCTTCGGCATAAGCACCGGTGACTACACTATCAAGCTGAGGAATTGATGTTGCATCCCCATTCTCGCTTTTAATAGGGACGACAACATTATATGATTCTTTGGTCTCATTAAGTTCGTCGAGATAGATTTGTGTATCATAGGGTTTCCCTTCGTCCTTGACGGTCTTTACCTGCGGGTCGCCAACAGGCTCTGCGTCAGTTTGTCTACTGTCGGTGTATGGCATCAGGGCTTCAGGAGTGTGGCAGGCAACGAGTACGGCATCTTTTCCTGAGCCATTTATATTGTTGACGTATCGTTCCACAGCAGGCTTACCGCCTCCATCAACACTCTCACTACAGCGAACTCCAATTGATAGCTCGACAAGGTGTGGTTTTTCAGCTGAACAGCCACTGAGGCCAGGTGCAGAGGCACCAATAGATAATGCCGCAATCCACTTAACAACTTTTTTTCGCCAGGGGATAGGTTGGTGCAATGTTTCACTCATAACAAAAACTCCTTTAAATTGTTAGGCATCATTTTACACTAAAATTAGTTTTTAGTCAAGTGTATGTTAAAATTTGAGAGATGAGAAAGTTTCAAGTGATTACACTATTCCCCGAAATGTTGACTGGTGTGTTTAATAACTCCATGATGTGGAAAGCGCAAAAAGAAGGCTTGGTGAGCCTGGAGGCGATTGATTTGCGTGAGTTTGGCCTGGGTCCGCGGCGGCAAGTTGATGACACGCCGTATGGTGGTGGTGACGGCATGCTGCTGATGATTGAGCCGCTATGGAAGGCGGTGACGCACGCCAAGAGCCAGGATCCAACTGCTAAAGTAGTCATCATGACGCCACGTGGCACCAGATGGAAGCAGTCGCTGGCACAAGAGTTTTCCGAAAAAGAGCATGGTTATATTTTTATCTGTGGACGATATGAGGGGTATGATGAGCGAATCATGGAACTGGTGGATATGGAGCTGAGCGTCGGGGATTATGTACTGACTGGCGGTGAGCTGCCGGCCATGACTATCATTGACTCAATCGTTCGGCTGTTACCTGGAGTTTTGGGCGGTGAGCAATCAGCGGCGATTGAGAGTTTTTCAGATGGCGAGACGTTGGAATTTCCACAGTACACGCGCCCAGCCGAGTTTAATGGCCTGCAGGTTCCAGAGGTTTTGCTGAGCGGCAACCACGCCATGATCGCCGAGTGGCGCAAAAAGCACTCACAAAAAGCTGAATAATACTTAAGTCAACGGAAAATACCGCTACATGAAAAGTAGCGGTATTTTGTTGTGGTGGATGGTCGTAGAGCGAAAGATACGTAATTTGTGGTGTTTATTTTTGTATAGTTCGCTTATGTTTATGGTACGTATATTTTTGTTTTTTTGCAAGTAATTTAGTGAAAAATACAACAAACTTGTGGTTATGAGGCTTGCGCATTATAATGAAAGCATGAAAAAGCCGTCAGTCAAACGAATGAGAAAAGAGATTATAAACGTTGGTTTGGGCCGTTGGGCTGGTTTACTACTAGCAGCGACGTTGCTGCTGACGGTGCTGATGCAATTGTTTGCCTTTGAGAAGTTTCCGGGGCTATTGCAGCTTGTTGGATTTACCGAAGCGACAGCAGTGGTGCTCGCGGTGGCGTTGGTCTACACAGAAGTGCTGGCGCTACCTTGGTTGATCGGGCTACGGGTGCGATCTTCTGTATTGCGGCTGAGTTTTTGCTGCCTGATCATGGCGCTGCAGCTACTGACGGTTTTGGTGGTCTTTGCGGATATGCGCGGCATTTCCATACTGTTCAGTATATTATCCCGAGAATCGAGTATGATTGACTTTGTGTGGCTGGGGCTGCTGTGGGTGCTGTTTGGCATTGCCATCAAAACGTCAAAAAAATAAATACATCGCGCTAACGATGTATTCTGTAGTTCAATGTGGCTGGGGATGAGGGATTCGAACCCCCGATCACGGGACCAGAACCCGCTGCCTTACCACTTGGCCAATCCCCAATGCGTATTTGATTGTACTACAAAACATGGTGGTGCGCAAGCTCTGGATGTGTCGCCTGGCGGATGATACAATGATTACATGGAAGCAGTTGTGAAATTGGTGGCAGACGGTTTGGTTATACCAGTAGTCTTGATTGGTGCGTACGCATTGCTGTGCAAAGTGCCGAACAACAAAAAATATCAGATATATGCCAGAGTGTTGATGGCGGGCTTGACGGCGTACGTGGTAGCCAAGACGGTCGGAACGTTCTATCAGCCGGAAAGCTTGCGTCCGTTTGAGCTGATGGGCGTTGAACCGGGCGCAGCCTATCTCAACAATCCTGGGTTTCCTTCGGACCACGCGTTGTTCACCATGGCGATCACCTTGGCAGTTTGGTTCGGTACGCGTGATAAACTGTTGGCCAGTGTTTGTTTGGTGTTGACGCTGCTGGTGGGGATTGGTCGGGTATTGGCGCTGGTACACACACCGCTTGACGTCGCGGGTGGCTTATTGATAGCGTGCATCGGTATCATCTGGTATAAGCCGTTGATAAAGCGTTAGCATAAATATATTCATAATCTACATTTGCTTTATTGGCAATTTTCATGTAATATTAGAATATTATGAAAATTCTCTCAACTATATTTAAAGAGGAAATATCAGATTACTTGTTTAATATGCGAGCAGCAGTGTTTGGCCGTTTGTTATTGACTGCGGCAGCGGCGGGATTGCTGGTGTGGCTGGTGGCAACGGGAATTGACCGAGTTATCTTGGAACCAATCGTGTGTAAAGATGGCGCCAACCAGTTGTTGTGTGGCAACAGCACCATGACGGCAGGGCATATCGCTACAGTTATCATGGCTATTATGCTAGTGCCAGTGTTGATACTGTTTGGCATTAAGCGACCGCTGGTCGTGGTATTGGCGGCAACGATTGCCTTGTGGGGTGTCAATTTTTGGCAGGCGCACACTATTGTAGCGGCGTTGATCGCATCATTGACCTATATGGTGGTATACGCCAGCTTGACATGGCTCAATAGGATTCGCGGCGATGGCGCAGCGATTTTGTTGATGATCGTGTTTGTGATTTTGGCACGAGTTGTCTTGTCTCTGTAATCCCTGTACACTAAGAGTATGGAAATCAT
>CAUVPC010000057.1:0-3902 GCA_963553655.1 uncultured Candidatus Saccharibacteria bacterium
GATTGATAAAGACGTGGTGCGAATCGCTGGTGGTGATCATCAAACGCAGCCAGAGCTAATCGATCGACCAGCGCAGGAAGATTAAAAAATATCCCGCCAAAGGAGGCGGGATATCGTTATAGTAGAACTATGATCTACTCTTCTTCCTTGTTGCGGTAATTGATGAGCAAGAACAAGTTACCACCCAGAGCTGCACCGATGAGTGTTGCGACAATTACTTCCAGGCTAAAGCGAGAGTAGTTCTTCTCGTTCTTAGCTGGGAATGGGCTATTGCTGCGCACTTGAGTGTCAGTCTTTTCTGTGACTGCCAAAGCAACAGCTGGGTTGAGCGTTGCGCCTGAGATGTAAATTTCTCGTGGGTATGGACGCTCACTGTTTTCTGATTGTGCTGCAACTTGGTTATCTTGGATCTTGGCTATGACTGATGCACGGACAAATGACGTGATTGAGCCTGATACGACCAAACCGATCATCAATGCCAGACCAATACCAAAGGCTTTGCCAGTCGTGCTGATTTCTTTGCGGCTCAATGCTGCGGCGACGCCGAACATGAAGACAGCAACACCGATCAGTTCAACCGCAAAGACACTCCATGAGAATGCAGTGAATTGGTTAAAGCTGAGCGCAAAACCGTTGTTGGTGATTGAGCCGATCAACACGACTGCTGCCATGGCACCGAGGAATTGTGCACCCCAGTAAAATGGTACCAAAGCGGTTTTTAATTTGCGCATTGACCACAAACCAAAAGTAACGGCTGGGTTGACGTGTGCGCCAGAAATACCGCCGATAGCAGTAACGATGAGCATCAATGCAAAACCAACGTACATTGATGACAGGACGTCCGATGCAAACAGTGCGGTCAGCGTCAAGATGAACGTACCGATGATTTCTGCGATGACGATGTTGATTAAGTTGCTTGGTAATGTAGAACCCAATTTGGCGCGCTTGCTTTTGGCCGCAGCAGATTCGGTGACGACTCGTTTGACGGTCGTTTTGGTTTCGGTCTTAGCTGCAGCAGTTTTCTTTGCCGTAGCTTTAACCGGGGCTTTCTTTGAAGTTTTCTTCGTAGCCATATTCCCTCCTTAAAGTAGTATCACGACTATTATAGCATAATTTGCTATACTGTAGTTATGGGATTATTTGTAAGTCAGAACGATCAGCGCAGCAAACTGCAAGAACGCATTGCGGCGGAACTACGCGAAAAGGCGAAAGCGTCGAGCTTGCAGGAGAAAGCTAGCTTGGACGGCGTGGAAGATGTGAAATATCTAGAAGGCACAAAACAGACGACAACACTGGCGTGGGCGTGGGTTTTGATTGTCATCATGGCGGCAGGGGTTGTCGGTATGTTTTTAATGCAAGGACGATGATATGGAAAAGTTGGATGAAGTTCGATCAATATTGGTATCACGCGTAGCCGAGACGGCTGAACCACGCAGTGTGTTGCGGAGCACGGAGCTGCGGGAGCTATATGGCGTCATCGCGACGTTGCCGAGTGAAGAGCGTGGGTCATTTGGTAAAAAAGTTAATGAGTTGAAACAGGAATTGGAGCGGGTAGTTACGGCTCGTGAAGCTGAACTGTCAAAAGTTGACTTGCCGCCAATTGACGTGACAGCGCCGATGGACGTTAATGCGCTGCAGCCTGATTTACTGCCCAGCGAGCAGGGTACGATTCATCCATTGATGCGCGAAATTGACCGCATTTCTGACATTTTCAATCGCATGGGTTTTGTGACGGAAGAGTCGCGTGAGATTGACGACCAATTTCATATGTTTGAGAGTCTGAACTTTCCAAAGGGTCACCCGGCGCGTGATGATTATGACACGTTCATGACCGAAGAAACTGATGCTAACGGTGACCGCTTGATTGCCCCGGCACACACCTCGACTATGCAAAACCGCGTGTTGAAAAAATATCATGATAATTTAGCAAAGGGCGAGGCGATCGCCGCCATCGTGCCCGACCGGGTGTTTCGCAACGAAGATTTGGACGCGCGGCATGAGCACACGTTCTACCAGGTCGAGGGCGTGTATGTCGCCAAGGGGGTTAATGTCGGCAATCTGATCGCTACGTTGCAGGAGTTTTTGCAGGAATATTACGGCAAGAAGTTGGATGTGCGTGTCAATCCATTTTATTTCCCGTTCACCGAGCCGAGTTTTGAATTTGCACTGAGCTGCCCGTTCTGTGAGGGCAAAAATCCGGATTGTAAGGTTTGTTCGGGCGAGGGCTGGATCGAACTCTTGGGCTGTGGCATGATTCATCCGAATGTGCTACAGGCTGCCGACATTGATCCGAATGAATACACCGGCTTTGCCTTTGGCTGCGGCATTGACCGGCTGGTGATGATGAAATATGGCATCGAGGACGTGCGGCATTTTGAAAGCGGTAAGTTGGACTTTTTGGAGCAGTTTTAAGGAGCTATTGCGCACACGATAATAGTAGTATCTCAAAAACTTGTAATAAAAGAAGCAGTTCTGTATGCTGATAGAGAAATTATTGCAGTGAGAGAGATCACTAAAAAAGATAGGAGGAGGTAAATGGATACACAACAATTTGACGCACTTATTATTGGTTTTGGTAAAGCTGGCAAGACATTGGCGGTAGCGCTGGCAAATGCGGGCAAAAAGGTAGCGCTGGTGGAGCGGTCGCCAAAGATGTATGGCGGCACCTGTATTAATATTGCTTGTATTCCTACTAAGGTGCTGGTCAGTGCGGCCGAACATCATCAAAGTTTTGATGAGGCGATGGCACATAAGACAACGGTAGTGACGCGGTTGAATGAGAAGAACTATCACATGCTCGCGGATCGTGAAACGGTGAGCGTCATTGAAGGTGAGGCATCGTTTGTAGATGATCGTACTGTGAAGGTTGTGGCGGGTGACGACGAGCTAATAGTGAGTGCACCGCAGATTTTTATTAACACCGGTGCTGAATCAATCATCCCAGATATTCCAGGTGTTGATAAGCCGTTTGTATATACCAGTACTGAACTGCTGGATAAAATGACGCAGCCAAAACAGCTAGCTATCATTGGCGGCGGTTATATTGGGTTAGAATTTGCCTCAACTTACACCAAACTTGGTACAAAAGTAACAGTATTTGAGAGGGGTGATGCTCTGCTTGCACGTGAAGATCCAGCAATTGCTCGGGCTACTACTGAAGCATTGCAGGCACAGGGTATCGAGATTGTGTTTAGTGTGGATGTGACAGCGATTGAGGGTGAGTCTACTGCAACGATTCGCACAGTAAATCATGATGATTACGCTGGTTATGATGCGGTTTTGATGGCTACGGGCCGTCGCCCGGCGACGATGAGCTTGAATTTACCAGCTGCTGGTGTAGCGACGGATGAGCGCGGGGCAATTGTGGTCGATGAAACACTTCGCACTAGTCGGTCGCATATTTGGGCAATGGGCGATGTAACGGGCGGGCCACAATTTACCTATGCGTCGCTGGATGATTTTCGGATTGTGAGAAGCCAGTTGCTGGGTGATGGTCTGTACACTCGCGCCAAACAAAAAACCTTGCCGTACGCGGTCTTTATGCAAACGCCGCTAGGTCGGGTGGGTATGACAGAGGCTGAGGCGCGTGCGACGGGGCGCGAAATTATCGTAAAAGAGCTGCCTGCTATGGCGATTCCACGTCTGCATGTTGATAATGCTACAACAGGCTTGCTGCGTGCGGTGATTGATGCAAACACTGAACAAATTTTGGGTGCTAGTTTATTGTGTCGTAACTCACCAGAAGTCATTAATATTATCAAAACTGTAATGGATAATGACCTGCCATATACTGTACTGCGTGACCAAATATTCACTCATCCAACGGTGAGTGAGGCATTGAACGATTTATTTGCATAAAGGAGGAGTATGAATCACACAATTTTCGACGACATCGTATCAGG
>CAUVPC010000058.1:0-3820 GCA_963553655.1 uncultured Candidatus Saccharibacteria bacterium
CCCAAAGCATGAATTATAATGGCCTGCTTACGTAATCTTTCTTTAGATATTGAACTCCCCAGTGTGTATAACAAATTTTTCTTTTGGAAGTCAATTTTCCCATCTATCGCATCCTTGACGTGGCACAGCTCATGCCGTAGCGTAGCCTCAGAGTCAGAGTCGTAATCAATCCCGATAACAACATCAAGTCCTCCCTCGCCATCATCACTTACATACCCTAATTCATCACTCCCCAAGTATGAAGAATTTTCTGTACCAGTGATGATTAGTGACAAATCGCCCCAGCACTGCTCCGGTATTTCAGCATACTCAAGATATTTTTTTAATCGTTCTTCAGAAAGGTCAACAACTTCACCAGGCACTAGCTCAGCACCTAGCTTACGATCAAGCTGAATCTTTGGAAAATCATGATCAACGGTCACAATACCCTCACAAGAAGGAAAATCTACTTTCAATTTGTTCACGCGCTTATTCATACATACCAACTCTTCCCGTGCCGTCTAGTAGCCACGTTGATTATGAAATTTCTCTTCAATGGTGTATAATCTAGCATATAATGCAAGAAAAGTCAACCATAACATCCTGGCTAACAACCGCCACTAACACGTTAAAGCAAGCCGATATCGCATCAGCCCGATTAGACGCGGAGCTCATTTTAGCTAATACTTTGCGCAAAAACCGAACATACCTTCACGCGCACCTGGACGAAGAGATTGATCCGCGACGTGTTGATATCGCCGAAGCACGACTTAGCCTGCGTCTCGACCGCGTACCGCTGGCATATATTTTGGGTAAGAAAGAGTTTTATGGACGAGAATTTGAAGTGTCGCCCAGCGTACTAGTACCGCGTCCCGAATCAGAAGAAATGATCAATCTACTCCTGAAGCTGGTGCCACGAGACGATCAGCCAAGGACGCTCATCGACATAGGAACTGGTTCTGGATGCTTGGGAATCACTGCGGCGCTCGAGTTGCCAGACAACTGGCATGTTGTTTTGTCAGATATTAGCCCTAAAGCACTCCTAGTGGCAGAAAAGAATGCCAAGAAATTGGGTGCTAAAATCTTTACGCAAAAACAATCCTTACTACTCGGCCAATTTGAAAAGCTCGACTGTATCTTAGCGAATTTACCATATGTAGACAAGAGCTGGAAAAACACCTCCCCAGAGCTGCGCCACGAGCCGCCAGAAGCCTTGTACGCTGGTGAGGGTGGGCTTAAGCTAATCCGAGAGCTCATCCAACAAGCACCCAAGCATATGACCAACCAAGGACTGCTGTTCATCGAGGCAGACGAAGAACAACACCAGACGATCGTAGCCTTTGGTAATCAAAACGGCTTTTTACACTTGGAGACCAGCGGGCTGATCGTGGCGCTACGATTTGTAGGCACCGAGCGTTAGCCTCAGCTTCTGCTCTCTGTTATCTCTGATAACCGTCAGCTCGATAGTTTCGCCTGGCAGATATTCACCGATCAAGCTGGTCAAGCCACCATGTTCGCCAATAGTTTTATCATTAACTTTGGTGATAATATCACCAGATTTGATCCCGGCCTTGTCAGCTGGACCACCCTGCTGCACCAATTGCCCAGAAACACCACCGACAAAAGCGCCATTTTTGACCGACAGTTTATTTGCGGCCCGCGTTTCTGGCGTCACCTCTAGGTAACGTATGCCGATGTATGATTTATTAACCTCGCCCTTTTCCAGAACGCTGCGGATCAGTCCTTTGGCTGCGCCTATCGGGATGGCGAAGCCAATACTCTGGGCATCCTCGACGATAGCGGTGTTAATACCAATCACTTGGCCGGCCATATTTAGCAGCGGGCCACCCGAGTTGCCTGGATTAATGGCGGCATCGGTCTGTAGCAGATCCGTTAATGATTCAGGCTTCTGATCTTGATCGTCATCACTACCTGATGAAGCCTGGAGTGGACGCCCCTTGCCTGAGATGATGCCACTCGTAACAGTGTTTTGGAATTTACCAAGTGAATTGCCGATAGCAATGACTTTTTGCCCCACGCGAACAGTGCTTGAGTCGCCAATAGTCGCTGGCGACAGGTTGTCGACACCGCTAATCTTCAAGAACGCGATATCGTTCAGTGGATCAACCCCCACTAGCTTGACGTTAGTGTGGCGGTCGCCCGAGCCAGTGATGATTTGGAAGGACCGTCCACCATTTACTACGTGCTTATTCGTCAAAATATAGCCATCTTTACTAATGATCACGCCAGTTCCAGCGTTTTCCTGTGACCTAAAACCATTACTTTTTACGGTGATGATCGATACGACGCTCGGCGATACCTGATTGACGATTTTTGAAACATTGGACTCTTCAGCGGTCACGGTCAGATTACCATCGACTGCTGGACCATGTGTACTAGCGAGCTTTGGCCGCAATACCGTCAGTAGCAACACACTGCCAATCGTAATCATCAACAAAAATAGCGCTGCTATGGCAACCCAGATAGCCATCATTCGTCGCCGCGACAGTGTAATCACCTGCGCGCTGTTATTTGGCTGTTCTATCCCCACCTCTGTCATCTATCAAATCCTCGTTACCGTGTTGAAAAATAGTAGTATAACGCCTATCACCGCCACGGAAAACAAAACTGGCGGCATGATTTCACTCCGTACGACTGCGCCGTTCTTCTTCCATGATCGATAGACCCGCTCACCCAAGAAAGATATCAACAGCAAAATAATAGTCACCTGCGGAAGTTTAATCATGGTGAGCCCTGGTATAGCATAGGCAAAGGTCCAGTAGTACGCCAGCCAACCAATCTCCGCAAACATAATTCCCCAGATGAAGCTCAGCAGAACTGTTTGATCTTCTTTGTAACTAACCAGGAAATGTCGCGCTGCGCTATAGCCAATGACCATTGAGCCAGCAACAACTGCAATGTCTGGCAACAAATAGCCAATGGAGAACAACGCTACCGTACCAAATAAAATGGCGAGGGCAGACTGCAACATCATTTGCCAGCGCTTTGACATCGGTTTGATGATCACCAGCCAAATGATATAAAAGGCAGTGAAAGTAATTTGCACGGCGATATTACCCACAGACAGATACAGCAATGCCACGACGCTCAATCCAACGATCAGGTCCACCAAGTTAGACTGGATATTCGTCCACCAAAAACGTGGCCTCACTGCCAGAACGCGCCACTTACTCAAAATAACCAGCACCACTGCAGCTACTGGCGATTGAACCATGAGCGTAATACCAAATAACGCCAAAGCTAAACTGATGTTCAACAGATGGTATACCACCTCACTAAAAAATGACTTGCGTTTAACGGTTCGCAGTAGCTCCATATCTCTTGATTATATCACACTATACAGGCTATACTAAATAGGATGGATGCAACTTTTCTTGATCGACACCCAAAGATTCGTGACAGCTTGGGGCTAATCGTTTTTGTTGTTGGCGTGGTGATCGGCACTCTGCTGATTAACACCTTTATTTTTCGTAATTTTACTGTTCAAGGTGCCAGTATGGAACCAACCATGCATACTGGCGACCGCTTGATTGTCAATCGATTACCAGTGACAGCGGCGCAAATCAAGAACAAACGCTACGTTCCTGAGAGAGGCCAGACAATTGTCTTTAAAAACCCAAATTTCAACTCTTCGTCAAACAAAGATGAGTACATTGTGAAGCGAGTCATTGCGTTTGCTGGCGAGCGCGTTACGGTTAAGGACGGCGTTGTTACGGTATATAATAGCGCTCATATCCACGGGTTTAATCCTGATACTACGGTTAATAAAAATGAGCCCGGTCAACCGACCTCTGGCGATGTTGACACTACCGTGCCAGAG
>CAUVPC010000059.1:0-3497 GCA_963553655.1 uncultured Candidatus Saccharibacteria bacterium
ACGGATTTGGACAATTGGTCTCAATGACCACTGTTTTTCCTGCACGATTAGTCGCCGGCCGTACTTTCAGCGATTCCAGCACCGCTTGGTCACTTAACGTCACGTTGATGAAGCCCGGACCAGCCACGCTAACCTCGCTCAGCTCCTCGTGACCACGCAGCTCTTCCGCGATCGACTCAGCAATCTCGCGCGGATTCTTACCCAGCGGTTTGGCCAGCTGCAGCGCCACGTTCGTCGCAAAATCGCCAAACTTTGGGTCAGGACGCGTTAACTGCACTGTTGTTTCAATATTAAATAGCTTTGCAATAACTTCTTGAATTGTGTATTCCATCAGCACCAGTATACCACCAGATCAACTAGTCTTCCACTATATCTAAGTCTAACGCCGTGGCAGAGATTAAACTTGATCCCCGGACATGACGCAAAATATACGACAAGGTTGATAAATCATCCTGTGTTGGCAACACTTGCGGTTGCTGTGACAATGCTTGTTCTTCAGCCATTAATTTCCTTTTTTGTTTCATTCTTTATATGCTATAATAGTATCATATTATTTTTAATATGTCAATGAGATATGTTCGGTAAGCTAATTTATTCTTTAGGCAAATGACGATCACCCTTACTGACTATTCTCTTAAATACACTACTCTTCTCCAAAATCTTCTTCAGCTTGTTCCGCATAGCCTTTTTCGTCTCTGGACTAGCCTCTGTATAAGAATGTTGAATTGTACTAAGCCAGTTGTCCCCACTATCACCAATATCAATTTTCAGTCCATGATCCTTCAATACAGCCGCAGATGGGCCACCAGAAAAATCCTCCGCCTTATCGCTTGAGATAGATATCGGTAGAATTTCAACACCAGCCTCTAGGGCAATATGTGCCGCTGCAGAACCAATCTTACGATGTGTCACTGACTCGTGATCCGAAAACCCTGCCATAACGACTATTTCACCATTCTTAACTCGTTCAACGACCTCTTTATAATCATCTTCATTAAAGGGAACTGGTTTTTTATTTTTTCGATCTATCCATTTATACGGTACAGGGATAAAGTTTTTTCTTCCCGTCAAAGCATATTGTATGGGCTCCGGATTAAATCCACCCACACCTTCTTTTATCCAATCACCGTTGGTTGAAGCTATCCCGATACTAGTCTTACCCATAAAAGAGGCCAAATAGCTAGCAGTAGGCATATCAAGACCAGACTCGTGTGATGTGACCACTACCAGCCCTCTGTTATTCTCCTTGGCTCTTTCTACTGCTTCAATTAGATTATCTTCACCAGATATATCGACATTGCCGCGACCATGCATTACACCCATCAAAGCCCTCAGACCCAAAGACAAACGGATATCCGCTTTTGGCAAGCCCAGCTGTTCACCAGCGGCTTTCAATTTTTTCACTGCAGGATGCTTAGATAAAAACGTTTTTTCAGATGGTTCCATAATTTTATTATATCATATAAAACCCTATAATGTCAATAGGTTATTGTTTAGGCTTATCTCGCAACCCGTCCGCTACTACTGCTTGGCTCTATCTGGAAGCGGCTGTCCTGATCAGTCCATCAAAGAGCGGGTGTGGTCGGAATGGACGTGATTTAAACTCCGGGTGAGCTTGTGTAGCGATGAAATAGTCACAGCGTGGCGATTCAACAAATTCCACCAATCTACCGTCTGGCGAGGTGCCCGAAATAACCAAACCGCCTTGTTCAATCGCCTGAACAAAATCCTGATTCACCTCATATCGGTGGCGGTGTCGCTCTGTCACCTCTGTTGTACCATACGTCTTCGCCGCTAGCGAGCCTTCTTTCAGCACTGCTGGATAATCACCAAGGCGCATCGTGCCACCAGTTGACTCTTTACCTACCTGCCCATCCATTAGATAAATCACATTCGTGCCCTGACCTGCACCAAATTCCTCACTATTAGCACTATCCACGCCACCTCGACGCGCCGCAGCAATCACCGCTGTTTGCATACCCAAACAAATACCCAGATATGGTTTATTATGCTCCAGGCAATACATTGCCGCTGCAATTTTCCCTTCAACACCACGTGCACCAAAGCCGCCCGGCACCAAAACAGCATCAACCTGAGAAAAATCATCATCGCTGGCGGTCTCTGAATTTATCCACCGTATATTAACTTCGCAGTTCTCCGCCCAGGCTGCCGATTTCAACGCCTCCGTCACCGACAAATACGTATCAGTATTGTCAATATATTTTGCCACCAAACCAACGGTTACTTCACGAGCATAATCAGTCGTGTCACGCGTGGCGAGATTTTTCCAGCGAGTCAAATCAGGTTCCACAGCCACTCCAGTAAATTCGCTCAACATTGGTCCCAAGTCACGCGCAACTGTCAGCGGCACCTCATACACGGTATTGACATTTGGCATCATGATGATACCCTCAGGACGCACACCAGAGGAGATAGCGATTTTTTCGCCAACACTGCGTGGTGGTTTATCGTGGCCCTCAGTCCGCACCGCCACGACGTCTGGCATAATCCCAAAGCTACGAAGCTCCGCCATGGCATTTTGTGCAGGCTTTGTTTTGTACTCCTGGCTAGCTTCCAAAAACGGAACATACACCACATGAACAAAGAGACAATTATTCCTACCTACTTCTTGTGAAAAATCACGAATTGCTTCGATAAAGCTCAGACCTTCGTAGTCCCCGACCGTACCGCCGATTTCTACAATGTGAACATCGCCCTCAGCTGCTTCGTGAATAGATTTTTTAATAGCATTGGTCAAATGTGGCACTAGCTGCACCGTTTGCCCACCAAATTTACCAGCTCGTTCATCAGCGATGAGATCACGCAGAAGCCTGCCTGACAGGGTAGTATTTTTCCGCGTCAACTCCAAATCCAAAAAGCGTTCATAATGCCCCAAGTCCAAATCAGTCTCGGCACCATCTTTGGTCACAAAACACTCACCGTGTTCTTTCGGATTTAATAATCCAGCGTCAACGTTCAAGTACGGATCACACTTTTGTACTGACACTGACAAGCCTTTGGCTTGCAACACCGCACCAATACTTGCCGCCGTGATTCCCTTACCGACACCAGACAACACCCCACCAGTTACAAAAATATACTTCTTCGTCATCACTTCTCCAACCTATCAAAAGAGGCGCCGAATCGACACCTCTGTTGTTTTATTCACAACCGTCACACACTGTCAAACTTGCGGGATCGAGCGGTGCTGCAATGCCACCAGATTTTTTTGCCTGGTCGTCGGCTGCCTGCTGGACTGCTTTCATCGCTGCATCGATAGCACTTAATTTTTCTTCCAATGTCATGTCGTCAGAAATAATTTGACTTGCGTTCATGTTCCTGTCTTTCTATATATTTAGTATCTGCTTATGCTTATAATACGCTATATGTAGCGGTTATGCAACATAGTGTAGCCAATTTCCTGTTGTAGTTTTTTCATCAAGCTTGCCGATTGGCATGATGTAAATTTGCCTATGTTCCACGCGCGGCATAAAGTC
>CAUVPC010000060.1:0-3490 GCA_963553655.1 uncultured Candidatus Saccharibacteria bacterium
GAAATCGACTGGTTATGAGTTTTGTTCAGAGATGATTTGGCGCGCCAAACAAGCGGGTATGGTCATTTCCGAATACCCAATCAAAGCAATTTACACTGATTATTCTCGCGCCAAAGGTCAAAACAACTGGAATGCCATCAATATCGTCAAACGACTATTCAAGCAACGCTTAATGGAGCTATTCGAATGAGATATCTTATCCTTGTCCTACTCAACGTGCCGATTATCCTGGCGGCACTGATCAACATCATTACTCAATACAAGCTGCGCAAAGTCAGCCTGGCGCGCTTTCGCCATCAATTAATCATTTGGTTGGTTATCATGATTGTCCTAGTGGGGTCGTTCCCAATGTATAATATTTCAATTGGCCATCCACCACTGGATTCATCAGAACTCAGCCTGTTTGATATTCTACAAACCACCACCATCATCCTACTGTTCTATATCGCCAATACACAGCGCCAACGTATCGACCAAAATGAACGCAGGTTACGCGATTTGCATCAAGAATTATCAATCAGGCTCTCTCAAAAATAGGTCAATTTCAAGCAGCTACTTAGCTTTGATTACCCTTATCTTTGAATTATCACCCCAAACCGCCGGTGAATCATATGGTCTGTCAGGAAAAGCTCCATATTGTAACTTAATATTGTAGTGATTGTCTTGTATATATTGTTCGACTCGCTCTGCCAAACTCACCGGCTTACCAGAACAAATATTGATAATTCCTGTTATATCATCCTGGGTGATGGCCGCCAATACTTGATCTGAAAAATCATCAATATGTAAAAAATCATAGTTATTCTTACCTGTTGTGAAAGGAAACTCGGTTTTACCATCAGCGGCAGCTTGCGCAATTTTGGAGAATATTGAATGACCACCAATATCATCGCCATAGATATAAAAACCACGCAGCCAATACAGTTTAGTGTCACAATCTTTCGCTAATAACATCATGCTTTGCCGCAAAGCATTCTTGGCAACGCCATATTGAGACAATGGATCACACGGCGTATGCTCATTAATTGCACCCTCCCAGTAACCAACCTCGTGCATACTACCCATCACCGCCACCTTCTTACCGCCATCATGTATATATGAGCGTAAAAACTCGTAGTGATGGGAGAGATTTTTCATGTGTTCTGGTGAATTATGTTTAAAACCATCCCGCCAGGCTAAATGCAGCAAAACATCAGGTTTCTGTAATGCTTCAAATACATTCTGGTGCTGAGCAAAAATATCAATATCGCTTGATCTATTAATAGCTATTACTTCGTGCCCATTCTTCTTAGCCAACGCAGTAATGTGACACCCAATATATCCGCTCGCTCCAGTGATGGCAATTTTCACCCGTTACTCCGCTCACTGAGACGATATATTGATGAGATGATTTTAGCTATTGGTTTTGGCCAAAACTTTGACAAAATCATATACTCTTCCTTAGCACGAGCATTGTCGCCGATCGCTTTAGTGGTGATTGAACCTTCGTGGATACGATGACCCATTAGTGATTTTTTGATATACCCAAAGCCATAAGCGTTTTTAGACAATTTTTCCCATGCCCAATAATCAAACGTTGCTATCAAATCAGACTCAAAAACTGGGAGTTTGTAGTGACCTTTGACAAAAGTCACGGCTGGACAACAAATTGGATCGCCAAACGACAACAGCAACCTCTTGGTAAAACGACTTTTTTTGGAAATCGCCAGCGGCCAGCACAGTATGTTTTTAATAATCAAATTCAAAGACTTAGTAACCGCAAAGCTACCTTTGATGTCATATGCCCTGGTAAAGATGATGCAGCTATTTTTATGTGTTTCATAGTAGGCAACCACCTCTGAAGAATAGTTGTAATTATATACCTCATCATGGTTAGCAACGGTAGTTAGTGTTGTCTCAGAGACAGACAATGCAAAATCAAAATCACTTGCAGCACCCCTACCTCTCTCCTTTTCTGGTCGAGCAATTACTTTCAGGCCGTATTTTTTAGCAATAGTATCAATGAAAGCATTTGGTGTCGATGTAGCAATCACAACAGCACTGTTATATTGCTGGTTCATAACAGACTTAATACAGTCTTCCAAAAACGGTGATTCTTTATAGGCTAAAACAACAAAGGTATGCTGCGATTTACTGCTCATTATTTCTTCCTCGCAAATTTGCGATTAACCGCCCAGGCGTACAGTTTAACAATTATTGATTGTGGTAATACATCATATAATCGCCAGTTCATATCCTTCTTGGCTACTGGCATCGTAGCATCTTTCCATGGCGTTAGTTTCAAATATTTACGCCACAAAATACCAACTGGGTTGTCGTTACCTTGCTGCCATGGCCGACCGTTCATACCAAACTGTGAATGAATAATCTTCGGCGCGTAGTAACTCTCCATAATCTCATCATAACTGTAAAAGCTTTCAGGTAAGAAACCGTTGGCTTTAATGTATTTTTTAATATCATAGCCATAGAAAACGGTCGAAAAGTTATACTCTACACCGACTTTCTTGATCTTGCCTTTGAAAAACACGTTACATAAGTCTTGGTCAGCCACCTCATAGTGGTTGTGCCGCAAATGCTCGCGCATCTTAGCGTCAATCTTGTCTTTCATCCATTTTTTGTGATTGACAAGCATAACTCCACAGTTAAAGTAGCCGTCGGTTGGCTTCAAGCCAATAACATCCTTATGTGCGTTTACCATAGTAGCATCGTATGACAGCGCCATCACATTGTCCCCAAAATCAAGCTCCAGAAGACCATCAAGTGCACCGCTAATCACTGTGTGTGGATTAATGTATAAAATTCGGTCTGTTTTGATGTCAAGCTTGGCAAACGCCAACATCTTATACCATGTGATATACAGGCCTTTCCAAGCCTTAACGCCAATTTCTTTCAATTCATCAGGATAACTTGATACATCAACAAAAGTAATTGTGGCATTCTTATAGTTTCCAATCATTTTGTTGAATTTGTTAATGCTATCTTTCTTGAGCTGGTGTCCGAGGTAAAAAATATTAATCTCTTTCAAATGTTTGTTGTTTTCCAAAAGTGACACAATAGATATTGCACTGACTACAGCATAGTTGTCATCACTCTGATATATAACGTTTAAAATTCCTTTATTCACAGTCGCAGTCTCCTATTCATTTACTGGCAATTGGTTAACATACTCTTTTAATAGACCGGTGTAATCACTTGGCGTGAAGCCTGTTTGGCGCAGTTTTGATAAATCCATGTCGCTATTGAGTGGCCGCGGTGCAAAACCTGGTTTGCTGGCTGCATATTCCTCAGTGGAAATCGGCTGCACACGGTTGCGGTCATGTCCAGCATATTCGAAAACATCAGCGGCAATTTCGTACCACGACTTAACTGGACCATCATTAGATACATTATATAGCCCATACGCAACGTTATTATCTAAGAAATACTTGGTGGCTTGAGCAATCTCTGACGCAAACGTTAGCCGACCAAATTGATCATTAACAACTTTTGG
>CAUVPC010000061.1:0-3435 GCA_963553655.1 uncultured Candidatus Saccharibacteria bacterium
ACTAAGCCTAGCCCTGCCTATCGACATTGAATACGCACCCATCCAGCTCTGCACCGACAATGCCGCTATGATCGCCGCACTCGGTTATTTCCGCGCCCACATTAACCAGCCTGCCGACCCATACAACATGGAAGTTCAACCAAGTCTATCTATGCTCGACATAGCGTAAGCCATGGCGCCAAAATCCCAGTTCTATGGTATACTATAACCAGAAATAAACATGGGAGAATACACACATAAGCTCGCTCGAGGGTACTTTTTCGTGTGAAAAGTGTTCGGTGGTTTGTGTGTGTCATTTTTCCCGTGAAATATATAGGAATCAGATCATATGCAATTAGCCAAACAATACATTCCAAATGACTACGAACCAGATATCTATGCTCTGTGGGAGACGAGTAATTCTTTTGCGCCCACAGGTGAAGGTAAGCCATATAGCATCGTCATGCCACCACCAAACGCCAACGGCAACCTACATATCGGACACGCGCTTGATATGAACCTGAAGGATATCTTGATCCGCTATCATAGGCTCAAGGGCGATGATGCAGTGTTTATCCCCGGTGCCGACCATGCTGGCTTTGAAACATGGGTAGTCTACGAAAAAGAGCTGGCAAAGCAGGGTAAAAGTCGCTTTGATTTTTCGCGAGAACAACTGTATAGCCAGGTGTGGAATTTTGTCCAAGAAAAGCGTGGCAATATGGAATTACAGCTACGCGCCTTGGGCACCAGCGCCTCCTGGAAGCACCTTACATTCACTCTAGACGACAAGGTGATACAGACGGTGTACGACACCTTCAAACAGATGTGGGAAGATGATCTGATTTACCGTGGCGAACGAATCGTTAACTACTGTACTGTTCACCAAACTAGCTTCGCCGATATCGAGGTCGAGCACAAAACAGAGAAGGGTACGTTATGGAAAATTGCCTACCCAACATTGGACAAAATTGGCGAGATCGTAGTTGCCACCACCCGTCCTGAGACCATGCTTGGTGACGTAGCGGTGGCTGTTCACCCTGATGACGAGCGCTACAAAAAACTCATTGGTACTCGCATTCTCCTGCCAATTATCGACCGCGAAATCCCAATCATCGCTGACGAATACGTCGACATGAGCTATGGTACTGGAGCCGTCAAAATAACCCCAGCGCATGATCCAAATGACTTTGAGATGGCAGAACGTCATGGCCTGCCGATCAAAAGTATCATCAGCCACGATGGTAAGCTAATCAACGTGCCGCCACAGTTCTTAGGTCTGGATCCGCAAGAAGCAAGGCGTCGCATCCTAGCCGCCCTGGAAGCCATGGAGCTACGTCGCGGTGAATCTGACATTGAACATGCCGTCGGTCATTGTTACAAGTGTGGCACCGTTATTGAACCAATGGTTAAAGAGCAGTGGTTTATCAAAATGCAGCCACTGGCTAAGCCAGCCATTGAGGCACTAGAGAAAGGGGAGATTACTTTCCACCCAGCCTCAAAGCGTAAAGAACTCATCGCCTACCTGGAGCAGCTCAAAGACTGGAACATCTCCCGACAGATTCCGTGGGGTATCCCAATTCCAGCCTTTGTTAATGAAACCGACTCAAACGACTGGATCTTTGACACTCGGGTGACAGAAAAGCGTATTGTTGTAAATGGCACAACATATATCAGAGAAGAAGACACCTTTGACACCTGGTTCTCCTCTGGTCAATGGCCGTACATCGTTACCGATTATCTCAATGGCGGGGAACTAGCTAAATACTTCCCAACCAGCCTGATGGAAACTGGTATGGACATCATGCGAGCATGGGTATCACGCATGATTATGCTCAGTCTGTACCGCACCGGCAAATTACCATTCAAAGATGTTTATCTACACGGCATGGTCAACGACGAGCACAATCAAAAAATGTCCAAATCAAAAGGTAACGTCATCAACCCAATGGAATTGGTGTCGGAATTCGGCTCAGACGCTACCCGCATGGGTATCATCGCTGGGCGAGCGCCAGCCCAACACCAAGCATTCAACCGGGGTGCGGTCATTGCTGCTCGCAACTTCTGTAACAAGTTGTGGAACATTGCTCGCTTTGTTGAAGCACAAATTGGCGACGATCACGTCATTGTGCCATTACAGCCACAAACCCCAGCTGACCACTGGATTATTCGCCAACTGAATGACGCCGCCAATAACGTCGCTGTCCGCCTGGAACAATACCGCTTTTCTGAGGCCGCTGAAACCGTCTATCACGCCATTTGGGATGACGTCGCTGATTGGTACATCGAATCATCAAAAACCGCCATCAATCGCCCATTACTGTCATGGGTGCTAGCAACCAGCCTGAGGATTACTCATCCATTCGCACCGTTCGTCACTGAGACAATTTGGCAGACACTCAACTACACCGACGGTATTCTGATGCGCGACTCTTGGCCAACGCCAGAGAAATATGACGAGATTGAAGCTGAACAATTTGAACGCATCAAAGAATTAGTCTCCGAAGGTCGCTGGGTAATCACGGAGCTACCGGGCAATAAAAAATATCGCTTACTGTATGGCAATGACAGCTTGGTCAAAGAAAACGCCGACACCATCAAACATCTCATGCGCCTTGACTCAATTGAGCACACCGATCAACCGCGTGGTCTCAGATTGGCTGCAGCAAACAGGGAAGTGTGGCTGGATATCGATGACGAGACGCTCTACCAGCACCAGACCGAGCTGGAAATGCGCCTTGCAGAAGCCCGAAAACGCCTCGAGGGGCTTGAAGCGCGTATCAACAATCCGTCCTATGCCGAAAAAGCACCAGCCCACTTAGTGGAAGAGACTCGCCAACACATCACAGAGCAACAGGCGCTCATTCAGCGGCTAGTTACTGAGTTGGAAGTTATCAAATGTAACTAAAAACAGATCTTACCGATACATAAGCGTTGCCCATCAAACTCAGGACCGCCATTACCCTGGGCACGCTTAACTTTCATGTATTTTCGGTCATCATGACGCGGTGTCGAACGAGGATTTGCCGAGCCATCATGAATGATACTACTCAGTGAAGTGTGTTCCGGATGTGTATGTGCTGACGAACCAATTCTTGTCGTTTTCATACCATCGTCGCCCGTTGACCCCTGAAGATCAACTGCACTAAATACTGATACCACCGCCTTATCCACATGGGTGTCATGCATCAACACACCACAAGCAGTAGTCAGGCTTACAAATATGGTAAATTGTGTAATAATCTGTTGTAGTATATTCATTTATCTCTCTGTTTATGTTTTATTACTGCGCACTGAGCGCTGTTAAACCTGATTATCATATTAGCATAAGTTTTATTTTATGTCAAGTATATTTCCCGTTGATGGTAAATAAAAAACACCTACTTGAGGTGTTTACGTATCATTCTGGCGGAAGGGGAGGGATTCGAACCCTCGGTACGTTTTACCGCACGCCGGTTT
>CAUVPC010000062.1:0-3434 GCA_963553655.1 uncultured Candidatus Saccharibacteria bacterium
GCTTAGCGGCGCTTGGCGTGGCAGCGATTGGCTTTTATCGGCGAGATACGGGAGTGTAATTCAGGAAACTGACGTTATATGACTGACATAGATCTGTTTGATTATATGGCGCAATAGAACAGGTATATGGTAAATGTTATAATTTCCATATGGAAACCTTGTCTCGCCCTGATAAGTTGCTGACCGACAGATCATTGCAGTGTGCTGCAGCGGAGCTTAGCGTTGACGCGTCTGATTTACAAATTACCTCGGTGAGCGGCGGCTTTTCGCGCAATCGCCGCGCCTTGGTGTCGGCGGGCGATAAGACAATGTTTGTCAAAGAGGCTGATGTTGATTTACTGCCGGACGACGGCGAGCGGGAATTGGCTTGGCTGAAAAAAGACTATGAAGTGACGCGATTATTACAGAAAATTCACCCGCAATATGTAGCTGATTGGACTACGCTGGCTAGTGGTGGTCACGTGCTGATGACAACCAGTTATGCGTCAGCCGACGGCTGGTTGTGGCGTCCGCCAGTGGAAAAATCTGTGGCCAAGCGATATATCTCAGCGGTGGTAGCGGCAACTCGCGAGCTGGAACAAACAGAGTTACCATACGAGATGATTGAGGAGCTGCAGCTGCAACCATTTGTAGCGGCGGAGCTTGGCTTGGATGACGGCATTGATCGAGTTATTGCTGAGGCTGATATTCGTCAGCAGCTGATTGACAATTATCAAATATTACTACCAGAACAGTCAGATGTTAATCAACAACGCTGCCAAAAGATAATTACGTTGCTAGGCGAGCCTGATAAGTTAGCTGCGATTTCGCTCAGTGCTAAACAATTTGCCAGACAGCCAGAAGATTGCTTTAACCATTCTGATCTTCGCAGTGATAATTTAGCATTTCATATGCAAACTGGTGTCTTAAAATTGGTTGATTGGAACTGAGCTTCCTATGCACCGCGGGGGTCTGGGGCGACGGAGTTTCTGGTCGACATGGCGCGGCATGGTCAGGATGTAACACCATGGCTAGACGAACTGAATACGGAAATGCTGGCAGCGTTTATTGGCTTTTATCTCATCCGCAGCCTCAAGCCGCCGCTCCAGCCAGGTGATACTCTTCGTCAAATGCAGGCGCTAACAGCAGCTACCGCTTATGATTTTCTGCAAAGGACATAAGAATACTATACATGTAAATAATACAATGTATTTTCGTTGACAGACGCTATATATCGCGTGTATATTCTATATTAAGCACTATATATGGTGTTTTTAGAAAATAAATAATATTTTTTGCAACACGCACCCCGTGGGGAGGTTGGGGTCTGTTTGTTGTTGTCATAATAAGGAGGGGTATGTACAAATCAATCAAAAAACGTGATGGTCGCACCGTCAAATTTGATCGCAAAAAAATCGAAAAAGCCGTTGAAAAAGCGGGCCTAGAGACTGGCGAATTTGACAAAAAAACAGCCAAGGAACTGACCGAAAAAGTATTGGCGGTACTGGAAGCTCGCAACCAAAAACAATTACCAGATGTTGAAGATATCCAGGACATCGTCGAGGATACGTTGATTGATTCTAAGTTTAAGAAAACTGCCAAAGCCTACATTATCTACCGCGACCAGCATAAAAAATTGCGCGAAATTACATCTAACGCGCATGTTGATTTAATCGATCAATATATTGGTAACCTGGACTGGAAGGTGAATGAGAACTCCAACATGGGCTACAGCCTACAGGGTTTGAATAATTACGTCTCGGCGGAAGTTACGAAGACTTACTGGCTGGACAAAATTTACACATCAAAGATTGGTCAGGCGCACAAGGAAGGTGATCTACATATTCACGACCTAAACCTCCTCAGTGTGTATTGTGTTGGTTGGGACTTGACTGATCTGTTGCAAGAAGGCTTTACGGGTGTTGCTGGAAAGGTGGCCTCCAAGCCAGCCAAGCATTTCCGCTCAGCCTTGGGCCAGGTGGTAAACTTCTTCTACACCTTGCAGGGTGAGGCAGCTGGTGCTCAGGCATTCTCTGATTTTGATACACTGCTGGCGCCATTTATTCGCGCTGATAAATTGAACTACGATGAAGTGAAGCAGGCGCTGCAAGAATTCGTCTTTAACGTCAATGTGCCAACACGAGTTGGTTTCCAAACACCGTTTACCAACATTACGCTTGATCTCGAGTGTCCAAAGCACATGGCTGACAATCCAGTGATCATCGGTGGTGAAATGCAGGACACTACTTACGGCGAATATCAAGAAGAAATGAATATGCTCAACAAGGCGCTACTCGAGGTCTTGTCTGAGGGTGATGCTAACGGCCGCGTCTTTACCTTCCCGATTCCAACAGTTAATATCACCAAAGATTTCAACTGGGATAATCCAGTGATTGAAAGCCTGTGGGAAGCCAGTGCTAAATACGGCATTCCATACTTCTCAAACTTTATCAATTCTGACATGGATCCAGAAGACGCGCGCTCGATGTGCTGTCGCCTGCGCATTGATAATCGTCAGCTGGAATACCGCGGCGGCGGACTGTTTGGCTCAAACCCAATGACTGGTTCAGTTGGTGTGGTCACTATCAATTTGCCACGCTTGGCGCTGAAATCAAAGAACGAGAAAGAGTTCTTCAAGGGTCTGAGCGAATTGATGGATATGGCGAAAGATAGCTTGGAAACCAAGCGTAAGGTATTGGAGCGATTGACTGATGCCAACCTCTATCCATACACCAAGTTTTACTTGCGTAATATCAAGCAGCGATTTAATCAATACTGGAAGAATCACTTCTCAACCATCGGTTTGATTGGCACCAATGAAGCAGCGTTGAATTTGTTGGGCGTTGATATCGGTACCGAAAAGGGTAAGGCGTTTGCCGAGAAAACACTTGACTTCATGCGCGACAGACTGGTTGAGTATCAGAAAGAGACTGGTAATAATTACAATTTGGAAGCGACACCAGCCGAAGGTACGACCTACCGTTTGGCGCAAATTGACAAAGCCAGCTTCCCTGACCGAGCACACTTTGCCAATGGCCTCGGCGCGGCGGTCAAGCATCCGTTCTATACCAACTCCAGCCACTTGCCAGTTAACTACACCGATGATTTATTCGAGCTGATGGATTTGCAGGATAACTTGCAGACCAAATACACGGGGGGTACGGTGATTCACTTCTTCCTGGGCGAGCGCATGGATGATCCACAGACGCTGAAAAAACTAGTGAAGACGATTTGTGAAAATTACAAATTGCCGTACTTTACCTTTAGTCCAAGCTTTAGTATTTGTAAAAATCACGGCTACTTGGTTGGTGAACATCCAACCTGCCCAAGCTGTAGTGAAGCGACCGAAGTTTACTCACGTGTGGTTGGCTTCTTGCGTCCAGTTTCTCAGTGGAACAAGGGTAAGCAGGCTGAATTTGACATGAGGGAGCATTATGACGATGCCGCCGAACACC
>CAUVPC010000063.1:0-3252 GCA_963553655.1 uncultured Candidatus Saccharibacteria bacterium
GCGTTGCCAATGGCTATCAAGCGCTTGACGACAACATTGCCTACACCTACCTGGTCGACGCGCACTGGTCGCCAGACACCAAATATACCTTTGTCAATCTGTTTGATCCAGCACTTGGTATCGACTGGCCCATCAGCCAGGACCAAGCTATCATTTCTGAAAAGGATGCCGCTCACCCGCTACTTGCAAACGTAATCCCGATGGAGGTGTAATGGACAATAAGACGGTGGTTATTACTGGTGCTAATGGTCAACTGGGGCGCGCACTCCGCATCATTTTTCCAAATGCCATTGCCTTAACTCGTCAAGAATTAGACATTACCGACGAGGCTGCTGTCAAATCATTCAAGTGGCAACCTAATTCGATTATTATCAATACCGCTGCCTGGACTGACGTTGATGCCGCTGAAAATCCTGATAACTTTCAACAAGTCAACCTAGTTAATCACTACGCGGTAAAGTACCTAGCAGAGGCTGCAACAGTTCACAGCTTAACATTGGTGCATATATCTTCGGAATATATTTTTGATGGCTCTCAGCCAATCCACAGCGAAGATGAACCCTTTTCACCGCTCAACGTTTATGGCAAGACTAAAGCTGATGGCGACTTAGAGGCCGCTACCACAAACAAACATTACATCATTCGCACATCCTGGGTAATCGGTGACGGCAGAAACTTTGTCAGTATCATGCAAGATTTGGCAGCGCGTGGCATCAAACCTTCCGTTGTTAACGACCAGATTGGTCGCCTCACTTTCACTGACACTTTAGCACGTGGTATTAAACACTTATTAGAAACAGGCGCACCATACGGCACGTATAATTTGACTAATGAAGGTCGACCAGCCAGTTGGGCGGAAATTGCCAAAATCGTCTTTGAAAAATCAGGCAAATCACCTTCAGATATACAGCCGGTCTCTACTGCTGAATATTTTGCCAACAAGCCGGGCTCTGCTCAGCGACCACGGCAAAGCACCCTAAACTTAACAAAAATTAAAGAAACTGGTTTCACGCCAGAGGACTGGCAGGAAAAATTAGACAACCTGTTTAATTAAACTGTTAATTTTTCGCGTTTTTTAGGTTATCATTAATCTCTTTGTTACTGACGCTGTTTTTACCCCAGTAAGCATTGTCTGCCAACTCGCCAACTTTAGCTGGATTCCTAGTTCCCATTTGGTTTGACAGCCAATTACTACCAAGCATAAATGATCGCTCTTCACGTTCCATTGATTTTTGTAGCGCTTCCTCATCCAGATCTGTTCTACTCTCAACGAATACCAACTCAAAGTTGTCTGGCATCAGATAATCAGCCAACCACATAACTCGCGGCATATGCGCAATGTCAGCTACAATAACTGCTGTCATTTTAGTGTCTGCCAGCAGTTCCATCTTCCGCTCCGTACTCATGGCACCAACTTCGTCAACACTATAGCCATTTTTGATCAGTTTATCAGACAAAATCATCGGGATACTGTTCGTAAAGTTCGTAACCGTATCAACAGAGTCAGGCTCTTCATCTGTATGTGCGTCTAGTTCTTGAACCAACTCGCCAGCCTTATCTGCAGCCATACCAGAATTCAGTAATTGATCGGCAACATTCTGTAACATCTGCTCTTTCATTAGTGTCGAGGTGCTAATGCGCGGATATTTCTTATATTCGTCCAGCAGTGCGTCGGTCAACTCAGATGAACTGGCGGTATCTGGGTCAATATTACGAGCCTCATATATTCGCCGAAGTGCCCGCGTACAAACCTGCATGTCTTGCATTGTTGGATCAGCGTCAACTTCATGCATCAAATCATTCAAATCGACTTGTTTTTCCTTTACTAATTCCCGTATTTTGGCATCAGATGTGTGAATCACGTCCTCATAATTAAGCCCGGCACTCTCAGCTAAAATTGGCATTGCTGTCGCCATAGCAATCGTCTTATTATTCATCCTACCAGTGTGAACAACTTGTACATCAGTATTGCCCGTCTCAATCGCTTGTATATACAGATCGCTCACCATATCTGTATTTGCCACTGACTCTGGCGGTAATTTTACATTCCTGTCAGGATGGCCAATCTCCGCCTCAATAACTTCTTCACCACGAGCAATGTTGATGATGACGTCAGTCTCAGAAAGCGCTTTAGTAACCTTTTGATCACCACTATCAATAAAGAGAATGTCTGGACAATCCTGTTGTAAACCTTCATCAACACCATGATACGGCACATAAATAATTGAACGGCTCCTTGGCTCCTTTTCAGGATGATCCGGGTCTTTATATAACGCATCAACCACCTTAGTAAGATATTCTTCTCGATACTGTTCAAAGTGGTTAGGATTGCTGGATGTTTTTTCTATACTCATATCTGCCTCACATTTTAACTCATTTTTGTATTTTTGTCAATTAGCTAATCTATTTGTTATACTTATTACTAGAAAGTAGGAGGTTTATGAAAGGAATAATTTTAGCAGGTGGATCAGGCACGCGCCTTTGGCCAATCACTCAGGCGATCAGTAAGCAACTAATGCCAATTTATGATAAGCCGATGATTTATTATCCGCTTACCACACTCATGCAGGCAGGAATTCGCGACATTTTGATCATTACCACACCAGACGACCAGGCTGGATTTCAACGACTCCTTGGTGACGGTTCACAGTGGGGTATCAACCTCAAATATGCCGTTCAACCCAGTCCAGATGGTTTGGCGCAAGCTTTCATCATCGGTGAAGAATTCATCGGCGACGATAAGGTGGCGTTGGTTCTAGGAGACAACATCTTCCACGGTGAGCGACTAGACGAATCCCTACAGGAATGTACCAACCCCGACGGCGGTACGGTTTTTGCATACAAAGTGTCTGACCCAGAACGATACGGCGTCGTCGAGTTTGATGAGCAAAATCAAGCTATCTCCATTGAAGAAAAACCAGCCGAGCCAAAGTCAAACTTTGCCGTTGTTGGTTTGTATTTCTACGATAATGACGTGGTCGAAATCGCCAAGAACGTCAAACCATCCGACCGCGGCGAGCTAGAAATCACCTCCATCAATGCTGAATACTTGCGCCGCGGCAAACTGCAGGTCCAAACCTTAGACAACGGTGATGTCTGGCTGGACACCGGAACAATCGACAGCCTGACTGACGCCTCTGACTTCGTTCGTGTCATCCAAAAACGAACTGGCCGCATCATCGGTAGTCCAGAGAAAATTGCCTTTACAAACGGTTGGATTTCCAAAGAAGAGTTGAATACTTTAGCACAATC
>CAUVPC010000064.1:0-3122 GCA_963553655.1 uncultured Candidatus Saccharibacteria bacterium
GTAATGATATCTACTTCATCATTCAGCTCGGACTCCAAATTATCAAGACCAACAATACTACACACGGGGATTAAAAAGTTTTTAGCAAACACCGCCTGTTTATAAGCTGCAGCATCATGATACGGAGTAGCCTTTAGTTTGGCAAGTGTTACCGCCCCGACGATCATCGCTGTTTCCAGTCCAACACCCTGAGCGCCCTCACCTTTTGTTGAGAAGGCTTTGATCAAATCATCAATACGTGGCGCCGGGATTGGCGGATTCTCAGACCACGGACTTTGCGTATTGTCCTCTCCTAAATCACCAGGGATTTGCTGACCGTCCTCCAGCCGCAATGCTTTACCCTGTAGTGTCGTCTCGTCAACTCCTTCAATATACGATTCAAACAAACCCTGTAAGACTTTGTAGTCCTCAAGAATACCAATCACCACATCTCGGTGAGGCTCGGTGGTTATGGTTTCATCATTGTCAAGCGCCGATGTGATGTAGTCAATACGTTCATTCTCTTCAATGTCCGTCGGCATCTCTATGATCAGTCTTGCCGCCAAGCGACGGGCTGGCGTCATGTGATGACCACTAAACGTCTCCACCAATTCCTTGGACAAGGCTTCAGAATGATAAAATATCTCACCTCTCCGAGAGAAGTTACCAGAATTATCAATCGTCTTTACTGATTTTTGTGTATTGTCCGTCATGGTTAACAGATTACACTATATCACAAAATATAATATTTTGCAAGTATAGCGCCTCCAGTCGCGGCTTTAATTCATCTAGGCAAAATAAATTCGCATCAACTCACGCGCCACTCTGTCAGCATCGTGCCGAATCAAACTACGCTGTGCCGCCAGCGGGTCGCTAGAAGCGTTAGTGTTTTCCCAAACCTCATCAGCAATCAATCGCTTGCCTGAGGCGTAAAAATGCTCCTTTTTTAGCTCTTCTTTGTTCCACTCGACCAGTAGTTCGCCATCTTTAGCGTACCGATCAATCAATTCCTGCGACGGACGATGGTTGTTGTATAGCACGTGGTCCAATTTGACGCCCGCAAACCGCTCAATTTCACTGGCATAATCCGCAACCGTGAACTCATCAGTCTGACCAGGCTTGTTCACCAGGTTACAAACATACACCTTTTTAGCCTTGGTCTCAGCGAGCGCGCGCGTTACGCCACTGACCAACAAAGCCGGTGCCAGACTACCATACAGCAACCCCGGCGCAATCACCACCAAATCTGCGTCCAATATCGCCTGCCGTGCCTGAGGATTGATGCGAGCGGTCGGTTCCAGGTCCAACCACGGACGCTCACCAACAGGAATGATCAATGATTCAGCCTCATGCTGACCTCTCACAACTGTACCGTCAGACAGCCGCGTAACAAGTGTTATATTGTCAAATGTGATGGGCTCTACTCGTCCTCGGATATTGAGCACTTCTCCAGCGACTTTGACCGCTTCAGTAAAATTACCCGTCATTTTTTCTAGGGCTGCCATGAAGAGGTTGCCAAACGCGTGGCCTTTCATACTACCTTCATCAAAGCGGTAGTTGAACAGGTCTCTCACCTTTGGCGAAGTGCTCAGCGCCACCAAACACTGCCGGACGTCACCAGCCGGCAAAACCCCCAATTCATCCCTCAGCTGTCCTGTTGATCCACCATCATCCACCATATTAACCAAGGCGGTAATGTTGTGTGTATAATTTTTTAATCCACTCAGCAATGTGAAGCTACCCGTACCGCCGCCGATAACGACAATGTTTATACCCATCAGTTCCATAGCTTGACTATATCACGAAAAAAACCTACGTCAACGTACCCTTTGGTAACGCCCATTCCAGGAATGGTTGCTGCTGGTGAATAACCGCGTTAATGATGTGCGCGGCCACTTTGGCTGGGTCATTGAAGAACAAATAATCAACTGGTAGCTCTCGGCCATTCCAAAACGGCGTTTTCATGGCGCCAGGCAAAAACAGCGCGACTTTCACTGGCAATTTCTGTTCATCCGCCTGCATTCCCAAACTGCGCGCCAGTCCTGCCTGGGCGTGCTTGGTCGCCACATATACCGCTTCATCCCCGCGAGCTTTGACGCTACTGGTCGAGCCGATGATGGTTAATACTGACTTCTGATGTTGACGGGCCATCTTGCGCCAGGCCCACTGTACTAGCGGCAACGGACCAGCAAAGTTTACCTCCGCCATGGAGCGTGCATCCAGCTGATCTTCAAAATTACCACGCCAGCCATAGCCCGCTGCCCACACAAATTGTTCAATGTCATCACCGGCCAACATCTGCTCAATCCGTGCCGGCGCTGCTTCAACCTGCTCGGGATAGTACACGTCCAACGGGAATCCCTCGCCGTGCTCCTGAGCGTTATGCGTCTTCCCCAGTACCAGCACGCGCTTGCCGCTTTCTCTGAGCTGCTGCGCTATTTCCAGGCCAAGCCCACTCGTCCCACCAAGAATAATATGCATATGGTTATTATAGCACACAAGGCTCCAGCTGTACGCTTAACGATAGGTAAACTAAAACACCTACTATTCCTGGCGTCGCTTAACACGAGCACAATACACTAACCAGCCTAGTACTAGCCCTAACACAATTGATAACGACAAATACACCAAGACAAATTTTGCTTTAGTTAGTAGCGAAGTGCTTGTTACTAATAACGGATTTACGGATGTTGAAGGCTGGATAAGCATGAAAGCAAAACACATATTTTCTAACCAGTCACATATAGCACCTAGAACAGGAAGCAATACCAGCCATCGAGTATGGTTCCACCAATTGGGCACAGTACACCGCAGGAAAAACGCCAAAGTATAGACATAAAATACCGCATATATCGCCGCATAAATGGTGTCAATGGGTAGAAAAGCGTACAGATAGACGTTTCTACCAGCGTCGCCTAGCGCCAAAAGGTTATCGTGAACATAAATACCATCATTACCAAAATTAAGATCAAATATCCCCGCACCACTGGCAACCGACGACACATAACTAGCCGCGAACCGCATCGCCATCATACCAAGGAGAAAAAGCACAAGCAATACCCCAATATGACGAAACCTTGTGGCTTGAACACTACGAATTATACGCATGATTTTATTATATCTCAGATTTACTTTTTTTAATG
>CAUVPC010000065.1:0-3034 GCA_963553655.1 uncultured Candidatus Saccharibacteria bacterium
CCACGGCCTCCGGAGCCACAATCCAGCGCTCTAACCAACTGAGCTACATCCGCCATGTGCAAGCTTCTAGCATTATACCATAGCTGATACCTGTACTCAAGCAGGCTCATTTGGTAGAATGATAGAGATGAAAATACTCACTGGTACAGATTTGGCAAGTTTTATCAAAGAGCGCCAAGCCAAGCAAGTTCGCGCATTGCGCCAAGCGTGGCATATTCAGCCGCGTCTGGCAATTGTCACCAATACCGACAATCCAGTGATTGAAACATATATGCGCTTGAAGCGTAACTATGGTGCGGATATTTTGATTGATACAGAAATTCACCACGTGAAAGATGTATTGGAGACGGTTCAGCAGCTGAATGTGCGAGAAAATGTGCAGGGAATTATTGTGCAGCTGCCACTAAAAGACCCAGCTCAAACGGACGAAATATTGGCTGCGGTTGCGCCAGAAAAAGATGTCGATGGACTTAATCCTCGCTCGTCGTTTGAAGCGGCGACGCCAACGGCTATTAATTGGCTATTGTCGGGCCACGGTATTGACCTGTCGAAAAAGCGTATCGCTGTGGTTGGACATGGTCGACTGGTGGGCGCACCACTGGCGGATATGTGGCGTCGGTCTGGTTTAGAACCAGTCGTCTTCGACATGGGGGATGACCTGGCGCGGTTAGTTGATTTTGAAGTGATTGTTACCGCCACGGGTAGTCCGGGTGTTATTTCGTCTGATATGGTGCAGCCTGGCGCAATTGTGGTTGATGCGGGCACCGCGTCTGACAAGGGCAAAATAGTTGGTGATGTTGCCAGCGAAGTGCGTGACCGGCAGGACGTGTCGATCACGCCCGAAAAAGGCGGTGTTGGACCGCTGACGGTGGCGGCGCTGTTTGATAATTTGATCAACGCCTGCCTGGCTATTGCCAATCGGCAAAAACAGTAGGTGAATTAGCCGATAACGTCTTTGACTTTGCTGACCACTTGGCGTGGTGTCAAGTTTGCTTTGACAATATAGCTGTGAATGTTGAGGTCTCGCAGTTCGTCGGGCGCTTCTTCTTCGCTCAAATTCGTCAGGACGATGACTGGCACGGTTTTGCCCCACGCGTGAGAACGAATTTTTTTCAAGGCAGTCAATCCATCCATCTCTGGCATTTGTAAATCAAGCAAAATGATATCTGGGGTAAATTTCTCAACCAATTCGACGCCCACTTTGCCATCGGCTGCGAGTCGTACGTCAAAATCATCAGCCTCAAATTTCATGCGGTACATCTGGCTAATGGCTGGATCATCTTCGATAATGGCAATCTTCTTCATAGGCTCATTATAGCACAGATATCTGGACGAGAAGGCCTAAATCGCTTATATTTATATGCATGGATAGAGACTATGGGCAATCTCTGAAAAAAGCGACTCATGTGTTGAAGACCAGTCGCATGCGCAAGCAAGAATTTTTTGCTGAGATGGGTATGTTGTTACTGCGCAGTACTGATTTGGACGTATTTTTGAAGCGCATGAAATGTTTTTTGCGGCGGTCATTTCAGGCGGAATCTGTGACGCTAGCGGTAAAAATTGGTGACAATTTTAGACTAGAAAGCACCAGCAAACGAGTCCTTCCGGCGATTGACGTGGCACGATTGACAAAGCATATTCATCGGCATTATCGCTACAACGAAGTGGTGCTCGTCAAAGATTTGGCGGATGAATCATTGCAGCAAAGTTTGGCGATGTATCACATTGAAGTCATCCTGCCGCTAGCCATGGACCACGAATGTGTTGGTTGTGTGTTGTTTGGCAGACGAGCCAAGCGCTACACGCGGCGAGATATTTCCCTCCTGGAAACCATGAGCGGTGAATTGGTGGTGGCAGTCAAAAACTCACTCGCCATGGCCGAAGTACGGCAGCTTAACGAGACGTTGCAACAGAAAATTATCGATGCAACGAGGGAACTCAGGATCAGTAACCGCCAATTGCAACGACTGGACGCCGCCAAAGACGAATTCATCTCTATGGCATCACACCAGCTGCGAACCCCGCTGACCAGCATCAAGGGCTATTTGGATATGATGTTAGAGGGTGACCTGGGGCCGATCAACGCGACGCAGCGCACTGTATTGACCGAAGCTTTTGGCTCAAGTGAAAGAATGGTGCAGCTCATTGGTGACTTTTTGAGTGTGTCCAGGCTGCAAACGGGCAAATTCGTCATCAACCGTCAAGCGACTGACTTGGCGCAACTGGTCAAGGACGAGGTTGCATTCCTAAAAACCATGTCCAAACAGCGACATGTCAAAATAGCAGTGGACATCGACAAAGACATCCCGCAGCCCATGGTGGATGGTGAAAAATTGCGACAGGTGATGATGAATATGATTGAAAATGCACTGTATTACTCAAAGCCCGACACGACCATCAAAGTAAAACTGACCAGAGATGATGACGATGTGGTGTTTACCGTCAAAGACACTGGTATCGGCGTTCCTGACGCGGAGAAAGCAAATTTGTTCAGTAAGTTTTTCCGTGGCTCAAACGCTCGCAAAAAACGCCCAGACGGTACGGGGATCGGGCTGTTTTTGGCGCGCAAGGTTGTCCTGGCGCACGGCGGTCAGATGGTATTTGAATCAAAAGAGAGTAAAGGCAGTACCTTTGGGTTTCGTCTGCCGGTAAAGTAGGTGGTGTCAGAATAAGCTCATGACGCCCGAAACGATGATGATAAGCGTAACGATGATGATGGCGACAGTGCGTGCAATGCTGAGCTGTCGTTGGTGATCATGACGCCACTGGCCAAACCGTGAACGGTTGACTGCACTAACGCGAGTGATTGATGGCCGCTTGGTGGCAGCGTCCGCACCAGTGTACTTTTTGTTGCGTTTCTTCTTTTGCTTTGCCATGGATATTATTATATAAGAAACGACGCCAAATGAGAAATGAAGCGGAAAATTGCTTTGGCCACCTGTAGACAACTGACTGACAATTTGCTATAATTCGTGACGTTGGCCTTATCGTCTAACGGTTAGGACACCAGGTTTTCATCCTGGCAATCCGGGTT
>CAUVPC010000066.1:0-2933 GCA_963553655.1 uncultured Candidatus Saccharibacteria bacterium
GATTCTGCAATTTTCTTTCACATTCTTACCTCCTTTAATGTTTACGTTTGTAATCTTTTTACATTATATAGTTTACAACAGTAATCGTTTTTTGTATATTCTTGTCACATATGTATTATCTCACAACATATTTCCATAAATTTATGTGCTATACTTGAGCTATCAAATTTAACATAAGGATTTTTATGGCAAGTACGAAAAATCAAACAAAGTCTCAAACAAAAAAATCACAAGTTGAACTGCTGGTGCCCGTTTTGATTGGTGTGATAGCAGTGTTGATGCTGATTGTTGGTTGTTTGGTGTGGAAATTGAACTGTCAATCACCACACAAACCATACGCAGTGACGGAAAAGATTGGCAGCGGCTTCGTGAGTTTGGGCTCATTGGGCTTTCGTTTTGAGGGAAATAAGGCAATCGCTCGGCACGACGCGTCCGTAAAAGAAATTCGTGAGTTTCTGAAAAAAGAAAATGAGCGATCAGGTTGCAAAGATAACAATGGTGCGGTCAGCGTGATCGCGTATTCTCAAGACGAAAAACAATTACTATTAGGCTTTGGTTGTGGCAACACGCTCGCGCGGATGTTTGCAGTAAAGAAAGACGATGGTTGGAAAGCAATTTCACCAACAAATCAGTTCAATTTGTTTGAGGTTCCAAGTTGTAAAATGACTGATGAAAATAATATCAGCAAGGAAATCGCACCGGTTTGCCAGAATGAAAGTCGCGCTGCAGAGAATGCTCCCCTGATTTATTCTTACAGAGTACGTTAGCCTCGGTATTGTACCAAATAAAAATCCCCGTTTCGTGCGGGGATTTAGTGTATTATTTTTTGCGGAGCAATCGCCGTTTTTTTGGTTTATCGCTTCCCAAATCGTCGGCATCAAAGTCATCGTAGGTCACCATCAGTGCGCGCGAGCTGATTTGACGGATGGACTCGAGTGCTACGGACACGATAATCAAGATACCGGTACCACCGATTGATAAGCGAGTGCCGGTCAGCCCCGTGATGTGATAGATCAGATATTCAGCGACGAATGGCAAGATGGCGACCACGCCAAGTGCCAATGAGCCGAACAAGACCAAACGGTTGACGGTGCGGCGGAGATATTCTTCGGTTTGCTTGCCTGGACGAACACCTTCGATGAAGCCGCCTTGCTTTTGCAAACCTTCGGAGATTTCGGTGGCGTCGAAGCTAAAGCCAGTGTAGAAGTACGTGAAGGCGATGACTAAGATGAAGTAGAGAACAGGATAGATGAAGGCTTCAGCGGAGTTGCCGGTAAAGCTACCTGGGTTTGGCGCTTGGAACCAGGTGATTAGTGTGTTTGCTAGTGATTGCAACCCTTCGTTGCCAGAAGCTTTCATGATTTGACCGATGAACTGTGGCAAACTCAGGAAGGCCACGGCGAAGATGACCGGGATCACACCAGCAGCAATCAGCTTGACTGGCAGGATGCTTTTGATGCCGCCGTAGTTACTGTTACCGTGGACACGCTTGGCGTAGTTGATGGTGATGACACGCTGTGCTTCGTTGATCTTCACGAGGAAGTACAGGACGATTAACATCATGAGCAAGAGGAAGAATACTATCCAGAACATAGTTGGACTGACCGGCAATTGGAACCAGCCAAATACGCTCAGCGAGCCGTTTGAGGTGTCAAAGAGTGAACGGATGACAGTGGCTAGCATCTGAGGCAACTGGCTGACGATTCCTGCAAAAATCAACAGAGAGATACCATTGCCTACTCCCTGTTCGGTGATGAGCTCACCTAGCCACATCAACAAGACTGATCCAGCGGTCATGGCGACAACCGAAACTGTCCATTCCATGATGGTTGGGTCGCTCAAGACGGTTGATCCGCCAGCCAAGATGGTCTGGCGCAAGATGAAGATGAAGGCAATTGATTGGACGATAGCCAGTGGAACGGTGATACGACGCGTCCACTGCTGAATTTTACGGCGTCCAGTTTCGCCGTCGTCGTGGAGCTCCTTCAGTTTTGGAATGGCTTTCGTTAGCAGCTGGATGATGATGCTGGCGGTAATGAATGGGCTCAAACCAACCAATACCAAAGAAAAGCTCGCCAAAGCACCGCCGGACAGAAGGTTAAGGAATCCTCCCAAATCTGTGCTTCCTAATGCGGAGCTGATGGCTTGGCGCAACTGTGTTGGCTCAGCCAATGGCACTGGAATGTGCGCGAGTAATCGATATACGACAATGATACCTACTACAATTGATAGGCGCTTTTGCATATCTCTATTTTTCAATGACCGCCAAATGGTCTTCCAGCTAATCATACGTGTACTTTCCCCTCTGTCGTTTCAATATATAGAATTCTCTAACCAGTATACAGGAGTATTTGGCTAAATACCAGTGTTGAACCTAAAAATACCAGTAAAGCAAAACGCCCCGGACTAGCGAGGCGTTTTAGTTATCATAAGACTACGCGGGCCTTATTTTTCAGCAGACTCAACATCTTTTGCACTTTGGCGTAAAGGCGTTGCGACTTTCTCAAATGAGCCACCAGCTTTTTCAATCGCTTTGACGACTGAAGCGGACTCAGCTTGTACTTTCAAGTCAACCTTAGCCTTCAATTCACCGCGGGCGATCACCTTGACCGTGTGGAACGGTGTCGCGATGTAGCCTTCGGTAAATAGCAATGCGTTGTCGACGGTTTTGCCGTCAAAGGCGTTCAAGTGGTCGAGGTAGACTACCTGAGCTGGTGTACGCAAGCTCTTGAAACCGCGAGCTTTTGGCACAGCCTGAGCCAATGGACGCTGACCACCCTGGAACATGGCGCGAAGCTTTTTACCAGTGCGGGCGTTCTGACCCTTGGTACCACGACCAGCAGTTTTACCCTGGCCAGCAGCGATACCGCGGCCGACGCGCTTTTTATTCTTGTTTGCTGAAACTTGGAGATCGTTGTATTTCATTACTTAGC
>CAUVPC010000067.1:0-2863 GCA_963553655.1 uncultured Candidatus Saccharibacteria bacterium
GCTTCAGCGTAATTCTGCTGGATGGCTCGTGAGTGCCGTATGGTTTTTTGGATATGTCGATTCAGGCTGATGACCAAGCAAATCAACGTGATGACGATGATCATCAAGGTAGCCAAGACAATTGACAAAATGATAACGATTTCATCCATGGTGCTATTATAGCCTATTTCAAACGATCTGTCAGATGTTGACGCAGCGCTGGACCAAGTTTCTCATCTCGCAGTCCAAAGTCAATGATGGTTTTGAGATATTCAAGTTTATCACCAGTGTCGTAGTAGGTACCATTGGTGATTTCTACGCCGTAAAAGCTGTGGCCTTCATCAATCATGCGCTGCATAATCGGCTGAATGGCAAACTCACCGTGACCATTAAACTCCCGGCGAGCGCGCTCCAAGTACGGGAAAAAATCAGCCGCCAGCAAATAACTGCTAACACTCGCTAAATCACTTGGCGCGTTGGCTTTACCCGGCTTCTCAACGATGTTTGTGATGGCAATCGTCCCGTCATCGAGTTGTTGACCAGCCGCGATACCATAGCGATCAAACTCTGCGTCATCGATGATTTTTTTGCAGGATAACACTGCGCCATCCAATTTCTCTGCAGCAGCGATCATCTGTTGAAAACGGCTCGGTGTCGCATCGATAAAATCATCAGCAAACGTATAAATCACCGGCTCGTCGGGCCCAATCAAATGCGCAGCACACGCCAGAGGAGTCGCGTTGCCATATGGACCTTTTTGGCGAACATACACGAAGTTAGCCATCTCTGACAATGAGTGAACCAGGTCAATCAATGGGCGCTTCTTGTCACCGCCAGCTCGCAAATTTGCCAACAAATCTTCGTTTGGCACGTCAAAATGATCTTCAATGGCACGCTTGTTAGCGCTTCCGACGATGATAATGTCGCGAATGCCAGCAGCCACTAACTCCTCCACAACGTATTGGATAATCGGCTTGTCAATCAGTGGCATCATCTCCTTAGGCATCGCTTTGGTTTGTGGCAAAAACCTAGTGCCAAATCCTGCCGCTGCAATCACTGCTTTTGTCGGTTTTCTCATGTCTCGTTCTCCTTTGCTATCGCCTTATTCATCAAAAAATCTTTCACTATATCTCGCAGTGCCGCATAATCCAAATTCTCCGAATCAACGGTCACTGTTGTGATATTATCTGCAACCAGTGGACGATATTTGTCACGAATTTCGTGTTCCGTCAGTTTATCATATAGATCATCAGTGTGCACTGAGTGGCGGTTACCAGACCGCCTGCGGGCATAAAATCGCCGCTTCACTTCCGTCAAGCTACACGTCACGTAAATCTGCAGAATTGGTCGATGTGGGCTATGCCGCAAAATCTCTTCTGCAGCTGACGTTTGCAATGCCGACTCAATGATAATCTGCTCACCCAATTTCTCAAATTCAATACCCAATTCCAAAACCGCCCGTCGAGTCACACGACCCAAGGCGCTACTCTGCTGATCAGTATAAGTCCCGCCCAGATGGTCAGCCAAAAACTCTTTGACAGCATCTTGCGCGACGCCACGCACTCCCACATCTTGCATCAGACGCTTTGCTAACGTCGTTTTGCCAGACCCAGGGATGCCAGTGACGATGATCATCAGCTATAGCCTCTCGCGAATCAATTTCTGCGCCAAGCTTGGGTTAGCCTGACCCTTTGAGCGTTTCATGACTTGACCGACCAAATAGCCGATGGCTTTGTCCTTGCCGGCTTTGATGTCGGCGATGGAAGCTGCCGAGGCTGGGTCGCTCAACACTTCGTCAACAATAGCAGCGATGGCACCTTCGTCAGACACCTGCAACAAGTTCTTTTCTTCAGCGAGCTTGCGCGGATGTGTGGCGCCCGCCAATAATTCATTAAACAATTCCTTGGCATTGGTACTGGAAATCTCTGCTTTCTCGGTCATCTCCGCTAACTCCACCAAATCATCAACCGACACATGCGGCGTATTACCGTCAGTTGACGCGGAGTCGTTCTCAGAATCACTACCACTGGCTGTCAAAGCACTAGCAAACCAGTGCGCCACTCGCTTGGCAGCCGCGTCGCCTGATTTTTCCTGCACCTCCAGCATGATGGATGCATAATTTTGATTAGACAATAGCGAATTGACCACTGACTTATCCAAGCCTAGCCCACTCCATTTTTCACGATAGTCGCTCGGCAACATCGGCACTTCAGCCTGAATCTGAGCAATTTCCTCGTCGCTCAGCACCACTGGCGGAATGTCAGCATCAGGCATGTAGCGATAATCCTGGGCGTCCTCTTTCGAACGTTGTGAAGTGGTAATTTGCTTGTCGTCACTCCAGCCGCGAGTTTCCTGCACGACCGATTCACCACTTTCCAGCAGGTCAACTTGGCGTTTAAATTCATACTCAGCGGCACGCTCGACGCTGCGGAACGAATTAAGGTTTTTGACTTCCGCGCGCTTGCCAAGCTCCGTCGCACCTTTCTTGGCCACCGAAATATTGACGTCAAAACGCATGTTGCCGTGATACAAATCACCGTGCGTCACGCCAGCATAGACCATCAATTTGTGCAGCTCCGAAGCGTACGCTTTGGCTTCCTCGGCAGAATGAATATCCGGCTCAGAAACAATTTCGATCAGCGGTGTACCAGCGCGGTTGAGGTCGACCAATGAATAGCCGTCGTGGTGCGTCAATTTACCAGCGTCTTCCTCCATGTGTGCGTGATGAATTCGCACTCGTTTGAGCGAGCCATCCTCTAGCGGCGCGTCAACATAGCCAGCCAAAATAATCGGCTGATACATTTGTGAGGTCTGATAACCCTTTGGCAGGTCAGGGTAGAAATAATGCTTGCGATCAAACCGGCTAACGCGAGCAATCGGTGCA
>CAUVPC010000068.1:0-2854 GCA_963553655.1 uncultured Candidatus Saccharibacteria bacterium
TGCTATAATAGAAAGGTAATTTCTATTACGCGTAATATCAACTGTTCTCCTTGATGAATGAGCAGGTCTGGCTATAGTAGGGTGCTTGTCACAAACGCCCCACTCAGAACCCAGAAACCGCACGTCATCAGGAGTATTTAAGTGGGAGTGAGGAAAAGTGAAAACACTTCTCGGTACCAAACTTGGTATGACCCAGCTCTTGGCTGAAGACGGCAAGGCCATTCCGGTGACGCTGATCCAAGCCGGCCCTGTCACCGTAACTCAGGTGAAGACTGTCGAAACCGACGGTTACAATGCGGTGCAGGTCGCTTATGGAGAGGGTAAGAACCTGAGCAAGGCCGTGGCTGGACACGTGAAGCCAGCCCAAGTGACCCCGAAGCATATTCGGGAATTCCGCGTCGACGAGATCCCTGAGGGGCTCAAAGTTGGCGACGAAATCAACGTTTCCGCGTTTGAAGTCGGCGATTCTGTCGATGCGACCGGAACCAGCAAAGGTAAAGGTTTCGCTGGAACCATTAAACGCCACAACTTTAAGCGTCACCGCAAGACGCACGGTGGTAAAGGCAATACTCGTAAGCCAGGTTCAATTGGCTCGATGTATCCACAAAAAGTGTTCAAGGGTAAGACGATGGCTGGCCACATGGGTCACGAGCGTGTTACGGTCAAGAACCTGGAAGTGGCATATGTTGATCCAGAGACCAATCTGATCGGGGTGAAGGGCGCTGTCCCTGGGCCACGAAAAGGGCTGATTATTTTAGGAGGTAACAAGTAATGGCTGAATCAACCAAACTTCCTAAAGACATTTTTGCTGTTGACGTGCCAAATCACGAACTGTTAAAATTGGCATACGACAGCTACCTAGCCAACGCTCGTTTGGCAAGCGCCACAACCAAGCAGCGCGGTGAAGTTTCCGGCGGCGGTAAAAAGCCATGGAAGCAAAAGGGAACTGGTCGAGCACGTTTCGGTTCAACTCGTAACCCAATCTGGCGCGGTGGTGGTGTGGTCTTTGGCCCACGCGGCAACGAAAACTACACCAAAAAATTGTCTAAAACCGCCAAGAAAGTGGCAATTCGCCAAGCCTTGACGGTAGCCAATGAAGCGAAGAAGATCGTCGTCAAAGACATCAAGACGACCGGCAAGACCAAAGAGGTCGCAACCTTCTTGGCTGACAACAAGTTTGAACGCCGCGTCCTGATCGTCGTCGACGAAAAGACGCCAGAATTGATGCGTGCCACAAACAACATTCAGAACGTATTGGTGATTCGTGCGAGCTACCTCAGCGTCTACCACATTCTGAATGCGGATACTATTGTCATGACCCCGAAAGCTCTGCCGGTAATCACTGAGTGGCTGGGTAAGGAGGAAGCGTAATATGAAACAGATGACAATTATCCCACGCATTAGCGAGAAAGCATACGCACAGAGCGCCAATGGCGTGTACGTGTTCCGCGTTCCGCTAAACCTGAATAAAAACGAGATCAAAGCAGCAGTTGAAGCGCAATTTGACGTTACCGTTCTGAAGGTGAAAACCTTGGTACAAGACGGCAAGGCTGTGCGTTTCTCACGAGGCAAGAACCGCTATCCTGGCACGACTACGCGCAAGGATTGGAAGAAGGCTTACGTGACGCTGAAAGATGGCGATAAGCTCGATGTGTTTGACGCAGTAGAGCAGCAGATGGAGGAGACCAAGTAATGCCAGTGAAAGCTTACAATCCAACCACTCCTGCTCGTCGCGGCATGACGAGCCAGGATTTGTCGGATATCACGACAAGAAAACCGCTCAAAAGTCTGACCAAAGCCAAAAAGCAAAATGCTGGCCGCAACAACCAAGGCCGCATCACCGTGCGTCATCGCGGCGGTGGCGTTCGCCGTCATTACCGTTTGGTGAACCACAATTTGCCGAGCGGCTTGACTCTGACGGTTGAAGAAATTGAGTACGATCCAAACCGCTCAGCACGTATCGCTCGGGTGAAAGATCAGTACAATTTGTACCACTACGTATTGGCCGACACCTCAATGGTCAAGGGCAAGACGATTCAGACTGGCGAGGAAGCGCCAATTGAGGCTTCAAACCGCCTGCCGCTGTCTGCAATCCCTGTTGGTACGATGATTTATGCTATTGAACTGACTGCCGGCAAAGGTGCGCAAATGGTTCGCGCCGCTGGTGCCAAAGCTCAGTTGATGGCCAAAGAAGGCAATTACGCAACTATCAAATTGCCATCTGGTGAAGTTCGCAAAGTTCGCTTGGAAGCAACCGCTGCCATCGGTACAGTCGGTAACGTCCAGCACCAGAACGTGAAGATCGGTTCAGCTGGCCGCCGCCGCCGCAAGGGTATTCGCCCAACGGTGCGCGGTGTCGTCATGAACGCCGCAGATCACCCGCATGGTGGTGGTGACGGTGGTCGCCACGGTACTGGTAAAGCACCACGTACGCCATGGGGTCAATTGACGCTGGGTTATCGAACTCGCCGCCGCAAAGGCTCAAATAAATTAATCGTACGCACGCGTCACGACGCGAAGAGGAAGAGGTAAATCACGATGAGTCGTTCATTAAAGAAAGGTCCATTCGTCGATGTGAAGCTTGCGAAAAAAGTCGCTGCTCTCAGCCTTGACGATCGAACCGTTATCAAAACGTGGGCGCGCGCTTCGACTATCACCCCAGAAATGGTCGGTCGAACGATTGCTGTCTACAACGGTAAGATGCACGTGCCTGTGCTGATTACCGAAAACATGGTTGGCCACAAACTCGGTGAGTTTAGCCCAACTCGTAAGTTCCGTAAGCACGGCGGAAAGGATAAGAAGTAATCATGGCTGATACAACTTATACTGTTCGCGCTTACGCCAAAGGTGTTGA
>CAUVPC010000069.1:0-2791 GCA_963553655.1 uncultured Candidatus Saccharibacteria bacterium
CCAATCTGGCTGGTCGGTCTCTCAACCCAGCTACCCATCATTGCCTTGGTAGGCCGTTACCCCACCAACAAGCTAACAGGCCGCGGGCCCATCCCTCTCCGCCGGAGCTTTCTCGAGTCTTCCATGCGGAAGTCTCGAAGTATTCGGTATTATCCACGGTTTCCCGTGGCTATCCCAATGAAAGGGGCAGGTTGCCCACGTGTTACTCAGCCGTTCGCCACTTTATACACACCCGAAGGTGCTTTAATCGTTCGACTTGCATGTGTTAGGCGCGCCGCCAGCGTTCATCCTGAGCCAGGATCGAACTCTCCATTCAAAAAATTAACTGACTAAAAGTCAGTACAATTTAAAGTTGAGTTGAATCCACGTCTCTAAAATCCCGCTGATCTCGGATTCGCTGAAATTATGAATTGACTTTTGAACAAACTGTTCAAATTCGAATTTCGCTTGTCTGTCTTTGCTGATCTTTCGATCGCAGTATCCGGTTTTCAAGGTTCGCTGCGCTGCGATTTCCCATTGCGTGGTGCGCGGCGCGGGGAATAACTATACGCACTTACGGCTCGTTTGTGAAGATGATTTTCTATCTTCTTAATTCCTCCACAATTTCTACACGATTTATAGTCTTTAGTGAATTACAACGATATTTAATATCAAATTACTCATGTTGCCTTGAATTAATTCTTTATTTTTCAACTATATATAGTGTTGTCTTATTTAAACGTCTTAATAGGTGCATACATACTATTTCTAAAATACTATTTCCAAATCATTGCTTCAGAAATACCATTCCTGAATGGTATTTCAAAATTAATCGAATTTCTCGTTTAATCAAACTTCTCGTCAATTGATAGAACTGTATGCTAGCTTCATGCTGTAAGAAAATAAAATCACGCTGGAATAACTTACGTAATTGAATGTTTAATAAGACTTAAATTTCGTCTTTTACAATCTGGCAGGCTGCGTCGAGGAGCTGATCACGAAGCGTCTCGTTAGCGGCCTCAGAATATACGCGTACCAGAGCATCCATACGAGAAGGACGAATAAGCACCCATGAATCGTCTTTGAACTGAAGCTTAAGACCATCTGCATGACTTACCAAAACAGGTACTTTACCTGCAACATTTTCTGGATTAAGGCCTGGAAGGATGTTTCTGAACGCTTGAGTAGCCGCAGCGTCAAGACGCACTCCTCGCCTGCTATAACACATGCGACCGAGCTCAGCCTCATCCTCAGCAACAAGCTGTGCAAGCGATTTATGGGTGTACGCAAGCATCTCGACAACAAGCAGGGCCACAAGCAGGCCGTCTCGTTCCAAGAGGTGACTCGGAATACAAATGCCGCCATACTCCTCTGCAGCGAGAAGAACGTCTCCTTGCTCAATCTCTGAATAAAGTCGAGCAAATCCAACGGGCACGCTCGCGGATTCCAGTCCAAGATGAGCAGCTTGCCTAGAAACCGTTGCAGAACAGGTCAGCGTAGAAACAACGCGACCGGTTTGTTTACGATTTTGTACAAGATGACGTGTAATGAGCGGGATAAGCTCGTGTGGACTAAGGAGCCGACCGCTTTCATCTACAGCAGCAGCGCGGTCTCCGTCGCAATCAATCAAAAGTCCCAACTGCGCATGGCGGGTTACCACCATTGAAGAGCACTCGTCGGCCCATGGATCTGCTGGCTGTGGGTGGATACCACCAAAATCCCTAACAGGACCTTGATGCATTTGATGCACAACGCATCCAGCAGACGAAAGCACGTCGGCAAGCAGGTCTGTTGCCGCGCCGTACATGGGATCAACCACCACGCTAGGGCGCAACTCCTTAATAACAGACACGTTAATCTGATCAAGCAGCGCACTTTTATAAGGTGTCACAATATCTGTAGTGGTAAAAGTTCCGCGCTGGTCTGTTGGCTCAAGCGGCGTTGTCGATTCTACGCGCTGAAGAAAGTCACGCGAAACTGGACCACCGTTAGCAGCGCGAATAATCATGCCGCAATATTCGCAGGAAAGTTCAGTTGCAGAAATGATAAGGCCACCAGCTACATTATCGTGATGCGCGCAGGCCCAGCAAATATATGGTGTGGGACAAAATGTCTCGGAAACACGCACGTCTAGACCAAAGGAGGCTAGTGTTGCGGCAGCTTCAAGAGCAGACGAATCTGCTTCAAAGCGCGTGTCAAACCCAACAAACACAATACCGCCAGGCAGCTCTTGTGACCAAACAGTACCGAGGGCCTCTGCGAGTCTAACTACATTATCCCTGGTAAAGCCTTTGTCATAGCGGGCTTGCCAGCCATCGCTTCCAAAACGGAGTATGTCAGGTCTTTTATCCAATGCGGTTGGCATAGCTGCCGAGCGCCTCTTTAAACGCCGCTGCAGAATCCTGGTCAGAGAGTGCCATGCGAGCATTGGTTGCTGCCCAAGCTGCAGGAGTACCGGTATCACAACCCTCTTCTGGATCAATTACCAGCGCGTACATTTCTTCCTCAGCAAGCAGGCGCTCCATTGCGTCTGTCAACTGAATCTCGTTACCTGCGCCAGGACCCTGAGTTGCCAGAAGCTCCATAATCTTTGGAGAGAGCAAGTAACGGCCAACAATAAACAGGTGAGAAGGCGCGTCTTCTGGACGGGGTTTCTCGACAAGTCCGGTTACCTTCCAAATAGCACCCTCACCCTCAGCATTATCTGAAGGAGAAGAAATGCACTCTCCCGCGATAATACCGTAACGATACACTTGATCTGCAGGAACTGGGGCAACCGCAATGACGGAAGCGTTGTTATACTGCTTAGAAA
>CAUVPC010000070.1:0-2764 GCA_963553655.1 uncultured Candidatus Saccharibacteria bacterium
GATTGAGGCAACGCAATGAACGTAGCAGTATTGCTCGTAGCGGTTCTGGTGGTGATCTTTGTGGCGGTGTTAGTGACAGGTAGGCGCATCGGTCCACTGTCCCTAGCGGCTGCTGCTGGGTATATTTTTGTGGAATTGTGGGTGGAAACTGTGCGCGTCATTTTGGGCGGGGTGGGCATCAATCTGCCGTGGCTGCCTGATGGCGTGGTGGCAGCGCTGATATTGTTGCTCGTACCCATGGGAATGTTGATGGTTGGCGGCCCAAAATACCACAAGAAACATGAAAAGCTAGTGGCTGCAGCTGTCGTGACCTTGTTGGTAGCAGCGCTACTGGTGGGTGTGTTAGCAAAATATCTTGCGGTTGATGGCACGGCGCAAACAGTAGTGCAGCAACTGACCGCCTGGCGCCCATATATTATTACCGTTGGATTGGGAATGGGGCTGGCGGATTTATTCTTACTGCACACTGTCAAAACAAAGTCCAAGCCCGGCCCAAAGAAGCATTGATATACTGCGTGTTATGTGCTAGAATGAAAAAGTTCATTCTTGATGGGCCCATAGCTCAGTTGGTTAGAGCACCTGCCTTTTAAGCAGGGTGTCCCGGGTTCAAGCCCCGGTGGGCCCTCCAGATGACGAACATATGCAGTGATGTTATTCGGGTGTGGCAGAAAACTTTGGACATGACGAAGTATCTAGACGACTTAAACGTACCGCCCCGATATACTAAAATAGTAGAAAAACACAGTGATGATTTGAAGAATTTTGTTGGGATGCGATGTGGTGTCCCAATTTTTTCTGGCAGCCAAGAGGTAACTAACCCGACTACCAAAGAGCCAGTTGGATATGCTCAATATATCCAGCTGGGACAAAACCCGGTGACGATATGGAGTGGCATGTCTCGTTACCGAGTGGGTGTCGGGAGTGTGCTAACAAAGATTGATGACCTCCTGGGGCAAGAATATAGGAGAAAATTATCCATTGATATGGGCTTAGCTGGAGTTAGAGGAGCGACACTGGCGGGTGCTGCTGGCGGGGCGCTAGAATGGTTTAACTTTGCTCCAACGGTTAGCTTATCTGGAGTGGCGGCAGGAATAGCAACCGGTGGCTTGAGCTTTGCATATAACCGCCAGCGTCGTAAAAAAGAGTTTGGAGCACAGATTAAAGGACTGAGTGAATGTTTCTCGAGTATGGGAAGGAGAGCCGTGAGGCCTAATTTGTTAGCACCGGACTCGTATGTTAGTGGTGATATGCAGACTGGTTTGGCGGATAGTCAGGGAGCGGGTAATATCTACTTTATTGGTGATATGCCGGTCGATCAACAGCAGCGAGCTGATCGTTTTTGGCACCGGGCTGATCAAATTTTAGAAGAATATGGATTTACAGAATGGCAGGACTATCAGTCTGCCGGCTTGCCGGCGCTAATTGAACGAATATTGGATGATTTTGACAGTAATGGTGACTTTAGTTATGACGAAAAAAGAAGTGCTGGTGATAGCATAAAATCTTTTACGTATTGGCGTGATACTGCAATTGAAGATATGAAATGCCTACAGGATAAAGCGGAGTCACAAAGGCTACTGCAGCAGTATGATAGCAAAGGTTCTAAACGGCAGCCGGTAGACAGAAAGGGGACTTTGGTGGCATCAGGCTGGGCATTATTATCAAAGGTAATTGGTCATGAATATGATGAATTACGGAGGAATGCATCTAGTATGCTACCAAGTGGCGACTCTCGAAGAACAGTTACTCAGCAGATCAGGAGTCTTGACCGTAAATATGAAGAGCACTTTCGTAAGTGTATTAAAAGACTACGGGAAATTGTTATTGATTCACGAAAGAGAATTAACCAGTCTGAACTCACTAAAATATATGGAGGAGAGAGTAGGCTCCAAAAAATCTTCTGGGGAGAATTGAGTGAAATTTTAGCCAGAAACGATATTGATCCATATGATGAGTCGGTGTCTCAGCCCGTGCGATTTATCTTGGACTTGCCTAAAATAGCTCCGGGGATCGGGAGAGATCAACTACCTTCAGCTGACAGACTGAATGAGTTACGTGGAATATTCCAAAGAATATGTTCCCGAGAATATCCTGACGTTGAAACATCTTCTTTTTAACATGTGTATTTCAAGAATATATGTCATACTAAAGACATATGATGATACGCAATCTAACCAGGGAACTGCATATTTCTTGGTTGGTGGCGGCGTGGTGTTTGGGGTTGACAGTTGGTGTTATTGCTATTCATCATTTGTCGCGGTCAACGGTGTTTGACTGGCGGACTTTGGTGCTTGGGCTAGGGTTGCTGGCTGTGGCTATGGTCTGGCGGTGGCGGGCGTTGATGATTGTGGCACTTATCGCTGGTGGCTTGGTGGGCTTGTGGCGCGGTGAGCTGGGTCGAGCCGGTTTGGAGGCGTACGATTCGCTGATTGGTAAAACCGCCATTATTCAAGGCCGTGTTTTGGAGGATCCTGACATCGACAAGAAAGGACAAACGGTATTGCGACTGAGTGATTTACGGATCAATGGCAAGAAATTGGCAGGACAACTATGGGTGGTGACGGCCGACAAGCGTCCCATCAAACGCAGCGACATCGTTCAGGCTCAAGGAAAATTGACGGTGGGGTTTGGGGCTTTTTCGGCGAGTATGTATCGGGCGAAAATTGGCAGCGTTGAGCGTCCAGTCCCGGGCGACGTGGCGGTTGGGGTGCGCGACTGGTTTGCTGAGCGGGTGCGCAAGCATATTCCAGAGTCCGAGTCGGCG
>CAUVPC010000071.1:0-2630 GCA_963553655.1 uncultured Candidatus Saccharibacteria bacterium
GCTCGCAGCCAGAAATCGCGCGAAATTACTGATTTGATGAATGAGGCTTTCGCTTTGGCACACAACTATCCGAACTCGCCGGTGCCGCTCCACCTTCGCAATGCCGCCACCAAGCTGATGAAAGATCTGGGCTACGCCAAAGACTACAAATGGCAGGCTGGTTTCCGGCACAAGAAAGGATTTTTGCCAGAAGATATTCCGCGTCCGCCGAAACGTTAGATTATCTCGGGCAGCGTTCATCAAACCGATCATACAGCGCCGCGTACACGCCATTGGTCCAGCCAAAGCCGTCTTGCAACGGATACTCGCCACCGCCGCCAATGCGTGACTCGCTGTCAACGTCATATTTCTCGATCATCTTGCCTTTGTCAGCAAAGACGCGCTCGGTGGAAGCCAGCCACCGTGTCCTGATTTCTTCCGCTAATTCATCAAGTCCGTACCGCCTCAAGCCACAAACCGCCACCCACTGCAGTGGCGCCCAGCCATTTGGCGCATCCCATTGCTGGCCATTATCAACCAGCGTCATCCGCAACCCGCCATCGCGTAAAAACTCGCGCTGTAACATTTCAGCCACGTGCTCGGCTTGTTTCTTGGTGGCGACGCCATTGTAGAGCGGGAAGACGCCAGCCAATGTCGCGTGTGGCATCTGTCGACCAGTACGGAAATTATAATCATAGAAGAAGCCGGTCGCTTCGTTCCAGCAATACGTCCTGATGGCTTCCGCGCGCTTTTCAGCCGCCTGGATGAACTTTTTGCGCAGCGCTTTTTGCTTCAAGATGCCGTAACATTGAGCGATGGTCATTTCCAGGTCATACAGCAAGCAGTTGAGGTCTACTGGCACAATATCTGTCGTCTGGATGCTTTCAATGCAGCACGCCTCGCCAAACCAGCGCGAGCTGAAATCCCAACCACTCTCTGCGCCAGCTCGCAAGTCCAGGTAAATCTTTGCTTTGTTGGCATTTGGACTTTTCTGAGCCGTCTCGATGTCTTCGCGGCGACTTTCCGGACGGGGAGTATTCTTATTGTCAAAGTAGCGGTTCAAAACGGTGCCATTTGGCATTTTCACCACTCGTCCAGTAGCTATCTGGTCAGCACTATCAAGCTGCTTATGTCCCTTCATCCAGAACTTATACTCGGTCAACAGTAGCGGGAAATATTCCAATAGTACCAAGCTTGATCCACCAACTTTTCGTGGACGCGTTGCCAATAGCTTAACCATGGCAGAGAAAAAAGGTGGCTGACTGCGACTCAAGAAATATGTTCGATTGGCTGTTGGAATATAGCCAAACCGTTGGATCATGTAGGAATAATTTTTCATCATGCCGTTGATCAATCCCCATTGATTATCAACTGCCAAGCCCAGCATGATAAAGTAGGTGTCCCAGTAAAATTGCTCTGAAAAACGTCCGCCCGGCACAATGTAGTCGTACGGCAGGGGAATAAGCGAGCCCGACGCTTTGTGAGCCTGGCGCCTCAGTTGTGGCCACAGTTGCGTAACGTGCTGACGTGCTGACTCAGCGGGCTGAGGTACGTGACCCGCGTGCGACGGATTAAAATCATGAAAATGCTGATTGACAAATTCTTGCAGATTGAAGTCTGGTTTTTTGGACGCTTCCAAATATTCTCGTTGGATTCTTCGCCAACGCTTTTTTGGCACCACATCGACAAATGTCTTGCCGTCTTGGTAAATTTGCTGTGCTTGGACCTCGTGAAATAGATGCCCAAATAATTCATCAGGATCCTTGCGGTTGATGGGTGTGATGCGCTGGCTGGTGCGCACCAAAGAGCGTTTAAATTGGTCAACATTTTTCTTTATCATACTTTTACTATAACTGGTTGCGATGGTATAATCTAGAGTAGATATTTTCATAAGGAGAATGTAAATCATTATGGCAACAACATCACAGGAAAAAATAACAGAAACTCCCAAAGTTACAGAAGCTCATATTTCTGAGCAAACCACGCAAGAAAACACCAATCAACAATATTTTGCACAGCCATCAGCTGCTCCCGTGCAGTATGTTGTGATGGCAAACTCCCTGAAGGGTGTCAAAGGCTGGTTGGCATTTTTGACAGTGCTAATGGGCTTTGGTGGTATCATCTATACACTGATGTTCTTCGGTGCAGTGCTAAGATTGAGCAGTCCTGAAGGTGCTGTGTCGATCATCTTTGCGCCAATCATTGCTATTCTATCCTTTACCACTGTCGTGTTGATTAGTCTGCAGAAAAAAGTTGGCCGCTATCTGGCTATCGCCGCATACATGACGTCTGCGACGTATTTTACCTTGCTTCAGATTATCATTGCCTCAATGCGCAAGGATTCTGATGCAGAACGAATTGTTGGCACCATCGGTGGAATATTTATCTATTTCATCGTTGCTGGACTACTGTCACTATACTTTGTGGTTTCAAAGCGTGTCAAAGAAACGTTGGTGGACTAACCTCGGTTCACTCCATTCATGAAAAATCGCCCTCAGCTCGGGGCGATTTTCATATATAAGGAGTGGGTTTATCTCTTGGCGGCACGCTTTCGTTCATTGGCGTCAAGGTAGCGTTTACGCAGGCGCAAGGACTTTGGCGTCACTTCCAGCAGCTCGTCGTCCTCGATGAAGTCGATGCATTGCTCCAGG
>CAUVPC010000072.1:0-2553 GCA_963553655.1 uncultured Candidatus Saccharibacteria bacterium
CCACGCTGCGGTCCAGGCCTCCTGGGGCGTCTACCAGCGCCTCATCCAGGCCTACTGCACCGAGGACCCGGGACTGGGAAAGCACTTGATGCGCAGGCTCATCGACTCTCTGAAACAGGCCGTCCTTGCCCTGGCACACCGCTGCATCCTGCCCCGCACGCCACGACCCGCAACGACATCCTCAAAGACCCACAGCCACTTGACACACCACATAAGGATCCCAAATCTTCACCGCACTCAGCAACCCACCTCCGGTACCCTAAGCGTCATGAGTCAGGGTCGGCCTGTCGTTGGGACGACCACAGGGCTAGAAGCGCTATCAATGATCAGCGCAAGTTTACTAGGAAAGTCACGTCCGTGAGCAGAAGTTGCTCGACCTTGAATGGATTCATTGGGCGAAATTGTTACCGGTACCTTAAAAGGTAGTTTGACGAATGCATTTGGGTGTGAAAAGGCTGTAATGGTGATGGGGGCTTCTGAGGTATTGCGCAGAGCAAATAAATTACGATCCCTCCACTCCATGGTGAATTTAGCTGGTTTGAAGGCAGCGGCGATAGCCTCGACTGCTTCAGCAGACCGCAGGGCAGACTCCGAATGCTCTTGAGCGGTACTCACTGCTAGTTCAGCCCGCTCTGCAGCATCTCGTCCCTGCACAACGAGGCTCTCCAAAGCTTGCGCTTTTCGTTCAGACGCTTCCAAAGCTTTCGCAGCACGCTCTGCGGCCTTATTGGCTTCCTTGCGTGCTGACAGCCAGCCGAACAACGAACCGATAGCGCAGATCGCTGCGATGACGGCGCTGATGAGTGACGCGACATCTCCCATTGAATTCTCCTTGGTCGTGGATGATAGTTTACTACTAACATGATGCGACAATATTCCTACGCATTAATAGGCGCGGCTCACCAGCGTAGATAGATTAAAGCAATGCGAGATGTGCAATCAATGCCGCCTACACACATTCTCTACTTCGCTTTTACGGAAATAATTCGCTTCATCAACTCCGATGAGCGCTTCATGTAAGAAGTTGGGGCATCACAGCAAGCCACGACCATGGCCATCAGTCCATCAAGGCAAATCAGGACTGCACGCGTCAGTAACTCTATATCGTACTCGGCGCGCACTTCTCCGGCTATGTACTTCGTCGATAACGTGAAGTGCTGCCCATGAGTCACTGCAGATCCAAGTCGATAGGCTGCTGGAACATGCGTTAAGCGCCTATTTTGTATATCTGTCATGTTGACTTTCAACGGACATGCTATTTCACCTTTAACAAGAGCATTAATTCTTCCGCGATTGCCGCGCCGAACTGAAATGTCAACTTCCTTAAGCAGTTGTTCAGTGCCATCCAAGTAGCTATCAATACCATTCGCTAGGCTGGGATGTTCGGTGGTGCGACTAATATCGGAAACTACTTGTTTAGAGCCCGTTATATTGTTAATGTGGCTGGCGATGCCACGCAGCAGTCGAAGTTCTGGATCGACTTTTTGATCTTCCAGTTCAGCAAAATGGCAAGCGCTTTCAGCCACCACCCTCGACAGCGACATGTAGCTCCACAGATGAGCCGTATCTGAAGGGCAACTCAGTAAATGAACTATTGTTTGGGTGTGATCCTCGACGTTCATAAGATAGTGGGTTGAAGCATACGAGCCAAGAGCGTAGAGACGATTAAGTGTTGGCTGTTGCGACGGATCTTGCTCGTTAATCCAGTTCGTCATTTGCATGCTTGGCTTCTCAAGGTACTTTGAGCATAAAGCAACAGCTTTGCCGGACATTTCAGTCATGGACTCGCATAGCACTTGGCAGCGGTCGACCCCGAAGGCTTCTTCGAGAGTTGGGGCAGTCATCTTGCTCTCCCATATAATTCGGTATTAGTCGCGCACAGGTGACCTGTTTCATTTCGTCGCAGACAACAACCCAGGTCGACCCTAAGGTTAATTTCTGAACCACTGGCGCATCGGCCCTCCTATTGTATCCCGAGCGATGATCATCTTGTCATAGCGCTCAAGTTTAGTTCATACACAGAGTTGTGTGACCAAAAATTCAACACATCTTTCAAGAAACACTATAAAAATGCTAAAATTAATAATGTAATGTCCGATGCCGAGCCTTCTCCCCACCACCGCCTCCGTCGGCTCAAAGCCGCCCTTCTGGCTGTCTCTTTCACCCTGGCTGGCATCCTCCTCATGATGCTCAACGCCTGGCTGGCGTTGATGCGGCTGGGAGATTGGCAGTGGCTGCATGCTCTGCCGCTGGGCGAGCTGGGTGGGACGCTGTTTGGTGCGGGGCTGCTGTCAACGTTCTTCGAGTACACCTTCCGGCGGGATCAGGAGGCGCACACATTGGCTCGCTTCCGGCAGATCATCCGTGAGGAGGCTCCGGCGATGCGTGATGCAGTGGTGGAGGGCTTCGCCATCCACCCTGAGGACTTGAAGCGTGTGGCCACGCCGGAGCTGCTGGACGACATCGCGGCCAACGTGATGGCGCTGCGCCTGGGCGATGAGCAGTTCGCCCGGGAGATCTACCGCGACATCCGAGACCAAGCCATCCGCGCCG
>CAUVPC010000073.1:0-2546 GCA_963553655.1 uncultured Candidatus Saccharibacteria bacterium
CAAAAATTGATATACTGATACTAAGATTAGCTGACCAAGGAGAAAATATGCAGTTATCAGAGGAATTACAGTGGCGCGGGTTTTGGAACCAGACCACATTCACCAATGACAAGCTTATCGATTCGGAGAATTTCACGCTCTATCTGGGGACAGATCCGTCGGCTGACAGTTTGCACGTCGGGCATTTGGCGGTTTACATGATGGTGCGGCATTTTTTGGAGCGCGGTCACAAGGTGTTTCTGCTGGTTGGTGGCGGCACAGGCATGATTGGCGATATGCGCGACACCGAAGAGCGGAGTCTGCTGTCGTATGCGGAAATTGAGCACAACAAACGAGCCCTAAAAGCCCAGGTGTCGCAAATTTTTGCTGGACGCGATTTTACCTTGGTGGATAATGCGGATTGGCTGGGCAATTTGGAATTGTTGCCGTTCCTTCGCGATATTGGCAAGAATTTCAACATGGCAGATTTGATTGGTCGTGAATTTTTCAAGGCACGCATCGACAACGGCAAGGGGTTGAGCTTTGCGGAATTTACTTACACCTTACTGCAGGGCTATGATTTCTGGCATCTGTTCAAACACCACGGTGTCAATTTGCAAATCGGCGGTTCTGACCAGTGGGGTAATTTGGTTTCAGGCGTGGAATTGATCCGCAAAAAAGAAAACGCCGAAGTCTATGCCATGACCGCGCCGTTACTCATCAACAAATCAACTGGGCGCAAATTTGGCAAATCCGAAGGTGGCGCCGTGTGGCTGGATGAAAATAAAACTAGTGTGTACAAGTTCTATCAATTCTGGCTGAACGTTGATGACGAAAGCGCCATTGAGTACATGAAAATCTTCACCATGCTCGATCGCGACACCATTGAGGCTATCGCTGAAAACCACGCCGTCAATCCAGGCGCACGCTCAGCCCAAAAAGTCTTGGCTCGTGAAGTCACCGACATCGTTCACGGCGTTAATCGGCGCGAATCAGTGGAGCGGGTGACGGAAGTATTGTTTGGTGGCGGTGATTTCCGGCAATTGTCGGATGATGATTTGGATGCTTTGGCCAAGGAAATTCCGCGCGTTGATGTCGGCGTTGGCGTCATTGAAGCATTGGTAGTGTCTGGTGCGGTCAGCTCCAATGGCGAAGCAAAACGCCTGCTGAAATCTGGCGCCATCAGCCTCAACGGTGAAAAAATAGCCGAAGACCAAGCCGTCAACACCACATCGCTGCTGAAAAAAGGTAAAAATACATTCGTGCTAATCATGGAGGGAGACGAAGAATGAAAAAAATCATAGCTTTTGATTCAGATGACACTATCGTTATGTCGAAAATGCCAGCTACGCCGCGCATGGCTGGTCTGTTGGCGGAGCTGTTGAAGCATTACGATGTGTGTATCATTTCTGGTACTGATTTTGAAGGGGTGATTTATCCAAACACTGTCAGGCAAATTGAGCAAGTTCCGGGCGTTGATCTCAGTCGACTGCACATCATGCCGACCTGTGGCACTCGGTACTATCGTTTCCAGGATGGTGAATGGCGGTTGCAGTATCAAGAAGATTTGACTGAGGAGCAAAAGGCTCGAATTTTTGAAGCGATTGAGACCTCAGCTAAGGAGCTTGATATGTGGGTGGACAATCCAGCTGGCGAAATCATTGAAGACCGTCTCAGTCAGGTGACGTATTCTGCACTGGGCCAAAGAGCCACACCTGAGGATAAATATGCGTGGGCTGAAGCCAACAAGGAAAAGCGAAAATTACTCAACGATGCCGTCAAAGCACGTATTCCAGAATTTGAGATTCGGACGGCAGGTACCACTAGTCTGGACGTCACCAAACCTGGTATCGACAAAGCACATGGCATGAAAAAACTGATGGAAGCAACGGGCGTAGCTAAGGAAGAGATTTTATTCTTTGGCGACAAACTAGAAGAAGGTGGTAATGATTTCCCGGTTAAAAATATGGGTATTGACTGCATTGCTGTGGAGCGTTGGGAAGATACCGCCTACGCATTGGAAGGCATCAACGCTGTTTCGTAGATGAAGCTGACAACTCCACTGGAACACATCAAAGGCGTCGGTCCCAAAACTGCCCAAGCGCTGTCGGCGGCGGGTTTAGAGACGGTGGCGGACGCCTTGGATTTTTTGCCGCGGGCGTATGATGATTATTCGGCGGCGGTCAACATTGCTGATCTTCAACCGGGCAAGGTGACGGTGCGGGCGCGCTGCGAATCGATTTCCACGCGCATTGTGCGCCGAGGCTTGAGGATTACTACGGCGGTGCTGGCGGATGATTCTGGCAAGGTCAAGGCCGTTTGGTTCAATCAGCCGTACCGTGAATCGCAGCTGAGATCTGACGCCGAATTCATGTTCTCCGGTCAATTTGGTATGCAATATAACAGCTATCAGATCAGCAATCCGTCGGTCGAGCTTGCCAAGTCAACTGATACGTCCGACGTCCACCATACGTCGGGTATCCATCCGGTCTATAAATCCATCAAAAACCTCCGCCCCAAAACCGCGCAGGATTTGCTGAAAAATTTGCGCCCCATCATGGAATTTT
>CAUVPC010000074.1:0-2527 GCA_963553655.1 uncultured Candidatus Saccharibacteria bacterium
CCTGGCGCTGTATCATACGCGTTCGCCAACACCGAAACAGTTATTCCGTCATCTGTCCGCGACCAGGTGCGGCTGACAAATCCTGGATAACCGCCGCTATGACCGACGAGCCGCTTGCTGTCCTTGGTCTTGGTGACATCGACTCCCAAACCGTAACTTCCTGCGTTTGCTTCGTCAGCGACTTGCCATGATGGACGCCGCATTTCCCTTTTAGAAGCATCGCTCAACAGTTTACCTGAGCCGACCTGTAGAGCAGCAAAGAATTTCACCAAGTCATGCGCCGTTGAGCAAAATCCTGTGGCTGGCTGCAATACGCCAGTTGTAATGTGCTGGAACGGACGGCGCTGCTGGCGTAAATCAAACCTACTGTAGCCAGTTGCCATTTGTAAATCCGACGAATATTCCGCAGCAGTTTGTGTTAAGTTAAGCGGTGTGATGATATTTTCCGTCACAAAATCAGCGTACGATTTGCCGCTAGCTTGCTCAATCACCAAGCCGAGCAAGCCAAAACCAAAATTGGAATATTTAAATTCGGAATTTGGTTCAAATACTAGTTGTGACTTCATGATTTGCTGCTTGAACTCGTCTTCGTCTGGAAATTCTCCTTGAAACTGCCAAAAGCCTGACGCCTGGCCGTCACGAATCACGCCTGCTGAGTGGCTCAACAATTGACGCAAGGTTACGTCACGCCAATGCTGGTCGCTATGCTGCGCCAGCCACGGTAGATGTGCCGTCACTAAGTCATCGATGCGTAACTTGCCGCGCTCTTGTAGCTGCATTACGGCCGTGGCGGTAAAAGTTTTTGAGTGTGAGGCGACGTGAAAGAGATGGTTGGTTGTTAATTTCTCATTATTTTCTATATTTGCCAGTCCATAAGCTTTATGAAAAACCACCTCGCCGTCTTTGGCTATCGCGACCGTAAACCCCGGCCAGCGCGCCCACCGACTGCGCAACGTTAGCCATGAGTCGATGAATGTTAGCGTTCGTTTAGGAATTGATTTCATAGCTTTGTTATACCTCCTGATATATTACGTTTACGGCCACCGCTTCAGCAAAAAATCCCGATAACCTGGTGCGAGTTTATCAACAGTCTCAACTTCTGCCCGCGTCAGCCAGACGGGACCTGCTTCACTGCCATCACAGGCCTGGTCTGGCAGCTCAATATCATCGTCAATTATGGCCGTATAGCCAAGGATGATTTTATGGTTTTTGGCGGTGGTATCATATGGGTCGCGCACGTAAAAATCGGCTGGCGTCGCATCAATGGTGATACCTAGTTCCTCACGCAGCTCTCGCTCCAGTGCGGCATCAGGCATCTCACCAGCATCAATATGCCCGCCCGGCAGACCAAACCCCGCATCACCCCAATGCCGCATCAACAAGGTGCGTTTGCCGTCGCTGCTATACAGCGCTACTTTTACACTGACTTCGTGTCGATCATACATTACTTCCAGTATAGCTGTTTGGCTATTATTCGGCAATTTATTCATGCTACAGTAGAGCTATGAATAGTCATTCTCCCTCGTCTGCCATACCCGGTGTCAATCTGGGTGGCTGGCTAGTGCTTGAACGATGGATGACGCCAAGTGTATTTGCCGGAACAGACGCGACCAACGAATATGAATTATCTAAAACCGCAGATGGTCGAGCGCGCATCCAGCAGCATCGACAAACCTTCATCCAAGAAGCTGATCTCAAGTGGCTGGCGCACGCTGGTGTGCAGTTGATACGGCTGCCGATTGGCTACTGGGCGCTCGAGGACCAACCACCGTATATATCGGCAAAGCCGCAGATTGACTGGTTGATGGACGCGGCCAAACACCACGGCCTACAGGTGCTACTCGACCTGCACGCTGCGCCTGGTGCTCAAAACGCCAGTGATCACAGTGGTAGCGGTAATACTAGCACTGTCGGGTGGTATCAACGCGCCAATAGACGGAAAACATCACAGATATTACTTGACATTGCCAATGAATATGGCAACCATCCAGCACTCTGGGGGATTGAGCTGCTCAATGAACCGCTGGTGAACACCCGACGTGAACGGTGGCAGTTGTGGTGGTGGACACGCAAAACGAGCCGAAAATTACGTGCTCAATTGCCATCTCATGTGCGCCTCGTAGTCTCTGATTGCTATCAGCCAGCCTGGTGGTCAGGACGAATTGGGAATAATACGCTCGATATACATCATTATCAATGCTTTTCCGATACAGACAATCAAGCGACATCGCTGACTCACCACGGCCAGGTACTTGAACAACAGTCTAGCAAATACCGCGGCTATGCCCGTCAGCAACCATTGATCATTGGCGAGTGGAGCGCTGCTCTGCCGCCACGCACCGCCAGTGATAGTAATGAATACACCCACTGCCAATCGCAACTTGCCGTACCAGCAAACGTCGATGCTTGGTTTTATTGGAGCTACAAAACCGAAAGCCCCGGGGCCTGGAACTTTCGCGATTGCTACAGTAAGGGGTGGTTTGACGGTATGCTTAGCTCGCGGTAGATGGTATAATGGATGTATGTC